>NZ_JAJKFT010000010.1:3628480-3928480 GCF_020966755.1 Blastopirellula sediminis
ACGCGGGGTGCTAGTGATGATTCGATTCTAGATTCGTACGCCGGAAATCGCTATTCGATTTTAAGGGTTCGCCCCTGTTTTTCGGCGTTTCTTTTCAATATGCGCACAATCGGCTGCGACTAGCGCAAACCAGCGATAACTTTGCGGAAATCCGCCTCGAATGCATCAAGATCGCTGGTGATAAATCGCTGGAACTCGGCGAGCCGCTCCTCGCGCGGCGGATCATGCAGCGGACGCCGCTCCGACAGATGTTTCAGATAGTTGGCGTAGGCGTCGGGATACCGCTTCAGCAGGTAATAGTTGAGCGCCCACGCAAGCGCATACGCATCGAGGGCCGTTTCCGCTTTGCGAAATTGATCGTCATCGACCAGCAGGCTCGCAATCAACTGACCGCCAGGTCGCTGCACGAGTCGCTTCGCTTGCGGCAGACGAATTCGGTTCACTTCGCCGATCCCACGCCACCCGCGCGAGCTCGACAGGTCAGGCGTTTCAAAATAAATCGCGAGCCCTTCGCTCACCCAGACCGGATTGTCGGCGAGACGAACCTGAAGCCCGCAGTTGTAGGCGATCTGATGGGTCGCTTCGTGAACGATGGTCGCGACCAGGTAAGCCGCCTCAGGACGAGCGAGGATGCTGTTGATGCGGGCGATGTCGCGTTGGCTGGAGCCTTGAGCGCGGGCTGCATCAACGCCGGTCAAGTCATACATCGCGACGCGATTGGTATGCATGCTGTAGTAGCCGATGATCGAACCGGCCGCGTCGCCCAGTTCTTCTTTACCGTAGGCGGCGTAGTTCTGCTTGTTGTCGAAGATGACCGCGACCATTGGCTGCGTCGGCTCGACCAGGTTCACTCCCCGCTGCTTCCAATAATTAACGAAGCCGCGATAGAGTCGCTCGTACAGCGAGCCGCACCAGTAGGCGTACGCTTTCGACGTGTTGAAGCAGATCAAGTAGTGAGCCGTTTCATGCACCTCGAAGCCGGGGGGCAATTCGGCCAGCAACTTTTCGGTCAGTTGCTTCTTGTCGAGCGGCGCGAATTCGGTCGCATCTTGTTTACTCGCGATCAGATCGTCGGCCAGAATCGGCCACATCATGTTGTCGGGCGTCTCGAGAATCACGCCGCTTTCGGCGTTGGCGATAACGCGTCCTGTCTTCGTCACTTCCGCATCGTTGTAGCGAAACGTCAGCGTGTCTTCGGCCAGCGCCGAGACGCTGAGTGCCAATGTGATTAGAACGGGGGATAAGGAGCGTGCGAAGTTCATGTTGTCAGTATACGCAAGATCGGCCGGAAAGGTCCGAATTGCGAAGATTTGCTGCCGACGAATTACGACTGAGCCGAGCGAAACGCAGGTTTGAGCAGCATAATCGTTATCACCGCCATCGTCGCCGAAAGGGCCAGATTGATCAGACAAAGGGCGGCGACGTTGTCCTCGGCGCCGTAGTGGAGCATTTCAAAGATCGTGCGCGAGAGGGTATCGACTCCCGGCGGGGTAACCAGATAGGAAGCGGTCACGTCGCTGGTCGCCAAGGCGAACGCCAATAGAAAGACGGCCGCCAAAACCGCCGGGCGGCGCATGACGCCGACTCTCCACAGACGCCGCCAAGGCCCCAGGCCTTCCAGCTGCGCCGCTTCGTCCAGGTCGCCGGCGTCGGCGCGAAAGATATGCCACAGCAACAAGAGGCTGATCGGCAGGCTGATGATCACCAGCGCAATCGTTGGCGCCAGGATCGTGCGATCGTAAAAGTAAATCAGCAACGGCGCCTCGCGGCGATTAAAGAGCCAGATCAGCGAAAGCGCGATAATTGGACCGGGAACGCCAAACAGAACGCCGGCGATGAGTGCGACGACGCTCTGGCCATGCCGGAGTCGTGATGCTATCCAAGCGATGCTCGAGCTGATCAAAAGCGTTGCTGCGGCGCTGGCAAGTCCTATCGCGATCGTCCATTGAAAGAGGCCAGCGTACTTTTGCATCGAAGCGACAAGCAACTCGCTCACTTTCGCTGCTGACCAGTAACGATCGACGTGCCCATCGGCGACGTTGACGATCAGTCCCGCTTTGTAAACAAAAGCGCCGATCGGCAGTCCGGCCAGCAGCAAGACCGACAGCCAGACGATTGCCGTCGCAAAGAGGCGAGCGAGTGGCCGCATGGGAAACGTCGGCGAACGAACCGGCGTACTGGCGGCGTTTGCCGGCGCAAGCTGCGAAGCGAGCGTCGTGGCGACGACGGTCATTGCGAAAGTGACCAGGACCGCCGGCCAGACCGGCAGCGACGTTCGATCGACCGCTTCGCCGAGCGTGATCCCGGTAAAGAGGACCTCGGCGTAGGTTCGCACATTGCAGATGCTGGTGACGGTCATCTCGCTGAACGCGACGACGCCAATCCAAAGCGCCGCCATCAACACGCCAGGCGCTGCGCGGCGGAGCGTGACGTTCGTCAGCGTCGAAGTGGTAGAGGTGTCGAGCAGTGCGTCTTCTTCGAGTTCCGGCGCACCGGCCGCCAACTGCAACCTTACGAAGAAGAAGGTCCAAGGAATTGCGGCGATGCCATGCAGCACGATCGCGCCGAGCCAGCCATCGAACAGAAAGGGATTGGCCGCGGCGCCGATTTGATCTTGTAGCCAACCATGCGGACCAAACGCAGCTCGCCACGCGCCGCAAGTAAGATAGAGCGGCTCAAACAAGAGGAGCGTCAGCAAACCCTGAGCGAGCCAACGACCAGGAATCGCTAGTCGACCCAATGCGATCGCGAGAAACGTACCGATCGGCAACGCAATCGCCGCGGCGCCGAGCGCCAATAACGCTGACGCGCCCACCAACCGTAACGTCAACCAGTCGCCGCCGACCGCAAGCAGGCCGGCGGCAATCAAAAATAGTACAGCGGCGACGAGACGAAGCTTCACGCAATGGCCGAATGGGAAAGGCGAGAAGCGTTAGTTGTCGTCCGTGCCGAGCAGCTTTTCTTCCACCTTGTCCGCCTGCCAGGCGATCGCGGTCATGATCCGCGTCAATCCGAGCGCGTCGGCCGTATCGGCCAGTTCGTTGGCTTGGACCGAGATCATTTCGCCGGCCGGAGTCGTCGCGAACGCGAACGCTCCATGGATCATCTTCGTGTTGTAGCGAAGCAGCGCGACGGCGTTTCGTTCGGTCGCCGGTCCGCAGTACGATTGGAAGGTGATCAGGCTTTGTCCATCGTCGTCTTTGAGATTGAACGAGATGTGGACGTTCTGTTTTCGCAGGCTGCCGATCGGAACGGTGACGATGAAGCCGTCTCCGTCGGCGGCGATGGTCCAGGAGTTCGACTGCGCGACCGCTTGAACCAACTGACGCGGATCGGCCTTGTGAGCGGCCGGAGCGAGATCGTCAAACGAGAGCGAACCGCCGGCTGCCGCGCCTGCTCCGGCGGCGGCCATTGTCGCGGCGCCTTGCAGCGGCTGCTGCGGCATCGATTGACCGGCTTGCGGAGCGGGTTGGTTTTGCAGCGCCTGCTGGATCATGCCGGGCATCATCATGCCGAACCCGGCGCCCATGCCCATCCCCATCGCGTTGTTGCCGGCTCCGCCCCCCTGCTCCGCCATCTTTGACATGCTGCTGGCGGCTTGGTACATGGTGAAGGCGCGGAGATCGCCGATGGCGCCCATGCTGCTGCGAGCGTCGATCGCCTTCTGCACTTCTTCCGGCGGCGTGATCGCATTGATGAAGAAGTCGGCGAGCTCCAGCCCATACTTGGCGAAGTCTTCGGCCACTTTAATTCGCGTACCGGCGGCGACTTCGTCAAACTTGGCGGGCAAGTCGAGCATGCCGACCTGCATCGTGCCGAGCAGATCGGTCAAGCGCGAAACGATGACGTCCTTCAAGAAGCTCGTCACTTCGTCGGTCGTGTATTTACCTTGCGTACCGACCAGCGTGTTGAGCAAGAGCGACGCGTCTTTGATACGGTACGAGAACTTCCCGAAGCTCCGCAGGCGGACCATGCCGAAGTCGGCGTCGCGGACGGTGATCGGTTGTCGCGTTCCCCATTTTTGATCGAGGAACGTCTGCTTGCCGAAGAAGTAGACCTGGCACTGAAACGGCGACTTTTCCCACGGAATGGTGAGAATGCTGGTGATCAGCGGCAGGTTCTGCGTGGTCAGCGTGTATCGACCGGGGTCGAAGCTGTCCATCGCTTTGCCGTCGCGGAAGAAGATCGCTTCCTGATTTTGATTGACGATCAACTGCGCGCCGTACTTGATGTCGGCCGAACCGCTTTGCGGTTCGCGATGGACGAGCGAGCGGTTCGTTTCGTCGAAATACTGAATGACTTCTAATCGGATGCCCATGGCGTTTTCCCTCGTGTTGCTTGTTCCGTCGATCTACTCGAAGCCGCGCTAGGCGATTAGCTCGCCGGCGGTTCCGATCCGATTCCCTTCAGCATGTTTTCGCGTTCGTCCAGTTTCGCTAGCATCGCGTCGAGCAACGCGATGAGCGGCGGAATGGTGACGGCCGGAGTTTCGCTGGCGGTCGGCAACTTTTCAATTCCCGCAGCGACCGAATCGGCGTCGGTGATCATCCCAGCGTCGTAGTCGTAGATGTCATCCAATTGATCTTCGCCGATGTGTACAAAATCAAAGAAGCCGCTGTAGCCAGGCATCGCGCCACGCAAGCAACCGATCGCGGTATCAAGTTTCGCGCGAAGGCGGTCAATCATGGGGAGCTGGTCAATTTGGCCTAGATCGACAAGCATCCGTCCATAGGTGTCGAGTGGAGATTTCGCGCGATCCAGGCGATCGGCGAGCCATTTACGCGTGAGCGCGTCAGCGTCGCGCCGATACTCCTTTTCTAGGTAACCGCTAAAACCGGGAATGTAGCGCAGAATCGTTTCGATCGCGCCACGATTGCTGGCATGTTGTTTTGGATCGACCAAGGGAATTCCCCCGTAGATGAGCGGATAAGGCGGTAACGTCGATTGGTATTCGTCGCCCAATCGGGAATATTGCCCCACTGGGCGAATCGCTAGCTCTAAGTGGAAAGCCTACCACGTTTTGGCGGGAGATGCGAAGCACCGCAAGCAACAATTTTCTCCCTCCAGAGAAGGTTTCGGATTGGCTGGGATTCGTCTAGGCGGGCCTGGACCATTTTGCTATCGTCTCGCGTCCTCGCGACCAGAAATTGCTATTAGAAAATCCTTCGAAGGGCAACGATGAAGTCGGCCAGTTTTGCCATCTGTCTTTTGATATGCGTACTCGGTTGCACCAAGAACGGCGCTATCAGCAGCCCATTCGGCTGGGGCATCAAAGATGACCCCGCTGATCTGGCCAAGTACGGCCCGAGCCCCACGCAGCGCCGTGACGATATTCGGCGTATGTCGCGGTACACGCACGAGATGAGCGACTCGGAGCGGCAGTTGAACGCCAATAAGCTGACGCAGCAGCTCAAAGACGAACAGGATCCGCTCCTGCGGATCGAAATTCTGAAGGCGCTGGCGGCGCTGCAGACTCCGGCGGCTCAGGAAGGCCTGCGAATGGGGCTCTACGACAACGAGCCCCGTGTCCGCGTAATGGCGGTCGAAACGCTGGTCGTTGGCAAAGATCCCAAAGCGGTCGAAGAGTTGGGGGACTTGATCGTGCGCGATCGCGAGCTCGACGTCCGCTTGGCTGCCGCGAAAGCGCTGGAACAATTCGATTCGCCAGAGTCTCGCAAGGCGCTCGCCCCTGCGATTCAAGACCGCGATCCTGCTCTCCGCTATGTAGCGATTCAATCGCTGAAGGAACATAGCCAGGTTGACTACGGTGGCGATACGGCAAAGTGGGAGGCTTACGCGATGGGCGAGAAACCTTCCCCTCCCGAGAATGTCAGTATGACTAGTTGGTTGATTCCGTCCTTTATGCGGTAGACCGTCTGAGGCCCGTGCCGATTTCCGGGCGAATACGGACTTCGGCGATCGATGGGGAGAGGTAGGATTTACAGTTTCTACCGACGAGTCTCCCCGTGATTTCAAAAAGCGACGCTGCGAGCCGAATCGACCTGATTTCAATCCGCCGTTGCGTCCGAAAACTGCGTATGCCAAGCTGGCAATAAGGCGATTGCAGCAAAGCATGGTTTGCCTAACCGGCAAACCGGCGACAGAATCTCAAGGCATGGATGATGCGACGACGTTCGACGTTTTTGACTCTCTTGGCAATTTCCGGCTTTTGCACACCCGTCCTCGCGGATGGGTTGCAGTTGCAAGCGCCCTCGAATGTGGAAGAGTCCGTCACGCCGGTAGAAACCTCCGGGTTGCAGCTGGACTCTCCTGTTCTACGCATCGCGCTCAAGTTTGGGGCGGAAAAAGAAGCCAATAAAACGGCGCCGCCGCAAAATGACGCGCCCGCCCCGGTCGCTCCGTTGACCGAAGAAGAGAAGCAAGCCGCCGCAAAGGACAAGGCCGATGACGGCCCGATGCTGAAGCTGTTGCCGATGAACGAGCCAGCCGCCGAAATTGGCGCCGGCGTCGCGAAGCAGGAGATGAAAAGCGAACCGAAAACGGTCGCCTCCTCCGTCGAACCGGCGAAACTTCCCCTGGAAATTCCCGCCGAAGCGATGAAGCCGGTCGAAATGGAATCGATCGAGATGAAGTCGACCGAGCCTGCCCCGGCCGTCGAAGAAAAGCCGACCGAAGAGCCGAAGCCGCTTGAACTGGCGCCCGAAGCTCCTCCCAAGAAACCGCTCACTCCCGAACAGGCCCGACTCCGGGGTAAGATTCGCCGCGTACTTGACTATTACTACAAGCAGCCGGTCGATGTCGCGAAGGAAAACGCCTGGGCGACGATGCACGCGATGCTGCCGTACGGCGTTGACGCCAACGTCCAGGCGAATGGCCGTCCGGTCAATGCGATCGGTTGGCTTTGCTGGAACGGCAAATGCAAGGGCTACAATCTGTTTTACGTCGAAAACGGACGCCTCGGCGCTCGTCAAGGTGTTGGCGTTCAAGGGCATCATGGCCAGTTTTTGGCGATGCTCGCCCAGAGCTACGTCACCCCCTCGTATGAAATCCGGGTCAATAATCAGGCCTATCACATCTCGGACCTGATCGAATTCGAAAAGGAAACTTGCCGCCCGGCGACCGAATTGACCTTTAAGCTAATCTCGCTGGCCTACTACCTGCCGGTTGACGCTGAGTGGAAAAGCGACGACGGTCAGACCTGGACGATCGAGCGATTGATCAGCGAAGAGCTGAAACAGCCGGTGATCGGCGCCGCTTGCGGTGGTACGCATCGTCTGATGGGGCTCTCTTACGCGGTCCGCAAACGTGAGCTCTCGGGGTTGCCGATGGATGGCCATTGGGGACGTGCCCAGACCTTCCTGGACGACTACTACAAGTACACGTTCCGCCTGCAGAATCCGGACGGCAGCTTCAGCACCGAATGGTTCGAGGGTCGTGACGCCAAGCCCGATCTGCAGCGTCGCTTGCAGACGACCGGTCATATCGCCGAATGGCTCGCCTATTCGCTGAACGATGACGAATTGTCCTCGCCGCAGATGACCAAGGCGATCGACTACCTGGCGACGATCCTGGAGCGGAATCCGCGGATGGATTGGAGCATCGGGCCGCTGGGACATGGGCTGCACGCGCTCGCCATCTACGACCAGCGGGTCTTCGACACGCCGCCGGGGCACCGCAGCGCCGAAGTCGCCACGAAATTGCCCTAATTGCAGCGCAGATCACCATTTCGGTCGGTCGGCGTAGTTGCCTCGGTCTGCGATCTTTTTTACCATGCTTTCACGAGCGCACTTCCCCTTGCGCCTGCACTACTGACGCGGCGAAATGCCGAACTGACCGCTACGGATGAAGCAACAGAAATTCACCAAGCAATTCGCAGAGTTTCTCAAGATCGGTGCTGCGCTGGTGAAGCAAGCCGAGGCCGACGCGCTGTTGGTTTTCGTCGAAGGGGTTTGCGAGTGGGAACAGATCAAAACTGGAGCCGGCGACGTCAAAACGATCATCGCCGCCGATGACGAGGAGGCCCTTGAAGGGGCCAAAGAGGCCGGACTAATGCCGGTCGTCGTCGAACTGGATGAGAGCCCGATCCTGGAAAAGCTGACCCACGCCCTGGTCGAATCGGTCGCCGACGATATTATCGCGACCGGCGCCTCAGTCGTCGCGATCTACAGCGGCTTCGACGAGTCGCGGATCGACACGATCAGCCTGGTTCGATTGTCGGAACACCTTGGCCGGTTGACGTCGCGCGATCTGCGTCGTCTGGAGACCAGCGTTCCGCTGGAGACCCTCAAACATGTGATCGACCTGGCGGTGGACATCGGCCGTGAAGGACGCGAAGGGAAGCCGGTTGGGACCATGTTTGTGGTCGGCGATCATCGTAAAGTGCTCCACCATAGCGTCGCGAGCGGTTTCGATCCGATCAAAGGCTATAACCGCAAAGAACGGAGCATCTTCGACAGCCGCGTCCGGGAAGGGCTGAAAGAAATCGCTCAACTGGACGGCGCTTTCATCATTAACGCCGACGGCGTGGTCGAAGCGGCCTGTCGATTGGTCGACGTTTCGTCGGCCAGCGTCACCTTGTCCAAGGGACTGGGCGCGCGACATTGGGCCGGCGCTGCGATCAGCAAAAAGACGAAGTCGATTGCAATCGTCGTTAGCGAATCGAATGGAACCGTTCGCGTCTTTCAGAACGGCGAGGTGATGCTCCGCATCGAGCCCTTCCGCCGGGCGATGAAGTGGAAGGATCTCGATTTCGACAACGCGGGAGAGTAATCGATGCCCGCTTCTTCCGGTCCGGCGCCATTCGCCGGTCAGGTCGTTCTCGTCGACCTTCACAATGAACAGCACGCCGCCGAACTAATGCGGCTGCTGGAGTTGTACGCCCTCGACGTCATGGGAGGTGGAAAGCCGCTCCTCCCTGAAGTGCACGAGCATTTGATTGAGCGGCTGAAGAACTTTCCGACCTTCGTGGGGATGCTGGCGGTCGAAGACGGCCAATACGTCGGATTGGCGAACGGGTTCTATAACTTCTCGACCTTCTCGGCTCGCCCGGTGATCAACGTCCATGATCTGGCGGTCGATCCCGATCATCGCGGCCGCGGCGTTGGAAAGGCCCTGTTGGACGAGATGGCCCGCTATGCGGCCGAGCAAGGTTGCTCTTATCTGACCCTGGAAGTACGGGCCGACAACCCGGCGCGGCGGCTTTATCAGCGGTGCGGTTTCGTCGGCGGAGATCCGCAGGCCGACGAGATGGCGTTCTGGAAAAAGCGGCTGATCTGAGATTCTGCGACACTCACGGCTAAAACCGGAGTTCAACTTCGCAGCCGAATATTCCGCTACGCTAATTTCTTTCGAACGACTCCGTATGCCTATCGGTCCAAATGGGTGGGCTTTCGGGGGCGCCGCTAGGTTTTCGTCCCATGTCCGAAACCGTCGAACTGACGCAAAAGAAGCGGATTGTCCAGGAGCGTCGCAAGCAGAGTCGCGCCTACTGGAACAAGACGATGCGCAAGTGGCACTGGATCAGCTCGGCCATTTGCCTGGTGGGGATGATCGTCTTTGCGGTGACCGGAATCACGCTGAACCATGCCGGGGAGCTCGCCGGCGAGCCGCAGATTCGCAACGTCAACACGCAGGTCCCTGCGTCCCTCTTGGAAACGCTTCGCGAGCAGCCGACCGAAGGAGAGCATCCGCTGCCGGTCGACATTTCACGTTGGCTGCGGCGGGAACTGACCGTCTCGATCCCGTCGCAACCGGCTGAGTGGACCGAGGATGACGTTTATCTTTCGATGCAAGGGCCAGGCGTCGACGCCTGGCTGACGATCGACCGTGAGAGCGGCGACGTCGAGTTTGAACGAACGTCGCATGGCTGGATCGCCTACTTCAACGACCTGCACAAGGGGCGCCACACCGGGCTCGCTTGGAGTTGGTTTCTCGACATCTTTGCGATCGCGACCCTGATCTTCTGTTTGACCGGGCTCTATTTGCTCTACTTCCACGCGCAGCAGCGGCGGATGACTTGGCCCTTGGTCGGGCTGGGGTTCGTCTTGCCGCTCTTGATCGCGATGTTTTTGATGCACTGAACGGGACGCCGTTTCCATTCCCCTCCATTTAACTTGCGTGAGACATCCATGAATCGAACTCGACTTTGCGGCCTGCTGGTCGCCGCGACGTTCTCTCTGCTGGCCGGCGTCGCCCTGGCCGATGACGAAGCGAACAAATTGGAAGCGACGGTCGAGATTCCGCAGCTCAACATCGGGCGCTATCACCGCCCTTACGTCGCGGTTTGGATTGCGAACTCGAAAGACGAGATGGTGCAGAACGTCGCCGTCTGGTACCAGTTGAAAGGACGGGGAGGAAAAGGGGGCGGTACGAAGTGGCTGCCTGATTTACGGCAGTGGTGGCGCGACGGTGGACGCAATTCGCAGATGCCGATCGATGGCATTTCAGGAGCGACCCGACCTGCCGGCAAGCATGAACTGGCGGTCGACGACCAAGACGCCCTGACCAAGCTAAAGCCGGGCAAATATTCGCTGGTCGTGGAAGCGGCCCGCGAACACGGCGGCCGTGAACTGGTCGTAGTGCCGTTCGTGTGGCCGGCGAAAGAAGAAAAGTCGTACTCCTCCAAGGGGACGAACGAGCTTGGCGAGATCACGCTGACGGTTCGTCCGTAAACGAGCGTCCCCAAAAGAGAAATAGGGCGCCGCGCGCATTGCCCCAAGCATTCGCGGCGCCCTTCTCAACTGACTAGTTGGACTTCAAGTCAAAGTCGATCGTGTTGGAGCCGCGTTCGACTTCCGCAGTCAATTCCGATTCGGCGTTGTACTTTGCTGGAAGTTTCGGGAGCTTGCCGGCTGGCGCCGCCGGCGCTTCGCCGGTTTGAACTCCTACTTCAATTTTCACCCTATGTTCGCCAACCAAGGCGCCATCTTTCATTCCGGTAAATCGGAGCAAGTATTTTCCTTCGCCGTCGGTCGTTCCATGTGCAGAACGAAGTCCGGAGGTCGGATAAAAACTGATCATCGCGTTGGGTAGCGGTTTGCCATCCAGCGTGACGGTTCCGGTTACATTGCCCAAGGCTGGGCCGGAACTTGGAAAACAAGCGGTCAGGCCGACCAGCGGCGACGCGACGAGAAATAGCATTGCGAGCGTTCGGTTCATAACAGGATTCTCCATGATTGGCGTCTGGGACAAGCTCGATCAAAGTCGGCCAGATTAGTAGTCGCCAATCACTTCCCCTCCGTCGACGGTGCCAAGCGCCGCGTAGGTCTGCATGTTGATCGTTTCGCTGATAAAGCGGGACGATCCGTCGCACAGCAGGAATTGCGCTCCGCCAGGATGGAGGCTGCTGGTCGAGTGCAAAATGGTGCCGTTGATCGCATAGTCGGTATCGTTCGACAAGCGATTGATCCGGACGCGGAGCGTGAACGGGTAGCTGTGCGGAATCGGCCCGGCCAGGTCATGCCAGCCGATCCAGAGCGAAGCGACATAGACGTGGACCCCAGCCCGTTCAGTAACGGCGATCGTATTGCTGGTCCCATCGGTGATGTCGCGGAACTTCCGTTTGGAATTCTCGTAGAACATCGCCTTGCGATCTTCCGTCTTGGTTCCGGCCGCGTTGTAGTAGGCGGCAGTGTAGGCGCCGACGTAGTTTGATTTCGCGTAGATGCCCGGGTAAGTGGAGTCGGTCGAAGCGATCCGATCATTCAGCTCCGGCGTCGGATCGGAAGGGCACATGTAGGCCGGGAGGATCGTTTTCGCCAGCGGCGTCGTCCCGGTCGAAATAATCGCCGGATTGCTGTGCCAGTAAGGTTTGCTGGAAGAGCCGTCGGCAGTAAACGCACCGGCGGTTTCCAGTTGATCGCGAAGGGCAGATTGTTCGATCTGCGGCAGAACGAGCGCCTGCCAACTGATGCGGCTGCGGGTCAGTTCGCCCGGCGGAAATGAGAGGTAGGCGTCGTGATAGGTATGCAGCGCCAAGCCTTGCTGTTTCAGGTTGTTGCTGCATTGCATTCGGCGGGCCGCTTCGCGGGCTTGTTGTACCGCCGGCAGCAAGAGAGCGATCAACACGCCGATGATGGCGATGACGACCAGCAGTTCCACGAGCGTAAATGCTCGTCGCGCAGGGAGAGAATGAGTCATGGGAGGTTCCAGCCTTTAAGCGATATCAGGGGATGATGAAAGTTGCCGGCCGACACGCATTTGGCGCATCGACGGAAGGGGCTTCGGAGGCGAGAGGTGCGTGTGCGAAGAAAGCACTTCCTATGCCACACAGCCCCCAGGATCAGCCCGAAATGCCATAAGTCGCATTGAGGTTTGGGGTTATGGGACTTGCGCGATAGGGCCTAAGGCTCTCTGTCGGGGGGAATCGCCGTAGAATTGCCCTCGATTTGCGCCGAGAACTGACAAAAAACTCAGCAGTTGAGATAGCGGTTACGCGGATTACTTCGCTTCCGCCAGCCAGCGAATCTTATAGGGCTTATTCGCTGGAAACGTGATTGCCCCCGCAGGCGAGAAGAATCGCATTTCGCTTTTCCAGAAACCGATCAGCAGGCGGCCTGTCTCCGGGTTCACGTCGGCCGCTTTCACGTGTTCGAGATCCGCCGCTTCGGGATGAAGGCGGAACTTCTTCTCGTTCCGATCGAAGAGATAGACATGCTCGTGGGTCGACAGGATCAGATCGGCGCTGTTCGGGACGGCGCGGAGATCGTGTCCCCCTTCGGTCGGCAGTTCGTACTGATCGACCAGGCGAAGCGACGGTTTGTCCGATTCCCAATCGACCAACTCGTAGGTTTGCAGTTGGTCGAACCCGATCGCCCACAGCAGCTTCCGCGATTCGTCCCAAATGACGCCGTGCGCCGAATGGAGCGGCGTCTGAAACTGCGGAGCGTCCGACTTCGCCAGGTCGAACAGGATCAGCCGATTCCCGTTGACCGAACTGGCGACGACCACGCGGTTGTTCGGCAATAGCTCAATGCTGTGAGCGTTAGTGGCGTAGCCTTTCCAGAGCATTTTGCTCGTCGAGCGATCAATCAGGGCGCAGCCGCCGTTGGAAGCGGTGAGCAAGATCTGCGTTCCACCGCGTATCGCACGGCACTCGTCGAGATTGTTGAACTGCTTGATCAACTCCGGCGTCGCGTCGGGTAAGTTGGCGGCCTTCCAACTCCAAAGTTTCTCGCCGGCGCCCTGCTCCGCCGCATCGGCGTCGATCACGAACATCTCGTCCTGGCCGGCGCAAAGGAGGAGGTTCTGACTTGAGCTTCGTCCCGCTTTATCAGCTTCTTGAGCCACCGCCGCCAACGGAACAATCAGGGCGAAAATAAACGCGAGAAGCCGACAGGCGGACGTCATGGTGGGGTATATCTCGAGAGGAAGGACAATCGTAATTGGTAACTGATTTTGCTTGGCTCTGGGCGTGCCACCCCATGGCTTGTTTCATCTCTGACGCTGTCCGCCGATATCGCCGGCGCTTCGCTCAGTCGGGATACTCCCCGCCTTTTACCTCTTCGAGAAACGCCGTGAGGTTTGGCGATACCACTCGCGGTTCTTCGCACCAATCGGAGTCCATCAAGTAAACCTCGGGACTTTCGTCGCGGCGCATCAGGTAATAGCCTCCGCCCCCATCTTGAGCGATGGCAAAGTACTCGTCCCACCACTCGACCATTTCCTCGTGGACGCAGAGGGCCGCTTCCACTGCCGCTTCTTGCGTACCGACGAGATCATCCACCGTCGTGCAAACGCCCCCTTCGAAGTCGGGATTCATACCGACCGCCGACAAGTCGCCGGCCGAAATCATGGGAGCGGAAAAAGTCTTCGGAAGCAGGAAGCCAAGTTGGTCGCTGGCGGACTGGACGTCAAGTTCCGTCATGGTGATACCGGGGCTGAAGGTGGAGGGGCAGTTCGCAGTTCGGGGGGACTGCGATGACGTCGGTAGTCTCGCCGAGTCGAAGTGAGAAAGCAAATGTTTTTTGCGATCGTTCATTCTTTAGCGCAAGCGCGTTCAATCGCTTGCCGCGGGGCGCCGATATCGACGGTGACCACCTCTCCCAGATACCGTTTCGCAGTTTCGACGGCAAAGCCGACCTTCGGCGCGACGAAGGTTGCCGTCACCGTCGCTTCGACGGTTGGCTCGCCCGGCGTTCCCAGGTCGCAGTCAAGGCCGCTCGGCAGATCGACCGCCAACTTCTGCGCGTCGCTGCGATTGATCGCCTGAATCACGCGGTCGAGCGGCGATCGCGGATTTCCCCGCATCCCGGTTCCTAGCAGTGCATCGACGATCCAGTCGGCGCCGGATAGCAACTGGTCGAGAGCTTCGTCGGTCGCATCGGCCGGAACGATTACGAGCGGCAGTTCCGCCTTCTGCACGATGTTCAGCTGAACCGCTGCATCTCCGGTAATTTCGGTCGGCGGGCAAAAGAGGAGCGTTTGGGTGGGAATTCCCCGCAGGTCAAGCAGCCGGGCCATCGCCAGCCCATCCCCCCCGTTGTTCCCTTTGCCGCAGCAGATTCGGACGCACCTCGCTCCATGCGCAGCTAGAATATCGACGCACCCTCGAGCGGCGTTTTCCATCAGCACGACGCCGGGGACGCCAAAATTCTCAATCGAGATGCGATCGACGGCCCGGACCTGCTGCCGAGTGATTTGCGATAAACTAGTGCCGTTGGACATAATGATTCGGTCAGAGTTGGCGTATTCGAGCGACGGCCCCGACCCGTATGATAAGCCAATCCCCCATCTACGAAAATTAAGCGAACAGGAGACGCGTCGCGATGCCGCTGTTTGAATACGTCTGCACCCAATGCAATTGCGAGTTTGAAGCGCTGGTCCGAGGCGAAGAGACGCCCGTCTGTCCGCAGTGCGGCGCGACGAAGCTCGAAAAGGCTTGGAGCGTGCCGGCCGCTCATACCGGCGGATCGTCGCAAAGCCTGCCGGTGTGCGCTCCGCCGAGTGCGCATGGCGGCTGCGGCGCTCATCAGTGCGGTGGCGGTGGCTGCCATCTCCACTAATCGACTTGATTTCGTAATCCTGCCCCGCCCTGCTTCCCTCCTTCGCTTCTTCCAAACAAGGGTTCCTCGACGATGACCTCTCGAAACCGCTTTGCCGTCGCGACGCTGATCGCGCTGGCCTGCTCTTCGTCTGCGTGGGCCGTCGATTCCTGGCCGCAATTCCGTGGCGCATCGGGGGACGGAATCAGCGAAGCGACGAACGTTCCGCTGAAATGGTCGGAAGAGGAGAACGTCGCGTGGAAGACCGAAATCGAAGGAAAAGGTTGGTCTTCGCCGGTTCTCGGCGACGGCAAGTTGTGGCTCACCACGGCGATCACCCAGAAGGCGTCGCAGGAAGCGTTCGATAAGAAGCTGGAAGGCCGGCCGAAGTTCGCCCAGGCAACCAGCGAATTGGCCGCGACGGTGCTGCTGAAAGCGATCGAAGTTGACTATGCGACCGGCGAAATCGGCAAGCAAGTCGACCTCTTCTACATCGACGATCCCGATCCGATTCACTCAACCAATAGCTATGCGTCGCCGACGCCGGTTCTCGACGGAAATCGCCTTTATTGCCATTTCGGCACCTACGGCACTTGCTGCGTCGATACGACCAAAGGGGAATTGGTTTGGAAGAAGCGACTGCCGCTGCAGCATAACGTGGGACCGGGAAGCTCGCCGGTGCTGCACAACGGCGTGCTGGTCCTGACCTGCGACGGCGCCGACCAGCAGTACGTTTGCGGGCTCGATGCGAACAGCGGCGAGATGGTCTGGAAGACCGATCGTCCTCCGCACCGCAAAGAAGATGGGGACATGCAGAAGGCGTACGCGACGCCGCTGGTTGTAACGTGGGAAGGTCGCACGATGGCGATCATCCCCGGCGCCCAGTGGGATTGCGCCTACGATCCGTTGACCGGCAAAGAACTGTGGCGAGTTGATCACGGCGACGGGTTCTCGAACGTCCCCCGCCCGGTCTTTCAGGAAGGAGTCGTCTACATCTGCACCGGCTTTACTCGAGCCGAACTGTGGGCGACACGCGTCGACGGCGAAGGTGACGTTACCGATTCGCACGTCGGCTGGACGATGGACAAGCAAGTTCCGACCAAGCCGTCGCCCCTGCTCTGGGAGAACTTGCTCTACATGGTCTCGGACCGCGGCGTGGCGACCTGCGTCGACATCACCAATGGCGAAACGGTTTGGACCGAACGTCTCGGCGGCAACTTCTCCGCCTCGCCAGCGTTGGCCGAAGGCCGAATCTACTTCTGCAACGAAGATGGCAATACGATCGTGATCGAGCCGGGCCGCGAGTTCAAAGTCCTGGCCGAAAACGATATCGCCGGCCAAATCATGGCGACCCCGCTGCTGTTAGACGGAGCGATCATCCTACGAAGCGACACGGCGCTCTACCGAATCGGGAAGAAGTAATTCGTGGCCGGAAGCGCGAGCGAGGGAAATGCGTTTGGCTATTCCAGTCGTTCTAGCCAGTACAGCGGGCGTCGACTCGTGTGGGCGACTGCGACAATTATGACTTCCATTTCTCGTCGTAAGATGATGACCGCATACGGAAAGCGTCTAAGTAACGCACGCCTGATGTCATGCGATCCAAGATAGGTTTCCAGTTTCGAATTCGAATCTGGGGAAATTCGAATTCTGTCGAACGCGGCTGCGACTTCTTCAAGAAATTCGGAGCCAAGTAGCTGTTGGTGATCGTCGTACCAAATGGCCGCTTCAACTGCTTCAAGCTGAGCTTCCGGCAGAACGCGGAACCTCATGGCGTCTTTTTGCTAGAGCGATGCGTCTCAAGCGCCTGACGCATGTTGGCTAGAGCCGCCTCAAAATCAACCGCGTTTGTTTCACCGCGATCATAGGCCGCGATTCGCCGATCGAGTTCTTTGGACCACGCCTCGGCGATCTCCGGCGTTCGAAATTCACCGTAGGGAAGGCTTTGTTCCAGCATATCGGCCAAAAACTGGCGATCCTCTGGAGGCAAGGCCATGGCTCGCTGGGCAATTTCATCACGCGGCGTAATCATTGCATCTCCTCGTACACGTGCTGGCCCTATTCTGCCACCTACCCTCGAGTGCGTCGAGACTTTTCCTATAGCTCAAAGAAAGTGCGTTTGGAAACCCCAAACGCACTTTCGATTTTCGAATACGGCGGAGCTTAGATGCTTCCTTCCTGGAAACCAGGGTAGCCGCCGCCATTGGGGCCATAGCCTCCGCCGCCACCTGGTCCATAACCACCGGGACCGTAGCCTGGTCCCACGCCGCCGCCAGGACCGAAGCCTCCGGCCGGAGTGTTGCCATACGGGAACGGATTCGGGCCGAAGTTGTTGTTGAAGGTTGGGCCAAGGCCTTGATACGGTGCGCCCCACAGTTGGTACGGCACCGAGTAAGGACGATACGGATGGAGCCATTCGCCGTACGGGCGGACCGGGCGGCCCCATTCTTCGACGATGTGATAGTTGTCGACGCTTCGCCCGGCGCGGATCGTGCTTTGGAACTGACGATAGCCCGATCGCAGATAGGTCGGATCGTACGGCTTGGCGACGACCGGATCCGGCGCGTACTGAGCGGTACGTTCGCCGGTTTCGTTACTGTGGCTGTAAAAGCTGGGAGCGGTGAGCCAGTCTTGTCCAAGGGACGAAGATACGGCGGCAAATACCAGGCAGAGCCCGGCTACTACGCGACATACGTTCATGATTCGAACAGGGGAGTTCGGCGCATCGCCGCGCGTATCCGTTACGAGTTGCGGCGATCGAATTAGACTGCCGGCGCTTCTAGTTGCGCAGGCATACGGCACGACGAAATTCGCCGTGCAGAACTGGGGGGTACCTCCCAGTCTAATCAGCGATCTGCAAATCCCAAGACTTCATTCGGTCAAGATACGAGTTCTCGGTCAAATTAAAGTGGAGCGGAGTCAGGGTGATGTCCCCCTTCTCGAGCGCCGAAAGATCGGTTTCTTCCGATCCGTGTTCGGGACGCGGATCCCCGGTCGCCCAGAAATAGTCGCGTCCTTTGGGGTCTTTGCGGCGGATAAAGTGCTCGCCGTATCGGGCCAGACCCATCGGTACAACCTTTACAACCGATTTTTTCCGCATCGCGGCGGTCGGCATGTTCAGGTTGAACAGCTGCGAAGGCTCCCCTTTTTGGGCCAGGATTTTCTCGATGATCTCTCGCGCCTTGAGGGCGGCGACGTCAAACAGCGGGTGCTCGTCCCATTCCAGCGAGACCGCAACGCTGGTAATCCCAAAGAAGGCGCCTTCGATCGCCGCGGCGACCGTTCCGGAATAAAGAACGTTGATCCCGGCGTTCAGCCCGCCGTTGATCCCGCTGACGATCAGATCAGGGCGTTTCTTGCAAAACTCGAAAACGCCGATTTTGACGCAGTCGGCCGGGCTCCCTTCCACGGCGTAGCCGCGAAGGCGATCGCCGTCGTACGCTTCTTTGCAGATCAAGGGACTCAAAAAGGTAATCGAGTGCCCGACGCCGCTCTGCTCGGTCGCTGGAGCGACCACGGTGACGTTTCCAATCTTTTGCAATTGGCGCTCCATCGCGGCCAATCCGGGGGCGTAAATTCCGTCGTCGTTCGTCAGCAAGATTTCCATCGTTCCATCCGGTTGTGCGCTAAGATCCGTGTTGAACTTCATGCTAGGCGGGGCCGCGACAAGGGTAAACCGGGGCGCGGCGGCCAAAAGTTGGTTCCCAAGCAAACTTCACGCTCGCGACTTGCCGCAGCCAGATGAGGGGGCGTGCTAGTTTGCAGCAATTCGCGATGGCGATATAATACGCGGTTTCCTTCACCCGCCGGATTCTGGGCGGGCTTTTTCGTTTCCGGTTTGACGGAAGGATGACGATGACGGCTCCCGCGAATGACAACACCTCTGACGCCTCTCGCATCTCCGATGAAAAGATTCTCGTCCTCGACTTTGGTTCGCAGTACGCCCAGCTGATCGCTCGCCGCGTTCGCGAACAGAACGTCTATTGCGAAATCGTCCGGCACGACATCTCGGTTGAGCGGATCGCCGCGCATAATCCCCGGGGGATCATCCTCTCGGGCGGACCGTCGAGCGTCTACGAAGATGGCGCCCCGCAGTGCGATCCGGGGCTCTTTTCGATGGGCATTCCGGTACTCGGCATCTGCTACGGCATGCAGCTGATGTGTCAGGCGTTCGGCGGCTCGGTGAAGAACACCTCGCACCGCGAATATGGGCACGCCAAGATTCGCATCGCCGCCAACGAAGATCTGTTCGGCGGTCTGCCGAGCGAAACCGACGTCTGGATGAGCCACGGCGACCAGGTCGCCAACGTCGCCGACTCGTTCGAGCCGCTGGCCCACACGTCGACCTGCCCGATCGCGGCGATGCGGCACAAGGAACTGCCGCTCTACGCGATGCAGTTTCACCCGGAAGTGACCCACACGCCGCTCGGCTTTCAGATTCTCCGCAACTTCGTGATTGCAATCTGCGAGTGCGAAGGGCTCTGGAAACTGCATGACTTCGCCCAGCAGACGATCGCCGAGATTCGCGAGCGGGTCGGCAATGACCGCGTCATCTGCGGCCTTTCAGGCGGCGTCGACTCTTCGGTGGTCGCCGCTTTGCTATACCAGGCGATTGGCCCGCAATTGTCGTGCATTCTGGTCGATAACGGCCTGCTCCGAAAACAAGAGGCGGAGTCGGTAATCTCCGAGTTCACCAAGCACTTCAAGACCGATCTTCATGTAGTCGCCGGTAAGGACGCCTTCCTGGAGCAATTGGCCGGCATCGAAGAGCCGCAGGAAAAACGCCGCCGCATCGGCTACCAGTTTGTCGAGTGTTTCAAAGCGGAAGCCCGCAAAATCAAAGACGCCAAATACCTGGCGCAAGGGACGCTGTACCCCGACGTGATCGAAAGCGGCGCCGCGATCGACGGCCCGGCCGCGACGATCAAACTGCATCACAATGTGGGCGGTCTGCCGAAAGAACTCGGCTTTGAACTGATCGAACCGCTTCGCGACCTCTTCAAAGACGAAGTCCGTAAGCTTGGTCTGGAACTGGGGCTGCCGGAAGATCTGGTCTGGCGTCATCCCTTCCCCGGACCCGGTTTGGCGGTTCGTTGCCTGGGCGAGGTGACCGACGAAAAATTAGCGGTGCTCCGCGAGGCCGACTCGATCGTCGTTAGCGAGATCAAAGCGGCCGGCCTCTATCGCTCGACCTCCCAGGCATTTGCCGTCCTGCTGCCGGTGCAAAGCGTCGGCGTAATGGGAGACGCGCGAACCTATGAAAACGCGGTCGCCGTCCGCTGCGTCAACACCGACGACTTCATGACCGCCACTTGGAGCGACCTGCCGTACGAAGTGCTGGCCCGAATTTCGACCCGAATCATCAACGAGGTCAAAGGGGTCAACCGCGTTTGCTACGACATCAGCACCAAACCGCCGGCGACGATCGAGTGGGAATAACGCCGCTCGGCTAGAAGTCGTACAATAGCAACCATTCCCGGGCGCCACGGCTCTGTGAGTCGTGCGGCGTAGACTGGCTTGTCACGTCGGAAGACACGGCTCACAGAGCCGTGGCACACGTGATTTATTCGCACAAGAAATAAAAACGGACGCGACTGTTGGGAACAGTCGCGTCCATGAACGGAAACTTCGCTCGTTCGGCAATCCTGGCAGGCGGGGCGAGCTGGTGGGTACTCGAGGCCAGGGCTGCTAACGATCGCGTGGAGTTGAGATAAGAGTTTTTGCCCGAACTGATGTTCGATTGCCCAATGATATCATTCTATCGTGATCTTACAACCATTAATTCGCTGTTTTGGGAAGAATTCTTCCTGTCGCCCAGCAGCGGGCAGATCGCATGCACAAAATCGCTATAATCGGTAGCGATTCTTTATTACCCGCACCATCACTAAACGCTAGCTACGAAAGACGTTAGAGAGTACCTGCATGGGTAAAAAATACATTTATACGATCGAGAATTTAAACAAAAAGTTCGGCACGCGCGAGATCATCAAGGATATGTGGCTCTCGTTTTATCCCGGCGCCAAGATCGGCGTCCTGGGGCGAAACGGCGCCGGTAAGAGCACTATCCTGAAGATCATGGCCGGGATCGATAAAGAATTCGATGGCAAGGCGGAGCTGACGCCCGGCTTTACTGTCGGCTATCTCCCCCAAGAGCCGCAGCTGAACCCGGACAAGGACGTCTTCGGTAACGTCGAAGAAGCGGTCGCCGGGCGTCGTGCGCTGGTCGAGCGCTTCAACGAGATCAGCATGAAGCTGGGCGAGCCGCTCGAAGATGACGAGATGAACGCCCTCTACGAAGAGATGGGGAAGCTGCAGGATCAGATCGAAGTGACCAACAGCTGGGAACTCGATCGCGAAATCGAAATCGCGATGGACGCGATGAACCTGCCGCCGGGAGACGCCGACGTTTCGAAGCTCTCTGGTGGTGAACGCCGCCGCGTCGCCCTTTGCCAGCTGCTGCTGAAGAAGCCCGACCTGCTGCTCCTCGACGAACCGACGAACCACCTCGACGCCGAGTCGATTCTGTGGCTGGAACATCACCTCCAGGCCTACCGCGGCACGATTGTCGCGATCACCCACGATCGTTACTTCCTGGACAACGTCGCCGGCTGGATTCTGGAACTCGAATTCGGTCGCAGCTACCCGTACGAAGGGAACTACTCTTCGTGGTTGGAACAAAAGCAGAAGCGTCTGGCGCTGGAAGAAAAGCAGTCGGAAGCTCGTCAGAAGTTCCTGGCCAACGAATTGGAATGGATTCGCAGCTCGCAGAAAGCGAAGCAGTCGAAGGGTAAGGCCCGTATCAACGCCTACGAAAAGTTGGCGGCCGAGCAGTTCGTCGAACGGAATGACGAATTCGAAATCCAGATTCCGCCTGGTAAGCACCTGGGCGACCTGGTGATCGAAGCGACCAACGTCAGCAAGGCGTACGACGATCGCGTCCTGATCGACAACCTCAGCTTCCGCCTCCCGGCGGGCGGCATCATCGGCGTGGTCGGCCCGAACGGCGCCGGCAAGACGACCCTCTTCCGGATGTTGACCGGCGAGACGGCGCCTGACTCGGGTGAGATCCGCTTCGGCTCGACCGTCGAACTTGGCTACGTCGACCAGTCGCGTGACGCTCTCGACCCCAACAAGACCGTCTTCGAGGAAATCTCAGGCGGGCACGATACCATCGTGATGGGGAACAAGAAGGTCCACGCTCGCGGGTACGTGTCGCGGTTCAACTTCCGCGGTCCTGACCAGGAAAAGAAGGTCGGCGTGCTGTCCGGCGGTGAACGAAACCGCGTCCACTTGGCGACGCTGCTTCGCCGCGGTTCGAACGTGCTGCTGCTCGACGAACCGACGAACGACTTGGACGTCGATACGCTTCGTTCGCTGGAAGAAGCGATCATGAACTACGCCGGATGCGTGGTGGTGGTCAGCCACGATCGTTGGTTCCTCGACCGGCTCGCGACCCATATCCTGGCGTTTGAAGGAGACGGGTACGTTCACTGGACGGAAGGAAACTTCAGCACGTACGAAAACCAACGGCGCGAACGTCTCGGTATCGATCCGGATCATCCGCCCCGCTTTAAGTACAAGAAACTGCAACACTAAATACGATTGGAAAATGGTTCGTCTTGCCGCAGAGTCTTGACCTTGCGGCGACGATCCGTTACCAACAATTGCTTGCTCCGAATTATTCAAGATGTTGATTTAACTACGAGGTATTAAGCCGTGTCCATCATTCGCGTTGGTTCCAATCAGAAGTATTCCGACGGTTGGGAATCTGCGTTCGGGAAAGAGCCTGCCAAGAAGAGCTCCCCCGCGAAAAAGAGCGACGCTGCCGCCGCCAAGAAGCCTGCCAAAACCGCCAAGAAGACTTCGGCCAAGCCGGCCGCCAAGAAGACGGCGAAGAAAAAGAAGTAGCGGCTTCTCCGCTTCGTGCGAAGCGACTGGGCCGCTCGATCGGCTTAAACTAGCGATATAACGAGAAACGGCCGCGGCGATTGTTCGCCGTGGCCGTATTTTCTTTTCTTGTCGCCAGATGGCGGATTAGGCGGCGGGACGATTAGTCCCAGGGCTCTTCCCCTTCCACGTCGTCAAAGTCGTCGCCGGCGTGCCAGCGCTCGAGCGCGGCGATTACGGTGTCCCGTTCTTCGCGGTTCGTCCAGAGCGACTCCCCTTGTTCCAGCCGGACTTCGTACTGTCCTTCGCACAAGCAATCGTCGGCGCCGCAGAAGTGCGGTACGTCCGAGATCCACAAGATCCGGTAAAGGGGGACGTGCTTGTCGTCAATCATGCAAAACAACGAAGACATTTCGCTATCTCCTCACGGCGCATTTCGCCTGCTTATCGCCTGCCGTTAATTATAGTTTCGCGGAAAAGGGGCGTGCGCAGAATTTATTCGGCCCCAAGTTCCTTCGAGCGGGCGGTCGCCGCGACCACCGCGTCATAAGCCGCCGACCGAAATCCCCCCGCTTCTAGCGCCTGAAGGCCCGCGATCGTCGTTCCGCCGGGGCTGGCGACCCGATCTTTAAGGACGCCGGGATGATCGCCGGTTTCGAGCACCATGCCGGCCGCGCCGCGAACCGTTTGGGCGGCCAACTGCAATGCGGCGTCGCGCGGCAGTCCGACCCTGACGCCGGCGTCGGCCAGCGCTTCGATCAGCACATAGACGTAAGCCGGACCTGAGCCTGACAGCCCTGTCACGGCATCCATCAACTTCTCGTCGACCTTGCGAACGACTCCGACAGCGCCCATCAGCTGCTCAATCAAGGCGGCGTCTTCGGCGGTCGCCCCGCTGCCGGTGCAGAAGGCCGAGGCGCTTTCGCCGATCAGGCAGGGCGTGTTCGGCATCACCCGGATGATGCGGGTCGAGCCGGTCCAATCGGCCAGTTTGGCCAGCGAAGTGCCGGCCGCGATCGAGACCAGCAGGATGTTGTCGCCGATCTTGCCGAGCCCCGCGATAGCTGCTTGCATCATCTGCGGTTTGACTGCCAGGAAGATAACGTCGACCTCTTTGGCCAGGCCGGCCGCTTTGTCGCTGACGGCGGCGCCGGGGACCAATTTGCCAAAACTGGCTAGTGCCGCCGGAAACGGGTCGACCGCGACGATATCGGCCGGATGGACCAGATCGGCCCGAACAAAGCCGCTGGCAAGGGCTTGCGCCATCTGCCCGGCGCCCAGGAACCCGATTTTGCTCATTTTCAGCCGACCTTCCGCAGGTTTGCTCGTAAGGGGAAACGCTCAATGCTAAAGAATTGCCCTCCCAGGGACAATGCGGCCGGGGAAATGCCGCAGATTGGTCTGGACGCCGCTCGCCGATTTTGACACAGTCGCCCGCGCAAATCTTCAGGATCGTTGCGGAAGGAGAGAGTCATGTACCAAAAATGGATGAAAGTGGCGTTGTTGGGGCTGTTCGTGCTGGCGCTGTCCGGAACTCCGGCCAAGGCCGAGTGGGGAGTCTACAATCCGTTCGGCAGTAAGCCGGCCAAAAAGACCGCCAAGAAGGAACCGAGCACGCTGTCGAAGATGAATCACAGCACGCAGCAGTTCTTCAGCAAGACGGCCGACTTTCTGAACCCGTTTAACGACGCCGACGAAAAGCCGAAGAAGAAAGTGATTCCAAAGGTCTCGCGAACCAAAGAAACGAATAGCTCGTGGTGGAGCTCGATGTTCGGCGGCGGCAGCGAACCGGAACCGCCCGAAACGGTCGATCAGTTCATGTCGCTCGATCGCCCGAAGTTCTAACAGCTTTCGGCAGACGAAACAAATCGAAGGGCGTACCGCCGCTGCGGCCGCCCTTTTTTTATGCGCACTGGACTCTCCTACCTTGCGCAAATCGGCGTTCGATTCCCTTGACCTTTCCCACTCGTTTTGGTCAGTTCGGACTAGTAAGGTCGTACATGGAGATAGCCAAGATGCGCCGTAAAACTCAGTTCCTGGTAACGCTAGTCGCTCGATTACTACTCCTGTTCGTTCTGTTGAGCAGGGCTGAAACGCTCTCGCACGCCATGGCGCAGTCGGAGGACGAACAATCGCCGGCCGGCCGTTACGTCTTACACGGCAACTGCGTCGATCAGGCTGATCTCTCTCCCTTGGCCGGAATTGCCGTGACGTTGTACGAGGTGGCGGGAATGACCGGGGCGCCGGTAGAGATCGCCAAGACGGTCTCCGATGCGGAAGGGAAATTCAAATTCACAGGGCTCGTTCCCGAACGCCGCGACTTCGCCCTTGATCGACTCCGGTATGACGTGGTTGGCAGAATGCCCGGTTGGGCGATTGGTAAGAGCTTCTTCAATCAAATCAACGGGGAGTATGTACCGACGATTCGCCTGACGCGCGAAACGGCGACGCTCCGCGGCAAAGTTGTCGACATCGATGGTCAGCCGATCGCCGGGGCGACTGTTACTCCCTATTTTGTGAACGTCCGGCCGATGCCAGAATTCCTCTCGGCGACGACCGACGCCGAGGGGCGTTTTCAACTGGATGGCATCGGCATCTACAGTTGGAGCCCGACGCACGTTGTTCCAACGCATGTCGCCGTCCGGCACCCCGATTATCCGCCAGCTTCCGGCAGAACTAAGAAACTGCCGGACGATATCACGGTGACGATGGAGCGTGGCTGCGTGGTGCAAGGGAAAGTCGTCGATAGCGTGACCGGAGGGCTGGCCGATGGGGTGTTAGTGAACGCTGGCAGCATTGCCGGTGGACCGAGTCAATGGGCGTCTACCAACGCAGTGGGCGAGTTTCGGATGGTGATTCCTGAAGGGAATTACACCTTTCGTGTTGAAAAGCACGATCGCATCGGCTTGGCGCTAGGCGAAACCTGGTGCGGCGCCGGACAGAAGATCGACTTGCCTCCGATTTTGCTGATTCGCGGCGGCGTGATCGCAGGGCAGGTGGTTCACGCGAAGACCGGTCAGCCGATCGTCTTTACCGAGCGAGGAGAGCGGCTCCGGCTTGGTCTCTACGGTCCGTCGGAATTGAATCGCCAAATCGCCGCTCCCCGATCGCTAGTGGAGGTCGACGCAAATGGACGCTTCGAACTGAGGGCGGCGCCAGGCGACAACTTTCCCTATGTGCTGAATCACGAAGCGAATCGGATGTCGTGGAATACCGAGAAACAGTCGCCGGTTGTGGTGAAAGAGGGAGAGACGACCGACTACAACTTGTTGTTTGAGCCGCCGATCGCTTCGGCGGAAAAAATGAAAGATGCCGAAGCGCTAATCGCCGAATTGTCAAAAGACCCGACCGAGCGGACGGCCCAGATCTTGTCTGCTTATCGGCAGTATGCTCACCCTTTTGAGGATGCCGAGGTTTGGGCCTGTATGACCCGCGAACTGATTGCGCTGGGGCCACAGGCTGTGCCGCAGTTAATCGCGGAGCTGGATGCGACGAAGCACGAGGGAATGTTGCGGCGTCTCGGATTCGCCTTGCGTGCGATCGGCGATCCCCGGGCAGTTCCTGCCCTCATTCGGGCAATTCCCAAAACGCACGTCCCGACCGGAAGCGACTGCGGGCTGCGAATCGATTCTTCCGAGCTAACCGCTCTCTTGCGAAAGTATGATCTCGACGAGCAAGACCGGGGCGACTGGATCAGCTATGAGCGACCAGTCGGCGAGATCTGCGGCGCCCTTCACAAACTGACGGGACAAAATTTTGACGACATGGCCCTCAGCTCAATCCATCTGAGCGAAGATCCGCGGCGGGCGATCATGCAGCAGCGGCGGTTTGATCGTCATGCTCAGCTTTGGCAATCGTGGTGGGAGCAAAACTGGCGGACGCTGACGCTGGACGAACAGTTTGCGACGGTTGGTTTGAAGAGCGAAGAAAAGCCTATTCCGCCGCCAATGGCCGAGTTGGGACCAACGGCGAAGTACGGCAACGGACGGATTGGCGCGAGTCTTTCGCCGGTGAGCGTCCAGGGAAGATACAACAGACACTTCCTCGATCTCGATACCGGTTACGAGCCACATCCGCCGGCAGCGTTTATCAAGGAAGGCGCCAAGCCGACCGAAGCGGAAGTTTCCGCATGGGCCGCTGAGCAAGGGTGCGATCTGATCTGCGTCCCGTACCCGACCGACGTTGGAAAGTCGGCCGTCGCTCTAAAAGCCATCGACATGCAGGTGCGTGAAATCAGTCTGACTGACGCCCGAAAGATCAAGCATTGGATCGCTTCTGGGAAACTGCCTGAGGGACGCCAGGTCGAAGACCAATTCCTGGTTCATTACGATCCAAAGACCCAGCGTTTTGTCCCCGGCGCCGAATCGGCCTTTTTGTATACGACCGAGGAGGGATGCATCGGAATGATTACGATTGGAATGCCCAACGGGGAGGAAACGATGATTGGCCTGGAGGACCTAAATGCAAGCGACGTACTCCCACGTCGCGCCACGTTCGACCTGCGGGAGATTATTCCGTAACGACGAATTGTACCCGTTACCTCGACTTGTTTCCGCCCGAGATCAGGTTCGCTTTCGCACTTCGCGAAAGTCCCTTGATCGCCAGCTCCCGCTTCAGCGCAGCGCTTTTATTCGGCAGCGACTCGTGATAGACCAGCTCGACCGGCAAGCGGCTGCGGGTGTACTTCGCTCCTTTGCCGGCGTTGTGGGTTGCGATCCGTTGGGATAGTTCGTTGGTGACGCCGGTGTAGTAGGATCCGTCGGCGCACTGGACGATGTAGGCCGACCAGGTTTCGGCGAGTTGTTTCTTCAGCTTCAGAACGGCGAGTTCTTTCGCCTTCGCTTCGACTTCGACAGTGAGTTCCAGGTTTCGCCAACAATCGGGGAAGTCGGTGACGTCGATGTAGTCGTGATGTCGCTGCGGCTTCGGACCTTTCCAACCTTCGAGCGGACTGGAGAGGTGGAACATCGGCTCCCGGTTCCAAGTGGCGATCGCCGCGGTGGTCGCTTCCTCGATCGACAGTTCGTCCGGGTTGCAGCGATGGTGGTGGACGTCGTAGACGAGCGGAATGCCGGTCGACTGACAAAGGGGCAACAAGTCGGCCGGCGTGTAGGTGACGTCGTCGTTCTCGACCGTCAATCGACTGCGGGCTCGTTTCGAGAGTCGCGACAACGTTTCGGCGAAACGCTCAAGTGACTCTTGCTTGTTGCCGTAAGCGCCGCCGCCATGAATGTTCACCACATCGGCGCCAACCCACTCGGCGACTTCGCTTTGATATTCAAGTTCGGCGAGCGACCGCTCGACCACGTCCTCTTTGGGAGAATTGAGGACGACGAATTGATCAGGATGAAAACAAGTGCGGATGTTATGCTTCTTGGCGAATTTCCCACACGCCTTAAAGCGTTTGACGATTTCTTCCCCGTCGGGAAGCTCCTCCACGCGATAGCCGCAGGTCTCGTGCGTTTTGACGGGAAGGATCTGGCTATTGATCCGAAAACAGCCGATCCCCTCCTCGGCACAATACTCAAGCGCCGCCAATAGCGCATCGGCGTTCGCCAGGCAAAGTCCTGACAGCTTCGCCAGGCCGTCGCCCCGTTTCATCGCGCTGATCGCTTTGACGGTGGTGTTGCGAAACTTGATCGGCTGCTCGTGAAAGATGCAGCAGAGACCGAGACGGATGCCGCCAACGGTTGGTGATTCGGTCATATCGAAACGCAGCTTTCCAGGATCCAGGTTCGCATCATGCTCTTCCATGTGACGCATTCGCGTCGGTAAAGAGTGTAACCGCGAAATTTCTGAGAATTAACGGGGCGAAATTGGCGCCGCGTGCGCCCCCTCCCCTGTCTGGCGGCGCCTTGCCCCGCAACTCCCGCGGGAGCAATAATTAAAGAAAGACCCCAGGGAGAAATGCGATGCCCACGAATCTATTCGGCAAACTGCCGACCGTTAGCGAATTGTTGGACAAGCCGCCGCTGAAGAAGCTGCGGGAGACGATGAACCCGGCCACGCTGGTGAGCAACGTCGGCGTCTATCTCGATCGCTACCAGCGGGACTTCAAGTCGCGCGTTGCTGATTTTCCGGCGCCCAAGCTGCAGCATCTGGCCGAGTCGATCTCGCGCTGGCTAACGGGAGACGCTCCGGCCGGGATTCGCGCGGCGATTAACGGGACCGGCGTCGTGCTCGCTCCGGAACTGGGGAAATGTGCGATCGCCGAACGAGCGATCCAAGGGGCGTACGCTCGCCTGCGCGATTATCACACGACCCAGCTCGACGCCGAGTCGTCGCGGCAGAGCGCTTCGCAGGCCGAAGCGGTCCGGCTAATTACCGACCTAGCGGTCGCGACCGACGCGGCGATCGTCAACACGCGGACCGCGGCGCTCCATCTGGCGCTGAGCGAACTCGCGGCGGGGCGCAAGGTGGTGGTCGCGCGCGGCGAATTGGGGGAAACCTTCGACGGCATTCACTTGCCGAACTTGCTTGCCGGCGCAGGGGTTCTGCTGGTCGAAGTTGGCGCGAGCAACAGCGCGACGTTGGCCGACTACGAAAAGGCGATCGAAGACGATACCGCGGCGATTCTGTCGATCGATGCGAGCAATTTCGCCGGCGTTACCAGCGCCACGCGTCCGAGCCTGGCCGAGTTGTCGGCCCTCGCCAAGAAGCGAGGCGTGACGCTCATTCATGACGTCGGCGTCGGTGGTTTGCAAAGTCGCGACGAATATCAAGGCTTTGGCGTCGATAGCGTTCAGGCGGCGATTGCTCATGGCGCCGATCTGGTCATCGCGGCCGGCAATCACTTGTTGGGCGGACCTGACGCAGGCTTGCTGGTGGGTCGTCAGAAGCTGATCGAGCAAATTCGGAGCTCGGCGCTCTTTCCGCTCGTCGGATCTTCGCCGCTCGAGTTGGCCGCTTTGACCGAGACGTTGGAAATCTATCGGATGGGTGAGTTGGTCGCCGACGAGATTCCTCTCCTCGCACTGCTCACCACGACGATCGCCAATTTGGAACTGCGGGCCAATCGTTTGGCCGAGCAGATTCTGGCGTCGCCGCTGGTCGAATCGGTGGTGGTAGAGCCATGCAAGGCGCATCTGCTGCCGGGAAGCATGCCGATCGATTCGGTCTGCGTGAAGGTCGTTCCCAGCGATGGGGATGTCGCTGCGATGTACGCGCGACTGCAGCAGAATTTGTATCCCCTCTTCGTGCGGCAAGCGGCCGGGCATCTCGCGATTGACCTGCGGACCGTTTTCCCACGGCAAGATTTCCTGATCGCTGGCATGTTCCCGCTGGGAGTCGAAGAATCCCCCAAATAGGGCCGTTTGTTCAGCAACATGGCCGTGATTCATTGCGAAAGCTCCTCGCTCAGCGTAATTTAGGGTAATTCTACGGCCCTGGGGCTTTCGGCGATCTAGTTTAGTGGGCGAAATGTCACGACTCGCGATAATGATCTGGCTGACCAGCGTTTCTCTCTGCGTGGCGCAGGACATTCCAGATCTATTAACGCCCCACGATCACCACGAATGGGCTCGCTTCGCCCCCGGATCGTGGAAGAAGCTGCGACATACCACCCAGATCTACAAAGATGGCGCCGCTGGGCCGATCAGCGTCACCACGCAGACGATCCGTCTGAAAGAAGTGGGGGACGATTATGTGCTGCTTGAAACGGCATCGCAGTCGGAAGTCGGGGGGCAAGTCTTCGACAAGCCGACCCTCTCGTTCCGCAGCGGGCTGAGCGGTGAACCGGATCGCTACACGGCGACGGTCACTCCCGGCGAACAGGAAGCCTTGGTGGTGAACGGGGTTACTTATCCCAGTCAGCTCCGAAAGGTCGTGATTACCGGTCAATCGGAGGAAATCAGCGGCAACGTCCTCTACTGTCCTGCGACGGCGCCATGGGTGCTGCGGCGACGATTTGAGGCGCGGGAGATTGGCGGCGGTATGGTTACCAAGACGATCGCGACCGACCCCATCGCTCTCGATATGCCCTATCCGGTGCTGGCCGAGAACAAAACTGTCGCCTTTTTTCGGACCCGGATTGTGGTCCCCGAGAAGACCTCAACCACTTCGGTAGAAATCCATTGCGCCGACGTCCCGGGCTTTGTCGTCTCCAGCTCGACCACGACGATCGACGCGTCGGGAAAGATGATCAACCGGACGACGACCACCTTGGTCAGCTACGAGGCCAAGCTGGCCGAACAGAACTCTCCGACCGCGATTCGCCGCCGCGGACTCTTCAGCCGCCGCAACCGCTAGGCCTTCTAACTGCGGAAAACTGGGGAAATCGCCCCCTTTCCGGGCTGCGACTCCCCGTGAGAGCGTTGCCAGCATCGGCATTGCCCGCCATAATTGCGGGTTTACCCCCACTGCTTCGATCACGCTAGATTCGGGAGCCGCGCCATGGACGAGATGTTCGCCAAAATCGCCATCACCTTTGACGACGTTCTACTCGCGCCGCGCTACAGCGATTTTGTGCCGTCCGAAGTGACGACCGAAACGCAGCTGACCGCCAACATCAAGCTGAACATCCCGCTGATCAGCTCGCCGATGGATACGGTGACCGAAAGCGCCATGGCGATCGCCCTGTCCAAAGAGGGCGGCTTGGGGGTGATCCACAAGAACCTCTCGATCCAGCGCCAGACCGAAGAAGTCTACAAGGTGAAACGCTCGGCCAACGGCATCATCGTCGATCCGGTGACGATGCCGCCGGACGCTCCGGTCGAAGAAGCTCGCCGCGTGATGGAGCAGCACAACGTTTCGGGGATGCCGATCACGCTAGCTGACGGCAAGCTAGTGGGGATCCTGACTCGCCGCGATTTGCGGTTCCTCGAGTCGAATTCCCTTCGTATCCAAGAGGTTATGACGAAAGACAACCTTGTCACCGCCACGGGGACCGTAACGCTTGCGGAAGCTGAGCAAATTTTAACGGCTAAAAAGGTGGAGAAACTTTTACTGGTTGACGATGACTATAAACTGACCGGTCTCATCACGATCAAAGACATTGACATGATGAACCGGTTTCCTCAGGCGTCGAAAGATAGCCTGGGGCGGTTGCGAGTCGGCGCCGCGGTCGGAGTGATGGACTTTGAACGAGTCCAGAGCCTGATCGACAACAGCGTCGACGTGTTGGTCGTCGACAGCGCTCACGGCCACTCGAAGAACGTGATCGAGACGGTCCGCGAGATCAAGAAGAACTGGCCGATCGACGTGGTGGCGGGCAATATCGCCACCAGCGAAGGTTGTGCCGACTTGATCGCCGCCGGGGCCGACGCGGTCAAAGTCGGGATCGGACCTGGTTCGATCTGCACGACTCGAGTGGTGTCGGGCGTGGGGGTGCCGCAAATCACCGCCATTCGCGACGCAGCCTCGGTTGCAGCCAAGAGTGGGATTCCAATCATCGCTGACGGCGGCGTGCGGTTCTCCGGAGACATTTGCAAAGCGATCGCCTCGGGCGCCAGCGTGGTGATGATCGGCGGTTTGTTCGCCGGTTTGGCCGAAAGCCCCGGCGACGTAATCCTGTACCAAGGACGAACCTTCAAGGTTTACCGCGGCATGGGTTCGCTGGGAGCGATGGTGAAAGGCTCGAAAGAGCGTTATCGCCAGGGCGAAGTCAGCGAAGGGGGCAAACTGGTCCCCGAAGGAGTCGAAGGGCGAGTTCCCTTCAAAGGAAATTTGAGTCCGTTCGTGTATCAGCTTGTCGGCGGCTTACGTGCCGGGATGGGCTACTGCGGTACGCGGACGATTGAAGAACTACGCAGGGAAGCCAAGTTCATCCGGGTCACACCGGCCAGTGTTAGGGAAAGCCATCCGCATGACATCGCGATTACTCAGGAAGCCCCGAACTACAGCCCGGACGTTCATCAAAACAACGACTAAGGCGCTGTGTGGAGCGATCATTCTGTTTTCGGCGGCCGATCTGTGGGCCGCCGAAGGTCAGCCGCAAAGCCACCTGCAGTGGCGCCGCTCGACCAAAACTACCACTGCTCCGGAAGTCGCGACGCCGCTCGGCGTCAACGCTCCTGTCGAGCTGAAAACCGTCCGTAAGCCGACTCCGGCCGCTGCCGGAACGGTTCGCCCGGTCGCCCACGTTGAGCTGACGGCTCCGAACGGCGAACCGATGGTCCGCAAGGCCAGCAAGCTCTCCCCCGCTGACCCGTTCAATGATCCGTTTGGCGATCAGCTGACCGCTTTGAATCAAGAAGAAGCTCCGGCGCCGCAGCCGAGCCGTTTCTCTGCTCCGCAGCCGCTCACTCCGGCCGGCGACGCCGAACCGATGATCGAGCAGCCGAAGCCGATGGCGGAAGAGCCGATGCCGATGACCGTTCCGCCGATGAACGCTCCGAAGCTGCCGATGATGTCCCCCAGCGATCGCGAACCGATCGAACTCGGTGATGATGGTTTGCCGGTTCGCCCGCCTTCTCCCGAACGCAAGCCGTGCGGAACCATCTATAACGAACGGAACTGCTGCGACGACCTGGAAGCCTGCAGCGATATCGTCGCTCGTTTGAAGGCGTTCAAGTTGCCGCAGATCAACCTGGACATGACCCCGGCCTTCCGTCCTGATGAAGAAGATCCGGAACTGGCGGAACAAATGCGTATCGAAGCCCTCTCCGCCGCGCCGAGCCGCAGCTGGAAGATGCTCGATGGCCAGGTCGTCGCCGAAGGTCGCATGCTCGACTTCAAGAATCAACGCGTGGTGGTCGACACCGGTCGCGAGATCAAACGATTCGACCTCCGCGACTTGAGTGCGGACGATCGTTGCTTCGTCGCCGCCTACTGGGACCTGCCGTACGAATGCGGTTGGTCGGACGCCCAATTCCCGGGCCGTCACTGGTCGCCGACCGAAGTCAACTGGACCGCTTCGGCTCTGTGCCACAAGCCGCTGTACTTTGAAGAACGTGCTCTGGAACGTTACGGTCACATGACCGGACCGATCACCCAGCCGTTCGTCTCCGGCGCCCACTTCTTCGTCAGTGCCGCCGTCCTGCCGTACCAAATGGGGATGTATCCGCCGAGCGAATGCCAGTACGCGTTGGGCTACTACCGCCCGGGCAACTGTGCTCCGTGGATGCTGCCGCCGGTTCCGATCAGCCTCCGAGGCGCCGCCGCTCAGGCCGCCGTGGTGGTTGGGGCCGCCTACTGGATCCCCTAATCGATTACGAAGCTTTGCTACTTGGGAGCGATTGGTTGAAGCGGCGAGATCGTCTGATCTCGCCGTTTTCGTTTTCTTGGCGAAATTTTTGGTAGGATCTCCAATATCACGGCTCGGTTCGCGAACCTGCGTAGGGCAGGCCGTGCCTGCCGAAATGCGAACGCCAGCAAGAAGAACGGCAGGCACGGCCTGCCCTACGGCTACTCGAAGGAGAGTCCGTTATGCGTCACGCCTATCGTTATCAACCGTATCGTTACGAGTCCGAGACGAAGTTCCTGGGACTCCCCTTGGTCAGCATCGCGTATGGTCCCGACGGCCCTTCGCCAACCGGCGTCGCTCGCGGCGTCTTCGCCTTTGGCGATGTGGCGATTGGGATGTTCGCCTGTGGTGGTGTGTCGATCGGGTTGATCTCAGTCGGCGGCCTATCGGTCGGAGCGATTAGCTTGGGCGGAGTCGCGATTGGAATCTTAGCGCTAGGAGGTCTGGCGGTGGGAATCCTGGGCGCAGCCGGCGGCTGTGCGGTTGGCGCCGTCGCCATCGGCGGATGCGCCATCGGCTGGCAAGCGTTCGGCGGAGCGGCGATTCGGATACCGGAGTTGCTCTCGAGCGTCGTGCGTTTTCCGTTTTAGAACGCGCGGATTAACGCCACGAGTTTTCGCCTGGCGTGAACGGCAACGCATCTCTGGCGTCGGGGATCCCGTCGCCGTCAGCATCGTTCGCGGACTTGCGCTGCGTGACCGGCGTTGGCTGCGATGCGATCTCTTTCCAAAGTGCGATTGCCGCATCGCGTCGCGTCAGCTTGGCCGAATTGGCGGGAGCGGCGCACTCATAACCTTTGGCGCGAATTTTCGCGACGACGTCGTTCATCCATTTTTCGTCGGCCGCTGCTTCCGGTTGAAAGTCAACGTCGGCGGGGCCGAGCGGCAAGAGGCGGCGAGCGGCCAATTGTTGGATCGCCACGAATCCAGTGTCGTAAGGATCGACGTCGCCAAACGGCCAGATCGCGACTGGCGCCGCATCTTTCTCGGGGAGCAGGCCGTTCCAGACTTTCGCCAACAGCTGCTGATCGAACCAGATTTGTCGCGGCTCCACCTCTTGCTGCAAACTGACCGCGGCGATCGCTCCGCAGGCCTGGCCAGCTGCCGTCGACTGGTCATGCAAGCGGCATGAAGAGCTGACGATGCTGGTGTAGCCAAGATTCTTTTGAGCGCCGAGCAATCCGTCGAACTCAACAGGCACGAAGCTGCGCATGGGAAAGATCGCTCGCCCCGTGCCGCCGACCCCAAACCGGCGTTTGCCACGGAACGTCGCTTCCCAGGGGCCTTCCGGTCCGTCAGGCGTCATCCAGCGCCGGGCCGTCGGATGGAAGTCGAGTTCAAATTGCCACGAGAAAACCCCATCTTCAAACATCGTTTGGGCGTAGTTCGATTGCGAGCCTTCGCCGAGAACCTCTTGCTCTTTGATCATGTGCAGCGCTTCCAGTCGCAAGCTCTCGCGCACGTACGGTTTCGGCGGAAGTTTGTCAGGCGTTCCAAACTCGTCGCTGAGGGCCAACTTCCGGAACAGCGGATACTTTTGCTGAAGGTAGTAGAGATACTGGAGCGTCCGCAGTCGCGCGTCCTGAAAGATGATCTCCCGCTGAGCCGGCGTGAGATCGACGATCGGTTTCGTCGCCGCCCCCGCTTCGGTCTTTTCGAGCGCAGCGGCCACATTGGCCGGCAACGTATCGAGCGGATAGTCAATCGGCGGATTGTTGATCAGGATGATGTCCGGCTGCTGACGATCGGTAAGCGCTTTGCCGTCCACTAGGCGACGAGTGGTGTAATTGAACTTGTCGTCGATCCAGCTCCACATGCCATGGAAATTACGCTCGTCGTAGCCGGCCGGTTCCGGAATGGTCGCTTCGTTTTCCTGTTCGACCAAAATCATGCACCACGTGATCGGGTTCACGTCGGTTTTGGGATCGGGCGATTCCTGGGCGCGCGGCTCGCCATATTCAGCGCGAGCGTCGAGACCAAAGTCGTACGCCGCCCCTGACAGTTTGATAACGTCTCCCCAGTCGCTGGCGTCGATCGTCAGCTTCGCATTGACTTGCAGCGACTCGCTGCCGCCGGTCGTCGGTTCAAAGAGGACGTTGACGACGCGATTCTCCTCTACCCCGACCGACTTCGGACGTAGATTGGAAATGCGGCGAATCTGCCCCGTCGCTTCGTACGGCTGCAGCAGTTCTCCAAAGATCTGATTCGCGAGCTTTGGTTGACAGGTCGTGATGACCCGCGTGTTGCCGGGGCGGGCCGATCCGTACAGTTCTTTGTTCTTGCGTTCAATGGCGTCAATCACTTCACGAAACAAACCGGATCGCGGGATCGGGACTTCGCCGTTGTAGTCGTGAGCTCGATTTTCATCGATCGCGCCGAGCGCCTCCGCCGAGAACTGTCCACCAAGCCACTCGATGTCGTTGACCAGCACGATCCGTTCGATCCCCATGCGAGCCGCTTGGACTGCGGCGGCGCACCCCGATTCCGTTCCACCGACGATCAAGAGATCGGCCTCGAGCGTCTTTTCCGCTGCGGTCGCCGCTGAAGGGATGCACCACAGTCCCAGGAGTGTGATCAGAATAGCGGAGCAGCTTCGCGCAAGAATCGCCATGATGTTTCTCCGGATGCGAATCTCGCGCAAGGGTGAGCGGAGCATTCGCAGCATGATGTTGGTTGGGGTGTTGGCTCACACGCTGGTGAGCTGGGGCGAATCCGCTAAGTGTTCCGGCGGGTCGAGACCCCAAGTGACGGAACATTCGCGGCTCCCTGCGGATGTCGGGGAACAGGCAGTGGAGGAGAACGCGGGAGGGGAAAGGGAGTTGATTTACCCAACGAAAGGGTGGCGTTCTGTATAGCAAACGACTGTTTCACCGTCAAATAATTCCGGCTCGCAGAGTCGTGACGCCAAGACCAAGGAGAAAACGATCAGGGCCGTGCATCAATCGCCAGCGACGAAGAAGAAAGTGCGGCCCGCCCTGCTCTACCGTTCTCGTTTCGAGATCCGATCGCGGATTTGAGCCGCCCGTTCGTACTCTTCGCGAGCGACCGCTTCGGCCAGTTGTTCTTGCAGAGTTTGACCCACTTCGTATTGGCTGCGAAGTTGTTCGCGCAGTTCGATCAGGCGTTTGACCAGCTCGTCATTCTCGTACTCTTCTTCGAGCTCGAAGTCGATAAAGACCTCGCGCATCTCTTCCAGGCCGAGATTGATCACTTCGATCGCGCGCTCTGGCGTCAGATCGGTCAGCGTCGCCAAAGCGGCCGCTTGGATCCGGTGGAACAACACGAAGGGGCGGAACTGCTCGTGCGAGTCGACCCACTCGTCGTCGTCGGAGTGGTCACGGCAGATATCCATCAGCAGCAACGTCTGATCGGCGTCGCGGACCGCTCGCTGATATTCTCGCAGGCCGAGCCAGCAAATGCGGCGATGGTAGAACTGGATGAACTCTCGATCGATCTCGGAGCAGTCGCCGTCGGTCAGCGTGTAGTCCGGGTCTTCATCGATCCGCTGTTGCAGATAGTCGGCGTAAGTAGCGAAGCCGAACGGTTCGGTCCCATCGGGGCGCCCGTCCACTTCCATCTGCATCAAACCCATCTCGATCCGCATTTGCACGACGTCGCGTCCATCTTCGCCAGAGACGATGCGCGCGCTGAGGTGGCCGTTTTCAAAGGGCCAGTCGTTCAAGATGAAGTCGATATGTTCAGGGTTTTCCATAGTCAAATTATAGCGCACGCTACCGGTTTTTCGGTAGGCGGCGCGAATTTATCGAATGCTCGGGCGTTAGGGGGAGATTTGTAGTGCTTATAGAACCCTTGCAGGCCCCCCGGCCTCATTCGGGCGACAAGCAAGTGGATCGCGGCGCTTATTCGGGCGGAGCGCCCGGCGAACGTCGCATCCGCTTGGTCTCGCTGCGCTGCTTCTTATCGGTGATGCGCCGTTCGATCGAGCCGCGGCTGGGACGCGTCGCGCGGCGCGTTTTCTCGCGGGCTGCGCAGTCGAGCAGGATCACTCGCAGCTTTTCGAGGCAACTCTCGATATTCGTACGTTGATCGCGGCTATTGTCGTCGCTGATCACGATCTCGCCGTTTTTGTTGATTCGTCCGCCCCACCGCGTGCGTAGTCGTTCTTTTACCCGATCGTCGATATGCTCCGATTGGTCGAACGCCCAGCGCAGCATCGCCTTCGAGTTGACCTTGTTCACATTCTGGCCGCCGGGGCCGCTGCTGCGAGCGAAGGTAAACTTCAGTTCCGCCAGAGGGATCTGGATCGAATTGTTGACGCGTAATTCGGGCATGGGAGCACCTGGGAAAGCAATCTTGCGCTTCTCATTGTAGACTGGTAGTCAAATCAACGCTTCTCTTGAACCTGCCTGCCGAACGATCCTGCCATGAAAAAACGAAAATTCGTCGCTCTCGCGGCTTGCCTGTCGCTCGTTTCGTTCTACGTCTTGCCGCACGTCGCATGCGGCGAAGAGACGCTTCCGCCGGACCTTGGTACTCGCAAGCAAGGAACCGATTGGGAAACGTTCCTCGGTCCGACGCTCGATAGCAAGTCGACCGAAACTGGTCTTACGACTCCCTGGCCGGAAGCAGGTCCGCGCGTCGTCTGGCAGCGCGAACTGGGAACCAGCTACGGCATCGGTTCGGTCAGTCGCGGCCGCTTCTTTCAGTTTGATCGGTACGACGACGTCGAACGGCTGACCGTTTTGAACGCCGAGACCGGCGAGTTTCTCTGGAAGTTTGAGTATCCGACTTCGTACGAAGATTCGCTCGGCTACAACAACGGACCGCGGACTTCGCCGATCATCGACGGCGACCGGGTCTATATCTACGGCGCCGAAGGAAAAATGCACTGCCTGCAGATCTCAACGCAGAAACTATTATGGAAGGTCGATCTGAATGAAAAGTTCGGGGTGGTGCAAAACTTTTTTGGGGTCGGCAGCTCGCCGATCGTTTACGGCGACTTGCTGCTGGTGATGGTCGGCGGCAGCCCGCCCGAGTCGCATCAGTTCGGGCGGTTCGATCTGGATCGGGTCGTCGGCAAAGATAGCGGCGTCGTCGCGCTCAACAAAATGACCGGCGAAGTGGTCTATCACAAGAGCGACGAACTGGCGAGCTACGCCAGCATGACCTGGGCGAAGATTGGGGAACGCCCGTTTGCGTTCGCCTTCGTTCGAGGCGGACTGTTGGCGTTTCAACCTGAAACCGGCGTCATCGATTTCCATTTCCCCTGGCGAGCCAAGATCCGCGACAGCGTCAACGCCAGCACGCCGGTGATCGTCGGCGACGAAGTTTTCATCTCGGAGACGTACGGTCCGGGCAGCGCACTCTTGAAGGTGAAGACCGGCGGCTATGACGTCGTCTGGGAAGATGATCCGAAGAAGCGTGACAAGGCGATGCAGACCCACTGGAACACCGCCGTCTATCACGACGGCTATCTGTATGGTTCGAGCGGCCGCCATACCGGCAACGCCGAACTCCGCTGCATCGAATGGAAGACCGGCCAAGTGAAGTGGAGCGTCCCCGGCTTGACCCGCTCTTCCCTCCTCTACGTCGACGGCCACTTCGTCTGCCTCAGTGAAGATGGCATCCTACGCTTGATCAAAGCGAACCCGGAGAAGTACGAACTGGTTTCAGAAACCGAATTGCGTCAGGCGCCGGAGCCTGGTGAACGCGTTCGCCCGCTGCTGAAGTACCCAGCCTGGTCGGCGCCGATTTTGTCGCACGGGCTGCTGTATGTGCGCGGTGATGATCGGTTGGTTTGCTTAGAAGTAATGCCGGTGAAATAGTCCGAAACTAGCCCGCAGCGCAAGCGAGGGAATGCGCTCGGCCAAATGAGAAATGCCGAAACCAGAATTACGAACGAAAACGAATTCATCGTTTGAGTTTCGTCATTTACCTGCGACCACATTCCCTCGCTTGCGCTGCGGGCTAGTATTCAATCAACAAAAAAAACGGCGCCTCGTTGGAGGCGCCGTTCTTATTTAGTTCAAACTGCAAAGCGACGATTAACCGGCCGGGTCTTTGCCGTTGATCCAGGGACCTTCCAGCTTTTGGTGGTCCGGGTCGTTGATCGTCGAGCCTTTGTCGCCGGCGTTCCAGCCAGGGACGTGCGACGCTTTGCCACGCTCTTTCGAGATCTTTTCCCACTTCTTCGCCCACGAGCTGTCCGCATCGCTGATCTTCATCGTCTCTTCGTCGAAGTGATAGATCTTTCCTTCGCGGTAGCTGCGAGCTCCCAGGTTGACCAGCACGATCGCGGCGGCGCCCAGGTCCGGCGGATTGTTGCACGTGTCCGGGGCGTTGAGGTCGATCGCGGCGAGCCAGTTCTCGAAGTGAGCCCGGGTTTGATCCTTCGGCGCTTCCTTCTCGGTCTTCAGCACCTGCTTTTCAAACGGCAGCTCGGTCGGGCTGATGTGGGTCACCTGCGGACGTTCCGGAACGAAGGTGAACTCGCCCGAAGCTTCCGGGCGATCAAACAGGATCGAGCCGTCATGCCCGCGCACCAGGTTGGTGATCGGCGTTTCGGAAGCGGCCATCGTTGCGGTGACCAAACCTTGGCAGCCCGAGTTGAACTCGGCGACCACCGTGGCGACGTCCGGCACTTCGCGGCCGTCATATTCGAGGTACAGACCGCCGCTGCCGGTGATGCGGGCCGGATAACGCAGGCCGGTTGCTTTCATCATCTGCGTGGTGCGGTGGACGAACAGGTCGGTGAACATCCCGCTACCGAATTCCCAGAAGCGGCGCCACTGGGCGAAGACGGCGCGATCGAACGGCTGGTCTTGCGCCAACCCTTCTTCGACGCCGAGGAACCGCTTCCAGTCGACCGTCTTCGGGGTCATGTCTTTCGAGAGCGGATAGTAACGCCACTGGCCGATGTCGGAGTTGCGGAAGTACTCGGTCTGGTACATCAGCACTTTGCCGAGGAGACCGGCGTCGATCTTCTCGCGAGCGGCGTCCCAGATCGGCAGGCTGGTTCCTTGCACGCCGACCTGCATCACTTTGCCGGTGTCGCGCCAGACGCCGACCAATTCGATCGCATCTTCGACCTTCTTGACCATCGGCTTTTCGCAGTAGACATGCATGCCGCCTTTCATCGCTTCCATCGCTTGGATGGCGTGCCAATGGTCCGGCGTGCCGATGCTGACCGCATCGAGGTTTTCCTTGGCGTACATCTCACGGAAGTCGACGTACCGCGCGACCTTCCCGCCGTTTTCTTTTTCGATGTAGTCAGCGGCGCGATTGCGGTTGTGTTCGTAAACGTCGCAAACGGCGACCAGTTCAATATTGGCGCCATCTTTGGCGATCGCCGACAGGCTCTTCACATGCGCGCCGAAGCCGCGTCCACCGACGCCGACGAAACCGATGCGAAGTTTGGAGTTGGCGTCAGCTGCTTGCGATTTGGCGGCTTTCACGGCGAGCGAAGTCGCAGCGACGCCGGCGGCGGTCGTCTTCAGAAAAGTTCGACGCGAGGCATCGAAAGAATCCATGGGCATGGTTCTCCATTCAATGGGGCGGGACAAAAGTAGAAAGTAGATTCTGGCGAGCAGAGGGATGTTTCTATCAAACCAAGCCGGCCGCATAAATTCAATATGCCATTTCTCCTATTTGCGCAATCGCTTCTCGTTTCCGCCTGATAATTCCCCCAACATGGCGCAGTCCGGGGGAATCTTGACGGATTGCGTTGACATTTCACGATCACGCGCCCGCAGCGCAAGCGAGGGAATGCGGCCGCAAGTAAATGACTAATGACTAAGCCCTAATGTCTAATGACAGATCGTGTCTTCCGAATTAGACATTAGGGCTTAGTCATTAGACATTTCCGAATCCATTCCCTCGCTCGCGCTGCGGGCTAGTGTTGGCGTTCTGTTTTGCTTTAAGCGTTGGAGAATCCGTTTAAATCCACGCAAGATTAGCGAGCAACTAGCGAATACCCGGCTGAACGGATCGATTCGTCGACGGAGATATGTATTCCCAGCAATACGAATCTTCTTCCGCAAAACGGTGCAATCGACCTATTGCGAGCGATAGAATCAAGTTCGTGGCGTTACCCGTTCTTTGCAGCCCCAATTTCGCAGTGAAGGTGAAGTCATGTCTCGTCTCCTAGCCTCGATCGTTTTGATCACTCTCACGTTAGGCGTCGTTCATTCGCAGTGCTGGGCACAGGAAGATGGCGCAAGTCCGCCGGTCGCGGCGGAAACGGCGCCCCCGGAAGCCGGCGTTGCCGATGTCGAAAAAGAGAAGGAAGCGACGCCGCCAGCCAAAGAGGAAGCCCCTAGCGCCGAAGTAAGTCACGGTGAGGCTTCCGATGCAACCCACAGCGCCGATAGTCATCTCTCTGGCCAGTTGGAAGACATCGCCAAGAGCGTTGATGAATCGGATACGGCGAAGGAAACGAGCGCTGGGATTTTGACGCCGATTTATCAGGTCGCCGAAGCGCTCGAGTTTCCGGCGTTCCACTGGATCGCCTTCTCGCTGATGCTGGCCGGCGTCGTCGGCTTCGCGTTGCAGTTGGTGATCGGCAAACTGGTGGTCTTCTCCCACTTCGGCTTCAGTCTGCGCGAGATCCTTTCAGACTTGCTTGGGTTTGCGATCAGCGTCGTCGGCCTGGTGCTGACCACGCAAGCGGCCGCCCAGAACTCGACCTTCACGCAAAGCCCGTTCGCCGTCCTCTCGGCCAGCGCGTTCGGGCTGATCATCGGCCTGCTCCTCTATATCTGGGGACAGTCGCAAGAAGTGGAAGCGGTCAAAGGACGCGTCGCCGCGGCGAAAGAGAAGAAGGTCGAAAAGAAGTAGGCGGTATTAACTAGCCCGCAGCGCAAGCAAGGGAATGCGGTCGCAAGTGAATGACTAATGTCTAAGCCCTAATGTCTAACGACAGATCGTGTCTTCCGAATTAGACTTTAGTGATTAGTCATTAGGCATTTCCGAATCCATTCCCTCGGTTGCGCTGCGGGCTAGTGTCGGAGTTACTTCGCTGGCAGCGATTTCTCTGACGTGGTGGCGCCGAAGATGTCGTTGAAGTAGCCGCGGCTTTGGGTGATTAGTTGTTGGTAGTCGGAGTTCTCGATCGCCAAGCCCATCAACTCGATGTCGAACGCTCCTTCGTAGCCGGCCGAGCGGAGCGCAGCGACGATCTCGCGCAGCGGCAGTTTGCCGCTGCCGAGCGGACGGCGATCAGGTTCCCCCATCGGGGCTTCATCGGCGTCGGCCAACTGCACCAGGGCCAAATGGGGCGCCGCCTTCTTCAACTGCTCGATCAGATTCTTTTCGCCGAACAGCTGATAAACGTCGGCCACGATTTTGAGATGAGCGCTATCGAACTTTTTCGTCAGTTCGATCGCGTCGGCCAGCGACTGCAGGAAGGTCCACTCGGCGCCGGCGGCGGGGTGCATCGGTTCGACGGCTAGCTGGATTCCATGCTCTTCCGCGAGCGGCAACAGTTCTCCCAAGGCCGACAGAAAGAGACGCCGGGCATGGTTTACCGTGTGACCGCCGCGCGAGCCGCTATGGACGACGAGGACCGGCGCTTGAAGTTCGGCCGCTTGTTCGATCGCCAGCTTACCGTCGCTGAGGGCGTCGGCGAAGGTACGGCCGTCGCTGCCGGTAAAACCGCCGGCCCAACTGAGCGCGACCGGCTTCAGGCCGTACTCTTCCAGGAGGTGCGCCCCTTTTTCGACGCCGTAGTCAACCAACTTCTGCCGCCAGACATGGATCCCGGGGATTCCGGCCTCGGCAATTCGTTGGGCATCGGTTTCAAAGGACCAACGAAACGTGGTGAGTTGATTGATCGCGAGAAGCGGCACGCGCATTGCCTCCGTGTAGTTAATAGGTCCGATCCTTCGGTTGGCGACTCAGAAAGTAATGGGCCAGTATAGAAGGCCGCATCGTCCTGTAAACCGCCGCTCCCTGGGGTGGTTGCTAGCGATGGAGGCGACTACTTCGTCAAATCCCACGCGTTCAGCCAGCGGGTCGACTGCGGCTGCAAACCGAAGTCTTCGACCAATCGACGATGCATGTCGGCGAAGTGCCCTGCGCCGTAGAAGACTCCGATCTTCTTTTTGCCGTCATTCAACTCCTGCCGCAGCACCTGAAACGCTTTGGCGTTCCGCTGCGAGATCAGGGTCGAGCCATTCTTCCCTTCGATGGCTCGCATCTGCCCTTCCATGTCGTCCATTTGCGAGGCGAAGAGCCGCTTCATCCGCAGTTGGCGATCATCCGCGAAGAGGGCCATCAGCATCGCGGCGTTCATATCTTCCCCTTTGGTCTGCTGAACCATGCCGGCGCCCATCAGGCGAGCGAACATCTGGAGGAAACCGTCCCCGCGTTCCGCCATGTCGGCCGCCATTTCTTCGGGGCTCATGTCGGCATGGACGAAGTTTTGCGGAGTGTAGTCGATCTGTTCCAATTGGAATTCGAGACCAAGCATGTCCTTCATGCCGTTTTGCAAGCCGCTGACGGCGCTACCGTTCTTCTTGGGGCCGCCTTTGGGGATGCGAGTCCCCTTGGGAGCGACAATTTCATACAAGAGCGCGTCGTAGTTCTTGAATTCTTCGTTCAACTGGTCGTAGTAGGCCTGTTCGCCGATGTGGACGGCGCCAACCAGATCGACATAGACGCCAGGCTGCTGGGGATCGGCATAGCGAACGATCGCCGTCTGCAACGCATCCGGCTTGCCGCTAGCGTTTTCATGAATGCGGAGAAATGTCGGCGCCGTCTTCTCCTCGGCCGATTTTTCCGTCGCTTCCTCGGCTCGAGCCGCTAGCAGGGCGGAGCTGAATTGAAAAATGAGGGCGAGCAACAGAGTCAGCTTGGATCGGACGGACATCGCGATCTCCGAAGATGGGAGGAAAAGTACTTATTCCAATATAGAACCGACCTGCCAACCGCTCAATGAATGGGGCGGCGCGATCGTTGAAATCGAAGCATCTTTCCTATTTTTACTCGGCGGCCTGTTTTCGTGCGAGAGTCTGCGGATTGCACCGGTTTTTCGGCAGAGAAAGACATTCTCGCTTAACTCAGGTCAACGGGAATTCCGATACTACCGGCACAGCAAGATTTTTCCGAACAATTTGCGGTAGGCAAAGCCGCGAGCGCTGAAGCACTTTACAAGGTATAACCGGAACATGTTAATGAACCGCAAAATGCTCTGGCTACTCTTCGTCGCAGCATATTCGCTCGCGGCGTCGACGGCGTTTGCCCAGTACGACCAGGTCTACCCCGGTTTTAATACGCCTTTCACCGACATGCCGATCGAAGACTACGACTTCCAGTGGTTCGCTCCGCCGATCACGGAAGTTTATGGTCAGGACGGCATCGACCCGAAGACCGGCCCGTTCTTCGACTACCACCGCGTCTACCTGAACGTGACCCGCGGCGAAGCGGCCCCGGATAACGCCCAAGGGGACGTGACCTGGGGCAACAAGCTCGACATGGGCTGGATGTCGGAAGAGGGGCACGGCTGGTTGCTCCGGACGTTGCACATCGACGGCCCGCAGGTCGCCGAACGGAACGTCGGTTCGACCATCAGCGTCGGTTTGAACAAGGTCTGGCGTCTCGATCCGTACCACAACGGCTTCTGGGTCGAACCGATGATCGGCGTTCGCTACTTCCAGTTCAAAGATCAGTCGCTACGGGTCACCTACGACTACTTCCCGATTATCAACACCTGGATCATCGACGACACCCATCTGGCCATGGAAAACAACATGCTGCTGGGTCAGGTCGGGGTTCGCATGCACACCCATCGCGGCCACTGGAAACTGTACGGCGAATGGGAAGTGTTCGGCGGTAACAACTGGGTCTACCGGATGCAGCAAGACAACACCTACTCCAAAGGTATCATGGGTACCGAAATCACCCTGGGTTGTGCTTACTACCTGACCCGTGAAATCGCCCTCGACTTCAGCTGGAATACGATCTACTTCCCGGATGGCGTCGGACGTAACCCGTACCAGTCGAGCGGTAACCAAAGCGAATCGCTCTTCATCTCGGGTCTCGGCTTCGGCTTCAGCTTCCATCGCTAAGCCGCTCCGTCAAACCAACAAAAAAGGACGACCAATTGGTCGTCCTTTTTTTATGCGCGAAGCGAATCGCTACGCCCTGACGTTGGCTCCGCCGTTGCTCAGAAAGTCGGAGTCTTCGGTCCGGATCTCGTCGCACAGCTGACGCAGAATGTTGATCGTGCTGCGGATCTGCGCCTCGGTATGCTCCGAGTTGATGAAGAACCGCAAGCGAGCCGCCGACTCGTCGACCGCCGGATAGATGATCGGGCGAACGTTGACTCCTTGCAGCAGCATCCGCTGGGCGACGAACATCGTCATCATCGAGTCCCCCAGGATCACCGGCACGATCGGCGTCTGGCGGCTGCGACCGGTGTCGAGCCCCGCCTGACGAGCGACCCGCAGGAAGAACTCGGCGTTGCGATGCAAGGCCGAAACGCGCTGCGGCTCTTCGCCGAGGATCTTCAGCGCTTCGATCGCCGCGGCCGCACTGGCCGGCGGCATGCCGACGCTGAACACAAAGCCCGGCGCCGTGTACTTCAGGTACTCAACCAGGTCGGCGCTGCCGGCGATGTAGCCGCCGCAGCTGCCCAGCGCCTTGCTGAGCGTTCCCATCCAGATGTCGACGTCCCCTGGCTCGATCTTAAAGTGCTCGGCGATGCCGCGACCTGTGGCGCCCATCGTGCCGATCGAGTGGGCCTCGTCGACCATCAGCCACGCTTTATGGCGCCGCTTGATCTCGATGAACCGGGGCAAGTCGGGGAAATCCCCTTCCATGCCGAACACCCCTTCGGTCACGATCAGCACGCGGCGATAGTCGCGGCGAATGTCGTGCAGGATATGGTCGAGCTCTTCCCAGTCGTTGTGCGGGAAGGGACGACGACGTGCGCCGCTAAGGCTGGCGCCTTGAATGATGCTGTTGTGAGCCAGCGAGTCATGCAGCACCAGGTCGCCGGTTCGCACCAGATGGCCGATCGTCGTTTCGTTGGTCGCATGTCCGCCGAGCATCGCCACGGCGGCGTCGACGCCGATCCAATTGGCGATCGCTTGCTCTAGTTCGGCGTGAATCGGACGTTCGCCAGAGACCAGACGGCTGGCCGAAACGCTGGTTCCGTATTGGTCGATCGCCTGCTTGGCCGCTTCGCAAACGCGCGGATGCTGCGCGAGTCCAAGGTAGTTGTAGCCGGCGAAGTTCACCAGCTCGGCGCCGTCGATCGACGTCATGCTGCCGGTCGATTTGTCGTGCGACTGGAAGTAGGGATTCGGCATCCCGAGCGATTCAAGCTCGTCGGCGGTCTGCTTCACCTGGCGATATTCAGGAAGCGCGGCGAAGCTGTACATTTCGGCCGGAACGTCGTCCGCGACCGCCTGCGGGCGAGGTTCACCGCCTAGATAGATTTCGACCGCTTCGGTCACTTCGCGGCAGGTCTTCAACGTCGGCAGGATATGATCCGGGAACTGGACGCCATACGCGTCTTCGATTGACGCGATGATCTCCATTCGCTCCAGCGAATCGAGTCCCAGAGACAGCAGGTCGGTGTTCATTTCCAAGTTGGTAGCGCGCTCTTTGGCGACCGCATGGATCTTTTCCATGACCAGCTTGGTAGTGCGATCTCGCAGTTCCGGATCGGAGACGGCGAGCCCTTCAGCGTCGGCTCGGGCCAATTCGAGTTGCGAGCGACGGAGTCGAACCTTGCGGACTTCGTCGAGCATCTGGGATTCGTCCCAGCTGACCCAGCGATCGACGATCGCCAAGACGTTTTGCATGAAGTGATTGCGGCACGCGTGACGCTGAATCTTGCCGCTGGAGGTCTTGGGGATCGACCCGCGGCGGATCAGCGCGACGCCGTCGACCGCCATCTCGTGCTCGAGCGCAACTTCCTTCCGAATCGCGCTGATGACCTCGGCGTACTCTTTCTGACGCAGGCGGGGCGCTTCGACGACGATCACCAGGCGTTCTTTGCCGGCGATCTCGGCCGAGAAAGCGGCGGCCGTCGAATTCTCGAGGTGCTCATGCGCCGCACAAACGGTCGCTTCGATATCCTGCGGATAGCGGTTGACCCCGCGGACGATAATCAGGTCTTTCAGACGACCGGTGACGAAGAGTTCGCCATCCTTCAGAAAGCCCAAGTCGCCGGTTCGCAGGTAAGGTCCCGCCTTGGTGTCGGCCAGATGCGCGCGGAAGCAACGCTCCGTATCTTCTTCGTTGCGCCAGTAGCCTTTGGCGACGCTCGGGCCGGAAATCCAGATTTCGCCCACCTTGTTCGCCGGCTGCTGCGTCAGCGAATCGGGGTCGACAATCAGAATCTCTTGGTCGGGGAGGCAGTTACCGCAACCGACGATCGGCCGAGCGCCAGCTTCATCCGGATCGCAGTCGATGACGACCCCTTGATCGAGCACGTCCCCATCGACCGTCAGAACGACCGGCGGGCTCTTTTTCAAACCGCCGGAGATGATCAGCGTCGCTTCGGCCATGCCATAGCAAGGATAGAACGCTTCGCGGCGGAAGCCGCATGGTTCAAACGCTTCGGTAAAGCGATCGAGCGTCTCCGGCTTGATCGGTTCGGCGCCGTTGAACGCCAGTTCCCAGCTCGACAGGTCGAGCTTCTCGCGCTGCTCCGGCGTGATCTTGTTCACGCACAGTTCGTAGGCGAAATTCGGTCCGCCGCTGATCGTCGCCTGGCTTTTCGAGATTGCACGCAGCCAGCGATACGGCTGCTGCAAGAAAGCCATCGGCGACATCAATGTGGTCGGGTGACCGATCTGCATCGGCTGCAAGACGCCGCCGATCAACCCCATGTCGTGATACATCGGCAGCCAGAAGACGGCTCGCACGCTGCGCGTATGTTCGAACGCGTACGAGATGAGGGCCGAGTTGTGCATCATGTTGCTGTGCGACAACATGACCCCTTTCGGCGTGCCGGTCGAACCGGAGGTGTACTGCAAAAAGGCGAGCGTCCTGTCGTCAATGTCCGGCATCCGCCACTTTTCGGGATCGGCCAACTGCGGACCGTCGGTCGCGAGCCACTCGATCTGCTTCAGGTGGGGCGTCTCGTCCAGCATCGGCGTGACGCGGTCGAGCACGTCGCTGGTCGTCAGCGCGATCTTCGCTTCGGCGTCGTCGGCGATCGCTTGAATCCGCACCATGTTGCGGTTGCGGCGCGGCGGATAGGCCGGCACGGCCACAGCGCCGGCGTACAAGCAGGCGTAAAAGGCGATGATGAAATCGAGCCCCGGCGGGAAGAGCAGCAGGGCTCGTTCGCCGTGCATGTTCTTTGCCTGCAAGCGTGCAGCCAAAGCGCGAGCCGCTTGATCGAGCTGCGCGTAGGTCAGTTCGAGCTTCTCGTCTTCCCCGTCTACGAGATAGGTATAAGCCAGGTGCGGGCCCTGATGTTCCGCCCGATACCGCAGTCGATCAACGACGGTCGATGTTGGGGGGGAAAACGAACCAGCAGATTCGGTTGTCACGCGGCTATCGCCTCTGCAATTAGGGAAGGACTTCTTCTCAACGGCGCCCAGAATTGGCGCAGTGGGAGATATGGATTAGATCGGCGTATGGGACTTAACTGTTTTAACCAAGCTTCCCAACCTTACGGCCAGGGAGACTAGGTAGACTAAACCGGCATTTTATTGCATTTCGCGCCGCTGTCGAAGAAGCGGATCGCCGAATCGATCCCGGAAAGTTGATTTAACCGGAAGAATTTTGCAAAAGCGGCCAGCTTTGCGCCAAAAGATATCGAGCTCTGTTCGTGTTTCCGAATTCGGCGGCCTACGCCCAGCTTAAGCCGCTCGCCTTTTGCATCCGCTTTTCGTAATCGCCGATCAGCCCGCCGATGATGTCCCACCCTTCCGGGCGTCGAACTTCGATGTCCCCTTGCTGATTGATGCGGACGATCGTCGTTTCGCTGACGCCCGCCTTTTTCAGTTCGTCAGGGCTCATTTCGTCTTCGTGCAAAGCGCCGATCAGAGTGCCGCCAGTCATCTCGATGAATTTCATAGAATCGCCAACTTCGCAACAGATAAGACCAATGGCGGCGCGACAGCGTCGCTCAATCCAATCGTATTATCCTCGATCAAAGACCAAAATCCAAGTCGGCGGGGCCCCGTAACCCGCTGGCGTGGCGATCTGCCGGAAGCCCCACGATTTTGCGGGTGAATCAATAAAAATAGCCTGCATCATGATGCAGGCTATTTCCCGTCTTTGAGGGGTTCGGCGGAGAGAAAACTGGGCGGACTACTGAAGCGAAACGACTTCGCCGCCGTTTCGCGTGCCGATTGCCGACAGGATGTTCGCCGCCGTGTTTTCGCTCACGAAGCGAACCGATCCGTCCATCTGGGCGAATTGGACGCCGCCAGGATGCTGGCTGCTGAAGCCAGCGTAACCGACTTCGCCGGTGTCGGGGCTGTTGAGCGGAATGCCGGTCGAGCCGCTGAACGCCGAGTGGCGGTCTTGCGAGTTCGGAATCCCGATGTACCAGTAATTGAGGTATTTGCTTTCCTCGGTCTTCTTGTGGTTCCAGCGTTCGCCGATGCCGACCGTGTTGCTGGTGCCGTCGGTAATGTCGGCGAAGCGAGTCGTAATGTTTCGTCGTAAGAAGGGACCGTTGAATCGGGCATGGTTGTCTGAGCCGTCGTCCATGTAGTGATTGTTCGTTCCATGGCTCGAGTTGTAACCGACGGTCCCTGAGGTGACGACGCCGTAGTTGGCGCGATAGTGCGTAACCCCTTCCTGGGTGCTGGTGTTTGCATCCGGCGCCGACGGGCAGCGATAGGCTTCGATTTTGGTATTCAACAAGTTTTGATTGTTGCCGCTGTCATTCCAAACGATGCCGAAGCCCATCCCTTGGATCTTGTCGTAGATGTTCCCTTGTTCGATCTGCGGCAGGATGAAGGCGCTCCAGAAGGTCGCTTGCTGACTGCCTGGCTGATCTTGATTCGCTTCTTTAACGCAGGTCGGAGGGAACGATTGGTAGGTGTCATGGTAGTTGTGCAGCGCCAAACCAAGTTGCTTCAGGTTGTTTTGGCATTGGCTGCGTCGAGCCGCTTCGCGGGCTTGTTGCACCGCCGGCAAGAGCAATGCGATGAGAACGCCGATGATGGCGATCACCACCAACAGTTCGACGAGCGTGAAGCCACGTCGCCGCAAGAAAGGAGTAGGCATAATGGAGGCTCCGAAATGGGACAACGAAAATGAATGATGGATAAGTGGGATTCGGTTATTTGCCTTCAAGCTGAAGGATGATTTCGTTGGGCTCCGGCTTTACTTCGACAGTGAAGTCCGTCGGCAACTTTCCGGGCAGCTTTGCGCTCGGATCTTGCACCGAGACCGTAACGCGATGCGTTCCGGGAATCGCACCGTCGCCGCTTTCATACGTGGAGAGGGTGAACTTCCCTTCCGCATCGGTCGCGCCCCCGGCCACTTTGCCGGGCCGATCGCTCGAGCCGGCGGTCTTAATCGGCATCAGTTGGACGTAGACGTCGGCTACTGGCTTGCCGTTGAATTCGACGCGTCCTTCTACCGGGGCGACTTCCATATTGGTTGATTGGGCGCCGCAACCGACAAGGAGAAAGAGTGTTAGAAAAAAAGGAAGGGCAGCAAGAAGTAGAGGGGATTTCCGTGGCATGAATGTCTCAGCGGCGATGTGGGATGAGTAATCGTTGGCGATCCTGTCGCCATAGCCACATTATAAAGCGGCGCTATGTCCAATTAACGGCAGTTTGCGGGCTAACGAATCAGAGTTAAGGAAAAAGTAGAGGTCAAATTTCTAATTTTTACGTGCCCCAGGTCCGCTCCTTTTACCTATCTATTTAGGGTGTTTATGTCGCCGCAAAGAGGTGCGAAGTTTCTGCAAAGAAACGGGCAATGGGTAGAGGTTTCGCGCAGCGCAAAAGAAGCGGACGCCGCGCCCGGTGCGCGGACCATCAGCGCAGAGTTCGGTATGAATCCGAGATAGAAACCGCCGCGTTACTTGCCCAGCGACAGCAGCTTCTGGCGGAACATCTCGCTCATCGCCAAGACTTCGTCCGGCGTGAACTGCTCCGCGCGAGCGTCCGGCTGCAGGCCATTCTCCGCGATCACTTCATCGACCTGGCTCTTTTCGAGCCGATCTTTGAACGCGCTCATCAGCACGCTACGGAGAAACTTGCGGCGATGGAAGAAGATCGCCCGACTGAAGGTATGAAAGAACTCGAGATCCGGGATCCGACCGCGCAGCTCGTCGTCGACCACCAACTGCACAATCGCCGAATCAATCTTCGGCCGCGGCCAGAAGACGCTCGGCGGCAAGATGCGGACGATCTCGCAGCGACATTGCGACTGCAGCCAGACGCTCAGCGCGCCGTAGTCCTTGGTGCTCGGCTGCGCGATGATCCGTTCGGCCACTTCCTTCTGAATGGTCGCCGTCATCGAGTACGGAATGATCTCGGTCCGCAGCAGGTTCGAGATGATCGGCGTCGCGACGTTGTACGGCAGATTGGCCGAGAGTTTCAAACGTCCGCCAGGGATCTCGGCGATCTTCTCTTTGATCGTCTCCATCACTTCCGGGCGAAACGCGTTCTTGTTCTTCAACACGTCGAACTGCAGCATCGTGACGTTGTCGAACTCAAACAGCTCTTCCGACGCCAGCGTATGCAGATGCTCGTCGATTTCGACCGTGATCACATGTCCCGCTTCGGCAGCCATTCGCGTGGTGAGCGATCCGGTGCCGGTGCCGATTTCAAGGACGACGTCCTGCGGACCAAGGTCAGCCGAGCGAACGATCAGATCGAGGATGTTCATGTCGATCAGAAAGTTCTGCCCATGGCGCGACACCGGGCGAATGCCGACTTCGCGGAACCGTTTGGTCAGAAAGGAGATCGTTTGATTCTGAAATTTGGGCATGCGTCAGGCGAACAAGTCGCCAGGTGAAAGTAAGGAAGAAAAAAGTTGCGTGTCGTTAGTTGGTCGCGGCGCCGCGGAGTTGTCGTTCGACATACTTGGCGAGCAAATCGGTTTCGATGTTCACCTCGTCGCCGGGCTGTCGTCCGCCGAGGGTGGTGACCGCCAAGGTATGCGGAATCAGGGCGACGCTGAATCGCTCATCTTCCACGTCGACCAGCGTCAGGCTCACCCCGTCGACCGCGACCGAACCTTTGGAAGCCATCTGTAGCGCCAACTCCGGCGCGACGCGGAACCAAAACTTCGACCATTCGGCGTCGTCGTGTCGCTCGTCGACCCGCCCTACCCCGTCGACATGCCCGGTCACGTAATGCCCCCCCAAACGGTCGCCGGCGCGGAGGGCTCGCTCTAAATTGACCGGATCGCCGCCGGAGAGGCGGCCGAGGTTCGTCTTGCTGAGGGTTTCCTCCCCCGCCTCAAAGGCCAACTGGGAGCCGGAAATCTCGATCACGGTCAGGCAGCAGCCGTTAATCGCGACGCTGTCGCCGATCATGGCGCCGTCGGCGACCGGGCCGCACTCGACCAGCAGCAGGACCCCGGGCCCTTGTCGCGTGATGGCGACGATCGAGCCGAGCGCTTCGACCAGTCCGGTAAACATGAGCAATCGCCTTCTGGGAGGTACAAGGTGGAAAAATAGCGCCGCAATCGCAGCGCAGCGGCGAGAGTCAGCATTCGGTTACAGACGGTTCGTAGTTAATGAATGTATCCCGAGTTAATTTTTTCCTCAACCAAGCCTCGAATGCCTAGTCAATGCGTATTGTGCGCGGCAAAATGGCGACTCCATTCGAACTATGGTAAGCCAATTCTAGGGACATAGGCGTCCCTAGGCCCCGAAATGTGCGGCGCCCTACGGCAAGCCGTGCTCCCAGCGACATCCCTTGTAGAACGAGAGAGAACCATGAGCTTTATTGTTGACATTCGTGGCCTGCAAGTGCTCGACAGCCGCGGCAATCCGACCGTCGAAGTCGAAGTGACCCTGGATGACGGCGCCGTCGGCCGCGCCGCCGTGCCGAGCGGAGCCAGCACCGGCGCTCACGAAGCGAACGAACTGCGCGACGGCGACAAGAGCGTCTATGTCGGCAAGGGCGTCACCAAGGCGGTCGAAAACGTCAACACCGTCCTGGCCGAAGTGCTGCTGGGCGAAGACGCGCTGAACCAGACCGAAATCGACCGCAAGATGATCGAGCTCGACGGCACGCCGAACAAGAGCAAGCTCGGCGCCAACGCGATCCTCGGCGTTTCGCTCGCCACGGCCAAGGCCGCCGCGCAAAGCTCGGGCTTGCCGCTGTACCGCTATCTGGGCGGCGTCGGCGCTCGCCTTCTGCCGGCCCCGATGATGAACATCCTCAACGGCGGTTCGCACGCTGACAACAACGTCGACGTCCAAGAATTCATGGTCATGCCGCTCGGCTTCGATAACTTCAGCGACGCGCTCCGCAGCGGCGTGGAAGTCTTCCACAGCCTCAAGGGCGTTTTGAAGGGTAAGGGCCTGAACACCGCCGTCGGCGACGAAGGCGGTTTCGCTCCGAACCTCGGCAGCAACATCGAAGCCCTCGATCTGATCATGGAATCGATCGAAAAGGCTGGCTACAAGCCGGGCGAACAGGTCTTTATCGCCCTCGACTGCGCCTCCAGCGAGTACTACAACGGCGAAACCAAGAAGTACACGATGGACGGTAAAGAGTTCGACTCGGCCGCCATGGTCGACTTCCTGGCCGACTGGGCCGCGAAGTACCCGATCGTTTCGATCGAAGACGGCTGCGACGAAGACGACTGGGCCGGTTGGAAGATGCTGACCGAAAAGCTCGGCAGCAAGGTTCAGCTGGTCGGCGACGACTTGTTCGTCACCAACACCGAACGTCTGGCTCGCGGCATCAAAGAAGGGATCGCCAACAGCATCCTGATCAAGGTCAACCAGATCGGCACCTTGACCGAAACGATCAACGCGATCGCCATGGCTCACAACAACGGCTACACCAGCATCTCGAGCCATCGCAGCGGCGAAACCGAAGACTCGTTCATCGCCGACCTGGCGGTCGCCTTGGGCTGCGGTCAGATCAAGACCGGCTCGGCCTCGCGTAGCGATCGTATGGCGAAGTACAACCAACTGCTCCGCATCGAAGCCGAACTGGGCGAAAACGCCAAGTACGGCGGCCCGATCTTCCCGGCGATGAAGAACAAGTAGTCTTCACGTCGCGAGCAATCGTGAAAAACGAAAAGGCGTCGGTCTAAGGACCGGCGTCTTTTTTCGTTTCTTGAAGTTCTAGAGCGCCGCACGCGCTAATTCACTGGGAGAGGCGCCGTACTAGGAATCGCAATGGGCTGTCCAGCGGTCGCATCGCGGCTTACTGGGCGAACGCGAATGATGAGCGACCGCGTTTCCGAAAGCTTAATCATCCGGCCTTTCGGCGGCTGTATCGCCGCCAGTTGCGGATCGAGTTCGGCGCCTTGCAGCGTCATTCGCACGTCGACCGAATCGTGGCGTACGATCGTAACGCCGGCGTCGTTTTCCACTTCCTCGCTCCGGCGGAGAGTCGCCTGCAATTGAAGCTGGCCGTTGGCGTTCGGGCGAAGGATTCCTGCCAGCCGCATGCCGGTTTCCAGCGGAGGCCCATCGAACTGCGGGTCGCGCGGTAGAATGCCCCCCGCATCGATCGAAAACGGGACATTGGCCTTCGCATGCATCGCCGGCATCGCGAGATTCTCTGGTCGCTCGCTGGTTGGTGATGTTCCCGACAACTCGAGGTGAATCTCGTAGAACCCTTGGTGAGCGTCCGCCGCAGAAAGTTGCGCCGTCATGCAAGCAGCCAGAAAAACGGCCAAGGCGAATGGGAAGCGGATCATCGGTGCATCCTTGCAAACGGGAACGGCGTAGGGCCTACGTAATCGCTTAGTTGGAACGAGCAGTTGCTGGCTCCGCCAACTGCGCGCGGATTTCCAGAATGCCATTCGATTCAAACCGGATCTGCTTCGGACGTGCCAGCGGCAGCGGCATGCGGAATCGATAGACCGACCCGAACGTGGTCGTGACTTCGTTTTCTTCTTCCGGCGGCAGCGCCTCGCTCACTTCGATCGCCAGGTGGAGTTGCGTTTGCCCGTCGGCGCTTTCGCGAATGACCCCTTCGACCTGCGTTCCATAGAACAAGATCTCTCCGCCGAACTTGGGATCCGGCATGATTTCGCCTCCCGAGAGAAACGAAAACTTGCGTCCCGAAGTCGCCGCGATCGTCGGCGCGGCCAGAATGCGATCTTTGTTCGCAGCGTCGTCGGTCTCCAGCAGCCTCAGCTGGATAATGTATTGCTGCTGCGATCCCTGAGCGAGCAACGATGGAGGGATGGCTAGCATCCCGGTCAAACAAACGGCAAGCGAAAGCAAACGCACGGCGAGACTCCTTCCACATCAAGGGACGACGAAGCCGTCAGCGTAGGCAATTCGGCCCCCCAAGTCTGCGCCGATCGGGGCGCCTGCAATTTCGACCCGGTTTTGGCCTCCCCGTGTATAATCGAAACCTATGGAAAAGCCGCAAACGCCGATCGCCGATTCCCCTTGGTTTTGGCTCTACCTCTTCGCCATGTGCGCCCTGGCCGGCGGCCTGGTGATGGCGCCGAAATATGGGGCGCGGCAAGCGACGCTTGAGAAACAGTACCAGGCTCGCCAGCGAGCCGAGCAGATCCGCCAAGGGGAAACGCCGCAGGGAGAGATCTCTTCGGCCGATAGCACCTTGATCGACCTGCGACCGATTTACCTGGTGCTGCTCGTCTTGGTGAGTGTCGGTTGGGCGCGGCTCTGGTGGACCCGCTGGGGAGCGAAATCGCGAAACGAAACGCCTGTAGAAGGAACGTCGACATGAGCATCTTGCTAGAGCAACAAACGACGATTCTGGTGATCGGCGTGATCGGCGCCGCGATCATCGCCGGCTGCCTGGTGCAGACCGGCAAAAAGGTTTTCATCCCGGTCTTCTTTCTCTGGATCGCGCTGGCCGGGTGTGCGGCGCTGATCGAGATGGCGGTCGTCACGCCGACCGAACAAGTCCGCGACTCGGTCCTCTATTTCGGCAGCGCGTTGCAAAGCAACGATCAGGCCCGCGTGATGGACGTCCTTTCCGACATCCGCCCCGAGATGAAACAGCGGGCCAGGTACATCCTCAACCTGGTCACCATCGACAGCGTCAGCGTCAAACAGCCGATCGAAGTGATCTTCTTCGATCCGCAAAAGACCCACTGCCACGCCAAGTTCAACGTGGTGGTCGTCGGCCGCTTGAAGTCCGGCGCCTACGCCGGCGGAGACCGCTTCGCCGCCTTCCTGGTCCTCGACCTGATCAAAGAAGAGGACGGCAAATGGCGCGTCGCCGACTATGAGACTTATGATCCCCGCGGCGAACAAGCGGGACGCTTGGCCGAGCCGATCTAACGCCGCTCAATAACTTGGCGCCATGCTCTTGCGGCGATAGCCGGATGAGCATGTCTTCGATGCGTTCGGACAGGGCCAAGACATGCTCATCCGGCGAAGACGACGCAAGAGCATGGCGCCAGCTTTGTTTAAACCAATCTTAGCCGCCCAATCCCAGCGGCGCACGTTGTAACACCAACTTCGTCGTATGCGCCTTATACGCCTCGGGCGCATCATCCCAATCGGCGACCAGCGTCGTCACCGCTTCCGCTGGAAATTGTTCTTGGGCGACAAAGTTGAGCAGTTCCGGCAGAATTGGCCGCACGTGCGAGACGCCGACTTTGAGCGTCGCGCTGGTCGCGTACATGTGCATGATCGGGACTTTGGTCCCTGGGGCGATGTAGTATCCGACCGCGGTGCAAATGCCGCCGGGCGCTAACAAGCGGATCGCCGAGTCGAGTCCATCGCTGCGCGACGAAGCTTCGACCGTAATGTCGTAACGCTGCGAAATCTGGCTCGCCAACGAGCGTCGACGGTTGGAGGGAAGTTCTACTACCTCCGCGCCCAACTGCGCTGCGATTTCCAGACGCGTTTTGTCGTTGTCGACGTAAGTGACGCTCGCCGCTCCTTGGCGGACTGCAATGCCCGCCGCATACAGACCAATGCTTTTCGCGGCGCCTCCCAAGACGAGTACCGATCCGCCGGGACGTTCTGTAAGCGGAGGTACGATGCAGCGCCACGCATCCGCCAGATTATCACTGGCCGCAGCGACCCGCAGCGGCGGAACGCCCCCCGGGACCGGAACGAGCATATGATCAGCGATCGGGACGCGGAGCTCGTCCACGATCATTCCGCCCCAAGGCCCGCAACAAGCGCCAAAGCCGTACGCCCCCAGAACCTGCTGACGAAAGGTAGAGCACTTGGCGGTGAGCCCGCGTTGGCATTCGAGGCACTCGCCGCACGACACGGCCCACGGAACGATGACGATATCGCCGATTTGACGCGTGTGGACATCTTCGCCCACCGCGATCACTTCCGCGACGCATTCATGGCCGATTCCAAAGGGACCCTGAAACGGCACTTTGCCGCAGATCTGCCCCACAATCGGATCAACCATCCCCAGGTGTATGCCAAACTGGAACGCGCGGGAAACCGGCGTGTGGATCGGCAAGGTATCGCCATCGCAGCGGCCGGCGATGAAGGGACGCACGATGGCATCCTTCGGGTCAAGCAGAGTTGGCTTCTCGCGCTCGCTCCACTGAAGACGCCCGGCACGCAGGAACTGAAGTTCTCGCACTAACTAGCCCAGCAAGTATTGAAGGTGTCCGCTCGTCGGAAATGACGAGTGAGGAATGGCAGAAAGTCGATCGACGGCGGATCACAGCGTTCCAGTGTCCGCAACGTCGGCAATGCGTCAACATCCCCTAATCCTGCCGCGCGATCAATTTACGTATCTTTTACCGGCGCCAACACGGCGACCTCCATCCCCTCAACGAGCCGTTCGCCAGGATTCACGACAATCCTTTGCCCCGGCTCGATTCCTTTCGAAATTCCCAGCGACGTTCCTTGATCCATTTCGACTTCAACCGGCCGCAGTTCGATCAAGTCTTGCGAATTGACCACCGCGATCTGGGCGCCGTTGGCGTTAAAGATTAATGCGGACGCGGGGACCATCAACGGCGGGTTTTCGCGCTCGACGTGCAGTTGTACACGGACGTAGGCGCCTGGCAACAGCAAGCCGGCCGAATTGTCGACTGCTATCTCAGTCCGCATCGTTCGCGTTTGCATGTCGATCGCACGGGCGGTTCGTTCGACGCGGCCGGTGAAGGTTTTGTGGGGTAGTTCCCGCACGACCAATGGAGCTTCCTCGCCGGCTTTGATCCCCGAGGCGTAAATCTGCGGAACGTGGACGATGACGCGTAGTAGGTCGGTTCGCTCCAAGCGGAAGAGGGACTGCGCTTGATCATTGCCCGAGGTGACCAGTTGCCCCAGATCGATTGAACGCTGGGTAATTGTCCCGTCAAACGGAGCGAAGACCTGGGCGAACGACTGCATTTCTTTGATTCGCTGCAGTTCGGCCATCCCTGCGGCGATGTCGGCGTCAGCGACTTTGATCTGGTGCTGCGCGACCGAGAATTCAGCCTGGCCTTCGTCGAACGCTTGTTGCGACGCCGCTTTTGAAATCACGAGCCGCTGAAGTCGTTCGAGCGTAAAACGAGCCAGTTCCAGCTTCGTCTCGGCGACTTCACGACGAGCTTTCAGTTGTTCGACGGTCGCTTCCGCTTGCTGAAGTTGTTGATCAACCTCCGGCGTATCAATCTCGGCGAGCAGTTGGCCCGCTTTCACTTGATCGCCGATATCGACGTGCCATTTTCGTAAGTAGCCGCTGATACGGGGGAAGATCACCGTTTCTTCCTCGGCTTGGATTTCGCCCGGCAACTGAACGGCGACGCTCGCCGCGGCCGGCGTCGGGATCATCGTTTCGACCTCGGGCGTCGCATGCGTCAACCGATGCGTCTCTTCAGCCAGCGCCGCATGCTGCCGAACTTTCGGAAACCAGCCGAGCAAGAAGACGCCGGCGATCGCTCCCGAGAGCGTCAGAAACAACAGCGTCGCCACGGCGGCCGAAACCTTCGGAACCGGCGCCGGCGGACCGGCTTCATCGGGATCAAGGTTTTCAATATTCATGCTGGGATTGGTAGTCGTGTGGTTCATACGGCGGCAGGCTCCTCTAAATTGTCCATCTCTTGCTGCGATTTCGGCGGCGTTACCCGCAGCAGACTGTAAATCACCGGCACCAGGATCAGGGTCGCCAACGTGGCCATCATCAGCCCGCCGATCACCGCGCGGCCGAGCGGAGCGTTCTGCTCTCCCCCTTCTCCAAAGCCCAGCGACATCGGCAACATCCCCAAGATCATCGCGCCGGCGGTCATCAGCACGGGACGCAAGCGCGTCACGCCCGCGGCCCAAGCGGCGTCATGCGCGTTCTTGCCAAGTTGACGTTGATCGTTGGCGAATGTGACCAGCAGAATCGAGTTAGCGGTCGCCACGCCGATGCACATGATCGTCCCCATCAGCGACGGAACGTTGATCGTCGTTTGCGTTACGAACAGCATCCAGAGAATACCGCTCACGGCGCCTGGCAGCGCCATCAACACGATGAAAGGATCAGTCCACGATTGAAAGTTGACGACCATCAGCAAGTAGACCAGCACGATCGCGAAGATCACGCCGTAACCGAGAGCGGCGAACGAACTTCGCATGCTTTCGACTTGCCCACGGACTTTGATCGTCGTGCCGCGGGGGAGTTTGTCTTGAAACTCGTCGAGTACTCGATTGATCTGTGCCGATACGCTTCCCAGGTCAGCTCCATCGACGCCAGCCAGGATGTCGATGCTTCCAGCGACGTTGTAATGCGTCACGTTCGTCGCGCCGACATCTTGCTTGACGTAGCCCAGATTGCCGAGCAATTGCGAGTCGGCGTTGGCGTTACGCGGCGTGATCGGAGTTCCCGTGATCGCCGAGACTGAGTCGAGTTGCCGCTGGGGCGACTGCACGACCAGCGGATACTGAATCCCCTTCTTTGGATCGAGCCAATAGTTGGGATTGGTCTGCTTGCTCGAACTGAGCGAGACCAGCACGTCGCTGGCGACGTCATATTGCGAGATGCCAAGTTGGCTCAGCAGCGTGCGATCGGTTTCGATCCGCAGTTCCGGTGCGAAGGGAACCTGGTGGATCCGGACGTCGGAGGCGCCGGGGATCGCTTCGATGCGACTCCGAATCTGCTGAGCGATTTCGAAGTTTTCCTTCTGGTTGCGACGTGGCCCGGTCAATTGAATGTCAATTGGCGCCGAGAGCCCGAAGTTCAGCACTTGCGTTACGATGTCAGGCGGTTTGTAGAAGAAGGTCAGCTCGGGAAAACGCTTCTGAAGTTCACGGCGGAGCTGTTTTTGATGTTCCGCCGTCGGCGAATGACCGTGATGCAGCGTGACCAGGATTTCGCCATCGGCCGACGACATCAGCGTCCCGTCGCTCAGCGCCAGATTGATGCCGCTGTTCGGAATGCCGATGTTGTCGATGATCGACTCGATCTCGTGAGCTGGAATGATTTCGTGGATCGTGTCGACCACGCGGGCAAAATGACGTTCGGTCTCTTCAACGCGCGTTCCGGCCGGAGCCCGCACGTGCAAGCGAATCTGTCCCGAGTCGACCGACGGGAAAAAGTCTTGCCCGATCATCGGCGCCAGCGCGAACGAACCGCCGGCGAATAACGCAAACAGGGTCAGCGTCGCCGCGCGGTGGGCCAGCATCCACGATAAGCAACTGCCGTAAAGCCCTTTCAGGCGATCGAACAGCCGGTTGAAGCCATTGTGAATCTGCCCGAACACCCCCGGCGTCGCCGTATGTCCGTCGGGCGAATAGCGTTCGACTTCAGCCGCAAGCAAATAGCGGGTCATCGTCGGCACCAAAGTTCGACTGAGCAGATAGCTGGCGAACATCGCGAAGACGACCGCCAGCGCCATCGGCACGAACAAAGCGCGAGCGGCGCCGGTGATAAACCCGATCGGCAAAAAGACGATGCAGATGCAGAGTGTCGAAACGAACGCCGGCATTGCAATCTGCTGGGCCCCGTCCAAAATGGCGGTCGTCAATCCTTTCCGCATGTGCAGATTGCGGTGAATGTTTTCGATCTCGACCGTCGCATCGTCAACCAGAATACCGACCGCCAGCGCCAGCCCGCCGAGCGTCATCACGTTCAACGAATGGCCTATGGCGCCCATGATGGTGATCGACGCGAGAATCGCCAGCGGAATTGAGATCACGATGATCAGCGTGCTGCGCCACGATCCGAGAAAGAGCAGGATCATCGCGCCGGTCAGTCCGGCGGCGATTCCCGCTTCGACGAGCACCCCCTGCACGGCATGCCGGACGAAGATCGACTGATCGGCCAATAGCGTGACGTTCATTTCTTCCGGCAGCGTCGCCATCACGGCGGGAAGTCGATCGCGGACTCCTTGCACGATGTCGAGGGTTGAACCGCTTGATTTCAAGATCGGCTGCAAGACGCCCCGTTTGCCGTCGACATGGACGATGTTGGTTTGCGGAGCGAACCCGTCTCGCACGGCGGCGATATCACGAATGAAGATCGTCCGGCTGCCGACCGATTTGATTGGCAGATCGCCGATCGCTTCGACCGCTTCGGGACTGCCGTTCAAGCGAACGTTCATCTCCTGGGCGCCGATCTTTACCGAACCGGAAGGGAGGATCAGGTTTTGGGCGTTGACCGCCTCCGAGACTTCGCCCGGCGAGATTCCCCACGCATGCAGCTTGGCCGGATCGATGTCGATCATGATCTGCCGCACTTTGCCCCCATAGGGCCAGGTCAATTGCGCTCCGCGAACCGGCGCCAGGCCTGGCCGCATCGAGTTGGTGGCCAGGTCGTAAAGTTGTTGTTCGGTGAGCGACTCGCTACCGATCGACGCTTGGACGATCGGCACGTTGGCGGCGTTGTACCGCATCACCAGCGGCGGAAAGATGCCAGGCGGCATCGACTTCAGCGCCTGCTGCGAGGTGGCGACGATCTGCGAGATCGCCGCATCAACGCTGGCGCCTTCCTGCAAAAAGACCTTCACCACGCTGATCCCGTTCAGCGATTGGCTCTCGACATGCTCGATGTCGCTGACGGTCGAAAAGAGGACCCGCTCGTAACTGCCGACGATCCGCTGTTCCATCTGATCGGGCGGAATTCCTTCGTACGTCCAGATCACGGCGACGACCGGAATGTTGATCTCCGGGAAGATATCGGTCTCCATGCGACGAATCGAGACCGCGCCGGCGATCGCAATCAGCATCGAGGCTACGACGAAGGTATACGGTCGCCGTAGCGCCAGGCGAACAATCCACATGACGTTGAACTACTCAAGGTAGGAAGGTCGATAGTCAGGGGCGGGGACCGATCAATCTGTCGTTGTCGACATCTCGACCGAGCATGACGAGGTGGGGGCGTCCGAGTCGGACGTGGGGTTTTGCGCTTCCTGGGCCCAGACGGCGGCGAACGATTCCGAATGTTCGCGGAGCAAGCGTCCTGCTTCGTCGCCATCGCCGCGAGCGAGCGCGTCGATAATCGGCTGGTGTTCGGCCGCACGATCGACGATCGCTTTGTTCTTGCGAAACAGGTTGACCCGGATTCGCGCGTCGAACTGCAGCGCGTCCCAGCTTTGCAGCAGCACTTGATTGTCAGCCGCGGCGACAATTGCGCGGTGAAACTCCATGTTGCTGCGCGCGTAGGCGTCGATATCGCCGCGGGCGGCCGACTCGCAAATCTCGTCGACCTTCTGTTGCAGTCGGTCGATGGAGTTTTGAAAGCGTGGGGCGGCCAGTTCGGCGGCGCGCTGTTCGAGAATGGCGCGCACCAGGTAGGCTTCGGCCATTTCGCGGGGAGTGATCTCGCGAACGCGGGTTCCTTTGTACGGCTCGGACTGGACGAGACGCATCGCTTCCAGTTCGCGTAACGCTTCCCGCACCGGAGTCTGGCTGGTGCCAAACTCCTGGGCGATCGCCAGTTCGATCAAACGTTCGCCCGGCTGCAGCGATCCGTCGTAGATCCTTGTCGCCAAGGTATCGCGGATCTCGTCGCTCATGCACTGACGTTTGACCATGGGAAATCTCCGGGGCTGGGTTAGTTTCTATATTATCGATAATGTAGAACTAGTGCAAACATTTTCTTTGGAAGCGAAGGAAGTCGGGAGACAGAGAGACCGAAGCGCTGCCCCTTCTCTGCCGCAGAATTGGAGATCAATCGCGACCGATCCGACCGCCATTTTGAAGGTCTGACGGCCGGTTCTCGGTAAATCCTGCAAGGAAATTGTAAGTATGTACACCAACTGTCCAGATCGCTAGCGCCCTGGCGAAAGTGTGGAAGTCCTTGTCGGATTGATGGTTGCGACAATTCGGAAAAATGAGGTTAGTCTTTGGCATGCCAAATGCGAAGAATCCTTTCGCAATCGCTTACCCAAGGATTCTTCCAAGCAAAGGAGTGTAGGATGCTGGTTCTGACCCGGAAACAACAGGAAAAGATTCAGATTGGCGACGACATTGTGATCACCATCCTGAAGGTGAAAGGCAATTCGATTCGCGTCGGTATTGAGGCCCCCAAGGATGTCCGAGTCGTTCGCGGCGAATTGCCGAAGTCGGAAATGGCCGACGACGAGCAGTCGGCTGCCGCTCAGCCGAGCGAGGATAGCCAATCGGGCCTGAACCCCTTTCTGAACGCCCATAACGATGGGGACGATTACCGGGTTCTCTCGTTCCGAATTTCGGCCGAAGAGCCGAAGCATGAACCGGCTCAGTTCGAGCAGCCGAAAGCTCGGCTGCAGACGATGCGTGAGTTCATGGCGAATCGCTAGTCAGGGACAAAGACGCCTGGTAGGGCATGCCAGGCGTCGCTAACGCCGCTCTCTCGTTTTGATTTTTACTTGGACGGAGTCAAGTGAAGTGATTCAGACATCGATGGACCGCCGTAGCCGCCTTGTGGGGCGCTGTTTTGAATCGGCGCTGAATGCCCGGCTTGCATCACGGTGGAATTTGGAAACGCTGGATGAAGGGGAGCGCCTAGCTGCGTCGCGGCGACATACTCCTGACGCAGTCCTTCAATGTGGTCTCGTAGAATGCTTCGGACGCGTAGGATGCTGCGTGGATGTCGGTGAACATTCGCATGATCGGCAGTAACCACCAGTTCCGAAGCCGCCTCTTCCAAGTGAGCGCTCGAATACTCGACCACCCCGTCGCTCTTCCCCGCGAACGTGCCTAGCCACGTATCTTGATCGACCACGCCGATCACCGTGTGGTATTTGACCCATGGCGCCTTGGGCGCCTCGATGATCTTCGGCAAGACCGGAGAGTCGGGAGCCAGCGAATCGATGCTCGTAGCGACCGCCAACATCTCGGCGTCGCGGAAGTAGTTCGGGTTCGCTTCTTTCAAACGCTTTTCAGCGCCAGTTAGCGATTCCGGCAAGGCGATCAGATGGCGGCCGAGCCATTTCGTCGTCGGATTGGCGAAATCGCTGCCGCGATGCGGCGTGCCAAGCGTGATCACCTGGCGAACCGACGGGCTCGGCTCGAAGAAGAGCATGCTCATCAGCTGCTGTTTGTCTTGAGCGGTTCCTTGCAGCTTATCCGGCGACTGGTCGCTGACCATCGCCCAGAAATCTTGTTGGCTGTCGATCGTTTGCCAGCGAGAAACAAGACCGCCCATGCTGTGCCCAATCAGTACCGTCTGGTCGAGCGCCAAAGCCTGATGCTGCGGGTCGAGATCTTCGCGCGCCTTTTGCAGGTCGCGGCGGAACTGCGTCGCACTGATCCAGAACGGCTCGCCGGTCGGATAGAGATAGAACCAGAATTGGTAGTTGTCGCGGATCTCGGGCTGAGCGCGGAGATCGTTGAACATTTCCATCCAGGTAATCGGGCTCGACCACAATCCATGCACCATAACGACCGGGATCTTCTGCGGATCGTACGGTTCGAGCATGTAGAGCCCCTGCACTGTTTCGCTGTGGCCTGGGAGCAAAAGGCCCCAGGTCGCCAAGTCGGTGTCGCGGAACTGCGGTTGATCGAGGTAGTAGGCGAGCGGCGTGCTGATGTCAGCTTCGAGCGGAGTCGTCTTGTTGCCGATCTTCACTTCGTTCTGCATCAGCGGATCGTAAAGTTCGATCTTGCAGAAGTGGACCGACGAGCCTTCCGTCTGTTTCTGCGGAGTTACTTCCAGGAATGCGGTCAGCGGGTAAGCGAGCCCCGGCGGCAGATACTTGTCTTCCGCCTTGCCGGTCTTGGCGCCTTTGCAGATCGCGATCAGCGGCACGCCCAATCCATATTGGCGATGTTGGTTGCGAAGCCCTTTCACTTCGTAGTCCGAAGCGAACTCGAAGTGGTCGAAGTCTTCCGGATTCCAGCGTCCTGAAAGCTGCAGCGCAACCTGGAACTCATGTTGCGGCGTGGTGATTCGATAGACTGAGCCCGGCTTCAACTTTCCTTGCGCACGGACGATGCGGAGGGCCGATTCGAGCGAGCCGTTGTACAAGTCGCAGGCGCCGCGGAATTGCGGATCGTAAATATGATCCTGGCGAGCGAACTTCGGATCGAAGAGATAGTAATAGGAATGGGCGGCGCAAGAGGCGAATAATTCGAGCGCCGTCGCCTTTTTGCCGAGCGCTTCGGCTCGCGAGCCGGCGATGTAGCAAAGCTCGGCGTAGGCGTACGTTTTTTCGGCGGTCGGCTCTTGTTCCAGCTCTTGGGCGAGCTGATCGAGCGCCTCGCGATGGTCCCCTTCAGCGTATTTTTCGAGATCGTATTGCCGCAGAAGCTGCTTGGTCCGTTCAGTCGCTTGCGGGCCTTGACGCGAGAGGAGTTGCAATTGCCCCGCGAGCGGATTGCGCGGCGTTTTGCGTACTGACATAAAGGTATCGCCAGCGCAGCCGGTGGTCGTTAGCAACAAGGCGAACAGGCCAATGGCGAGAATACAGCGTACGAATTGTCGTTGGTGCGGCGTTTCCATCGATCCGCTACCCCCCATCTCTAGCGGAAATCCCAGAAGAGAACTGGACTCGGTAGTTTTGTCGAGGGACAATACGAAGTCTGCCCACCCCAAGTCAAGGCAAACTCCCCACCCCGATGAGGATTTTCATGCACTTCTATCATTGCTTCCGCGCATTGTTGCTAGCTGCGGTTGTTTGCAGCTGGGCCGCTGCGGCCGATACCCCGCCAAACATCGTCTTGATCCTGTCTGACGATCAAGGCTGGGGCGACTATTCCTTCATGGGACATAAGTCGATCCAGACCCCCAATCTCGACCGCTTGGCTCACCAGTCGCTCACCTATACCCGCGGCTATGTGCCGGACAGCTTGTGCCGACCGTCGCTAGCGACGATCATCTCCGGCCTCTATGCCCATCAACATGGGGTCGTTGGTAACGATCCGCCGAAGACGGCGAAGGGAGATCCCTCGGCTCCGTATCAAACCGGCACTCGCAACGACTATCTGCAGCACATCGACAAGATGCCGAAGCTGCCCGAGATCCTGAAGCGGGAAAAAGGGTACGTCTCGCTGCAGACCGGCAAATGGTGGGAAGGAAACTTCTCGCGCGGCGGTTTCGACCAGGGGATGACGCACGGCGACATCACTCGCGGAGGTCGACATGGCGATGAAGGATTGAAGATCGGCCGGACCGGACTGAAGCCGATTTACGACTTCGTGCGTGAAGCGAAAGCGGACAACAAGCCGTTCTTCCTCTGGTACGCTCCGATCATGCCGCACACGCCGCATACTCCGCCGGAACGTCTGCTGGCCAAGTATAGCGACAAGACCAAGAGCCTGCCGATCGCCAAGTATTGGGCGATGTGCGAGTGGTTCGACGAAACGTGCGGCCAGCTGCTCGACTTCCTCGACGAAGAGAAGCTGTCGGACAACACGATCGTGATTTACATCTGCGATAACGGCTGGATCAATCTCGAGAACGAAAGCAAGTACGCTCCCCGCTCGAAACGCTCGCAGTACGAAGGGGGAACTCGCACGCCGATCATGATTCGTTGGCCTGGTCATATGTCGCCTCAGATGAACACGACGCAGCTCGCCAGCTCGATCGACATCGTCCCGACGGTGTTGGCCGCGGTCGGCATTGAGAAGTTGCCGGAGATGGAAGGGATTAACCTGCTCGACGCCAAAGCGGTCGACGCCCGCGATACGATCTATGGCGAGATCCTGGAGCATGACATCCGCGCGATGGACGATCCGGCGAAAAGCCTGATGTTCCGCTGGGTGATCGAAGGGCCGTGGAAGTTAATCGTGCCGTACGCTCCCAACGAACCGAACGTGAAGATCGAGTTGTTCAACGTCGAGAAAGACCCGACGGAAGAGAACAACCTGGCCGCCCAGCAGCCGGAAGTGGTCAAGCGACTCCAGGCGAAGCTCGACGCGTGGTGGGCGGTTCCGTGAGCGATTCGGACTCGCCGCAATCTCCCCTCTGGCCGCTAGAAGATGACGACGTACGCGATGCGCTGTTGGCCGCGTACGCCGACGGCAGTTGGGGTAAGTATCATGGGCCGCATGTTCCGCGATTGGAAGCGGAACTGGCCCAGTACTTTGGCGTGCCGCATGCTTTTAGCTGTGCGTCGGGCACGATTGCGGTCGAGATCGCGTTGCGAGCATTGAACTTGCCGGAAGGCGCCGAGGTGTTGCTGGCGGCGTATGACTTCGCGGGCAATTTTCGGGCGATTCAAGCGGCTGGCTTACGCCCGGCGCTCGTGGACATCGAGCCCAATTGTTGGCGGATCGACGTCAGTCAGCTCGAAGCGGCGGTCACGCCGGAAACGAAGGCAGTCCTCGTTTCGCATCTGCATGGCGATCTCGCCGACATGCCGGCGGTGATGGAAATCGCCCAGCGACATCAGTTGCAGGTAGTGGAAGACGCCTGTCAGTCGCCGGGGGCGGTGATCGGCGGACGCAAAGCGGGAACTTGGGGAGATGTCGGGACGCTGAGTTTCGGCGGCAGCAAGTTGTTGACCGCAGGGCGAGGCGGAGCGATCGTCACCTCACGACCCGATGTGTTCCAGCGAGCGAAGGTCTTCTGCGAGCGGGGAAACCATGCGTTTCCGCTCAGCGAACTGCAGGCTGCGGTTTTATTGCCGCAATTGGAGAAGCTCGACGCACGGAACCAGCGACGAGCCGCCGCCGTAGCGCGACTGCGCGACGCGACGAAGAATTCTACGGCGTGGAACTCTCCGCCGCCGTGCGACGATAGCCCTGTCTATTACAAGGTTGGCTGGTACCTGGCCGATCCGGCAGCGCGGGAAGCGACATGTGCTCGCTTGCAGTCGGCGGGAGTCGCGATCGACGCTGGCTTTCGAGGTTTCGCCAAGCGGCCCGATTCGTGGTGTCGCAAATTGGGACAGTTGCCGGAAGCGCGTCGGGCGGCCGAAGCGACGATCACGCTGCATCACCCGGTATTGTTGGCAGACGAAGCGGAGTTGGCACGCGCCGTCGAAGTGGTGCGCGAAGTTGCCGGTGGGTAGATCCCGCTGCTGCGTCAAGAACGCAAATGACCCGGCTTCCACCTCTGCCGGGTCATTTGTCTGGAGATTGCTCGGTGTTGCGCGGCTGATTGAGCCGCGGTGCTATTCAATGCGTGCCCGTTAGCAGCACTTCCTGGGTTAGGCAGGCATGCTCTTCGGCATGCGGCTGTTCGTCCGATTCGATGACTTCGCCACGCAGAATGCGAACTTGGTTGGGGGCGTCGATGCCGACGGTGACTCGGTTCCCCGAGATTCGATTGATTACGATCGTGACGTTGTCGCCTACGTGGATGGTTTCTCCAATCTTACGGCTCAGAATCAACATGTTTTGGGTTCCTTCCAGTGGTCGCTGGACTTGTGCGTTCTTCGCTAATTCAAGGGGGGAGTTCGGCTCGCGTTCGCCTTGATCGCGGCGTCTCGCGTTTGCCTAACCAGTACAAATGCAAGCCGAGGGCCAATGATGGAAAAATTTTCAATCGCACCGCGTGATCTAATCGCAACTCTTTATTGCGAAGGTAGTTGCGATTTTTCTTTTTCGCTTGATAGCACGCCGGAATTGGCAGTCGAACCCTCGCCTGGGTGTCTCAATTTGAGAATAGCTCTTCATTGTGAGAAGCTTCGATCTCCGTAAACCGAAGCGAGCCAAGGTGATTAGTGCTGGCAATGCACAAAGAGCGCAAAGATCGATAGCTCGCCATACTTCGGCCACAATGTGGCGTTTATGGCGAGAATCGAAAGTTTTGTGCATGAAGTTCTGAAAAATTGCCCTCCCGCTTGTCGAAACAAACGTTTGCGTATTACTATTTCAGAGGGGAACCTCTTAGGGTGGTATGTCCTACTCTCGTGGCATCACTCCCAACTCGAGTTCGACTTGTTTCGCCCCAAGGGATGGAATGCCGAAGCAGCCTGTTTTTCTGTGCGGAGTCCCCTACCGCATGACGAGCCGGGGGCCCTTCTTTTGTCTCAGTTCAAGTTCGAATGGGGCGCGGTGGGGATTTCATATGACGCCTCACCAGACGACGGATACTGAGCATTTGCTCCGTCTCTTCGCCGCCGATTTGGGGCTGGGATGTTCGTTCCGTTTTCCCGATCCAATCGACGAGTTTCCGACTTCGCGCAACGAAGAGCCTGGGCGTATCCGCGCTTACCTGCTGCGGGTCGATGTCGAATACTCGATCTGGGGACGGAGCGAAGAATTCCGGCGGCGGTGGTGCCTCTCGGACGAGGCGCAACTGCGGGTACGTCGCAAGCCGATTCAACGCTTGATTGACAACGCCGTACGAAAGCTGGAAAAATCGAGAGCCTGATTTACGGCGATCGACTTCTCCAGCTTGGATTTTGCGATGCGTTACCTGATTCGCTTGTTGCTGCTCTTCCCCGTCCTCTTCGCTTCGTCCCGATTGATCGCCCAGGACGATACGGCCATAGAGTTCGCTTTTCAGGCTCGCGTCGCCGCGTCGCGTGGCGACAGCGCGAAAGCGGTCGAACTGGCGACCAAGGCCCTCGAGAGTAATCCGCAGCCGGATGGGATTACGTTTCTCTATTATGTTCGCGGGCGAGAGGAGTTTCGGATCGGCCAGATCGCCAAGTCGGCCGCCGACTTCGACAAATACGCCGAGCTCCATCCCGCCGAGAAGCCGAAGCTGTGGGAACGAGGCATCACGCTCTACTATGCCGGCCGGTTTCAAGAAGGCGCCGATCAGTTCGCCCTCTATCAGAAGTATCTGAGCAACGACGTTGAGAACGCGGCCTGGCGATTCCTTTGTATGGCTCAAGCGGACGGCGTCGACAAAGCTCAGGCCGAACTGTTGCCGATCGAAGGCGATGGCCGGATCCCGATGATGACGCTGCACCGCTTCTATCGGGGCGCTGCGACCGAGGAAGAGGTGCTGAAGGCAGTGGAAGCCGGAGAAGCCAGCGAAGCGGAGCGAGCCGGCCGCCGGTTTTACGCCGATCTCTATCTCGGGCTCTACTACGAAGCGATCGGAGATGATGCGAAGGCGAAGCCGTTTCTCAAACGAGCGGCGAGTCCCGATTTGCAGAAGACCGCTACGGGGGCGATGAATTCGTACATGGGGGACGTTGCGCGGATTCATTGGCAACGCTTGCAACAACCGGACAAGTCGAGCGACGAAGAGTCCGCCGGTTCCGCTTCGCAGGATTCAAAATGATTCGGCGGTACGAACCAGGCGATCACACGGCGATCGCCGAAATCTTCACCCGGGCGATTCATGAGGTCGCGTCGGAGGTCTACACGCCGGCGCAGTGCGCCGCCTGGTCGGACAAGCGGCCGAATCCAGAGCACTGGAAAACTCGCTGCGAACAGAAGCGTCCCTACGTCTATGTAAGTGAGGGACGCGTCGCTGGTTTTCTGGAACTGGATGACGATGGACATATCGACTGCATGTACGTCCATCCCGAGGAAGTCCGCAAGGGAATCGCTTCCGCGCTGGTCGACTTGGCGATCGAGAATTGCGTGGCTGCCGGTCTGCTGAGAGTCTTCGTCGAAGCGTCGCACTGCGCCCGACCTGTGTTTGAGAAGAAGGGTTTTCGCGTTGTCGAAGAGCGGCAGGTCGCGCTAAATGGCGAATTGCTGACCAACTTCGCAATGGAGTTGCCGCTCGACGATTCGTCAAATCTCGGCTGAACGCAGAAAACCGGTGAGAAAACGGCCGGAATGGGCCCCGGGCACTAAAAAACCGGGAGAACTTCGACTATTTTAGGAGTACCCACCTAACACCCTCTTGTCCTCGATTCGGAGAGTCGAAGCATGCACCAACTGCGCTCGATTGCGTTCTGCGCACTTGTCCTTCTTGCCGGCGCGACGGCCGCCAACGCCGCCGAGAAGCCGAACATTATCTTTATCATGGCCGATGACCTGGGGTACGGCGATCTGGGCTGTTTCGGACAGCAGAAGATCGCGACGCCGAACCTGGATGAAATGGCTCGTGAAGGGATGCGGCTGACCAACTTTTACGCCGGCTGCACGGTCTGTGCTCCGTCGCGCTGCGTCTTGATGACGGGTTTGCACACGGGGCATTGCTTCATTCGCGGCAACGCCAAAGACAACCTGCGTCCCAGCGATGTCACGGTCGCCAAGGTTTTGAAAGAGGCCGGCTATCAAACGGCGCTGATCGGCAAATGGGGTTTGGGGCATGAAGGCTCGACCGGTGTGCCGACGCGACAAGGATTTGACTACTTCTTCGGCTATCTCGATCAGACGCACGCTCACAACTACTATCCGACCTATCTGATGCGGAACGAAGAACGCTTTCCGCTGAAGAACGTCCCGCTGAAAGAAGGCCAATGGGGACAAGGGATCGCGAAGGAGAAAGTCGACTACTCGCACGACCTATGCATGGACGAAGCGATGAAGTGGATCGATGGCGCCGCGAAGAAAGACGCTCCCTTCTTTCTTTATCTCGCGCTCACCATTCCGCACGCCAACAATGAAGCGGGCAAAGAGGGAATGGAAGTTCCCGACTATGGCGACTACGCCAACAAAGATTGGCCCGAACCGCAAAAGGGACATGCGGCGATGATCTCGCGGATGGATCGCGATCTGGGCAAGTTGTTCGCCAAGTTGAAGGCGGACGGCATCGACGACAACACGCTGGTGATCTTCACGTCGGACAACGGTCCGCATCGTGAAGGGGGGAACGATCCCGACTTCGCTGACTCCAACGGTCCGCTGCAAGGAATCAAACGAAGCTTGCACGAAGGGGGCATTCGCGTTCCGACGATCGTCCGCTGGCCGGGTCATGTCAAAGCCGGCAGCGAATCGGATTTCGCCGGCGCCTTTTGGGACGTGATGCCGACCTTGGCCGCCGTCGCCGGCGACAGCGATAAGGTGCCCAGCGACATCGATGGGATTTCGTTCCTGCCGACCCTGACCGGCATGGGAACCCAGAAACAGCACGATTATCTCTACTGGGCGTTCTACGAAGGGGGCGGCGCTCAAGCGGTTCGCCTGGGCGACTGGAAAGCGATTCAGCAGCCGATCAATACGCCGGTTCGTCTCTACAACCTGAAGAACGATCTGGGCGAAGAGCATGATCTGGCCGCTGACAATCCGGAGAAAGTGGCGGAGATGACCAAGCTGATGGCCGCGGCCTACACGCCGAGCGACAGCTGGAAGTTCCCTGAGCCGAAGGCGAAGAAGAACAACGCGAAAGGAAAGAACTAATGCGAAGGTTCGCCTTGGGACTGGTTCTGGTCCTGTCGACGGTCGCGACCGCTTTCGCCAAGGAAGATCGCCCTAACTTTTTGGTCATCTTGTGCGATGATCTGGGGTACGGCGATCTTGGCTGTTACGGCAACCAGACGATTCAGACGCCCAACTTGAACGTACTCGCCAAGCAGGGAATGCGTTTGACCGCTTGTTATTCGTCGGCGCCGGTTTGTTCGTCGTCGCGAGCCGGCTTGATGACGGGACGCACGCCGAGCCGTATCGGCGTTTACGACTGGATTCCGGCCGGCAATGTCATGCACGTCCGGCAGAGCGAGAAGACGGTCGCTTCGCTGCTGCAAGACGCGGGGTACGACACGTGCCACGTCGGCAAGTGGCACTTGAACGGCAAGTTCAATAGCGACCAGCAGCCGCAGCCTGGGGACCAAGGATTCAATCATTGGTTCAGCACCCAAAACAACGCGGCTCCGACGCATGAAAACCCGAACAACTTCGTCCGCAACGGGAAAGCGGTCGGCGAGCAACAGGGTTACTCGTGCCAGGTCGTCGCCGACGAGGCGATCCAGTGGTTGAAAACCGGCCGCGACGCCGACAAGCCCTTCTTTGCGTTCGTCTGTTTTCATGAACCGCACGAGCCGATCGCTTCGCCGGACGAACTGGTCACGCACTACGGTGACGCAAAGAAAAAGGGGGAAGCCCTCTACTACGCCAACGTCGAGAACATGGACCGCGCCGTCGGTCGCTTGATGAAAGCGGTCGACGAATTGAAGTTGACTGACAACACGTTCGTCTTCTTCACCAGCGACAACGGACCGGAGACGCTCGATCGTTATCCGAGCGCCTGGCGTTCGCACGGTTCGCCCGGTCCGCTGCGCGGGATGAAGCTGCATATTTATGAAGGGGGAATTCGCGTTCCCGACATCGTTCGTTTCCCGGGGCACATCAAACCAGGAGCCGAAAGTGACGAACCGATCTGCGGGCTCGACATTTTGCCGACCCTCTGCGAACTGGCCGGCGTCGCGGCGCCGACCGATCGTGCGCTCGATGGCGCCAGCTTCGCAAAGTCGCTTCAGGGAGAAAAAGTGGACCGCCCTGCCCCGCTCTTCTGGCATTACTACAACGCCATTGGACCGGCCAAGGTGGCGATGCGGGTTGGCGATTGGAAACTGGTCGCCCATGTTGATCTCGGCACCAAGAAGGCCGGCGGCAATTTTCGCCCGGAACTTTCACAGGCGATCAAGCAGGCGAAGCTCTCGACGCTGGAGCTTTACAACCTGAATGACGACCTGGCCGAAAAGCACGATCTGGCGGCGGAAAAGCCGGAACTGGTCGCTCGCATGAAAAAGCAACTGCAAGCGAAGTACGACGCGGTACTGACGGAAGCTCCCGATTGGGAAGCGATCAGCAAATAGATCTCCTTGTGCTGCAAAATAAAACGACAGCGACGAGTTGGCATCGCCTGACTTGTCGCTGTTTTTTTGTGTCTTGCCGTTGCGAAAGCTTATCCGTTGGGAGTGGGGGCGACTCCCGATTCGTTGCCGACGGTCGGCGCCACGACGATGCAGTTGTCCATCAAGCCAGGCGGATCTCCCGGCGAATCGTTGGTATCTGCGTTGTCGGCGAACCCGCTGCCGGAGACGGCGGCCGAGGGGCCAGTGATTCCATAGATCACGTACGACTGATTCAGATCGCCGATGGCGCCGCCGACGTCGGAGAGCTCTCCCGTGATCGAGTCACGAATCGTCACGAGCCCCACCAGAAGTCCGATCACTAAAATGGTCGCGATCAAAATGAGCTCGACCGAAATGATAAACCCGGCTTCGTCGTTCCATAGGCGTTTGATGATCTCCATCCTCGATATCTCCTTCGTAAGCGTCGCAAGTTGCCCCTGCGGTATCTCGTCTGCATAGCCCAGGATGCGTGCGACGGAGAATGCGACTTGCGTGCCAGCACGTTGCGAATTGCGCTGCGAAGAGGAGAATGCGATGACTTGCTCGGAAATGTTCCGAGCGAAAAAATTCGGCGCGAAACGAATCAAGCGAATCGTATCGACGAGTCCTTTGAAATATCTTCCGATCGAGGGAATTAGATATGCTGACCTGCTGGTATTGGCCGTTTGGACGTCACCATGATCGAGCGTTAACCGCCGGCGCTATGCGTTCGATAGGAAGTCGCTTGTTTGATTAGGACTTACGGAATCGGCACGTTGTTTGCAAAAGTAAGCTCGCGTTACGGTTGCTCGAGCCTGACGCCAAACGCTCGCCGTTCTCGAGGGACTGTGCCTTCCTCAGTACAAGGAGACGAACAATGAGAAATCGCATAATCCAATTGGTCGCGTTCGGTTTGTTGATGATTCCGGCGGCGGCGATGGCCCAGACGGTCACGACTTACTATTACGGCGCTCCGACGCCGATCATTTACACGCCGCCAAGCGCCGTGCCTGTCACGCGATATTACGCACCGACGCCGGTTCGCGTCTATTCGCCGTATTATGGGTCGCCGCAGCCGATCATCTACGGACGACCGACCTACCAGTTCTATTCTCCCTACGGCGGAACGGAAGTTCGCGTGCCGGGACAACCGGTGCTCAATACGCTGCGAACCATCGTGCCGTAGTCGAGACGATTCATTAGCGATCGCAAGATAGACGGGGAGAGCTGTTGCTCTTCCCGTTTTTGCGTCAGGGGAACGCATCGCTTGCGATTGGTCGGATCAAGGAAAGTCGATACAATCGGAGTCGCGTGGCGGGCAGGCCGGTAGGCGATGAGATTTCCTTTCCTGATACGATGGAGCGTTCGATGGATTCTCCCCTTCTCGTCGTGGGCGCAGGCCCGGTCGGACTGGCCGCGGCGTTGACCCTTTCTCGCTTCAATGTCCCGTTACGGATCATCGACCGCAACGACGCTCCGACGACTCTCTCGAAAGCGCTCGTTCTCTGGCGGCGATCGCTGATCAACCTGGACCCGGCGATCCCTTACGAGACGTGGCTCGGACAAGGAATGGTTCCCAAGGGACTCCATTTCTTCGACCAAGGCGCCTATCACGCCACGATGACGCTCGACAATTCCGGGCACGTCCTGCCGCCGGGGTTGCTGATTCCGCAATCGAACGTGGAAGCGTCATTGATCGACGCCTTGGAGAAGCGAGGCGTCATCATCGAGCGTGAGACTTGTCTGGAGTCGTTTGAGCGGAAGGGGGATCGCGTTCTCTGTCAGCTGAAGACGCCGCAGGGCACGGAATGCGTCGAGACGCCGTACTTGTTCGGCTGCGACGGGGCGCACTCGACCGTCCGGCATGGTCTGGGGCTCGACTTCGCCGGCGAATCGGTCGCCCAGCGGTGGCTTCTCGGCGATATCGAGGTCAACGTCAAAGATGGGGTCAATCCGCACACGCCGCGCGACGCGCGGGAGCGTGCGCTCTCGCACGGCTGGCTCTATTCGACCAACTCCGATCAAGGGAGTCTCCAACTCTTCCCGATTACCGACACGCGCTATCGCATCTTCGTTGAAGCCGGCATGGTTGGACCGGAAACGCCGCGGCAAGATCCGACGATCGCCGATCTGCAAGCGTCGTTAATTGAGCGGACTCGTCTGCAGTGGAAGATCACCGACGCCTATTGGCTGGCCGACTTCCGCATCAACGAGCGTCAGGTCTCGCAGTATGTGCACGGCAACGTCTTTTTGGCGGGCGATGCGGCGCACGTTCATAGTCCGGCCGGCGGCCAGGGAATGAACACCGGAATTCAAGACGCGGTCAATCTTGCCTGGAAAACGGCTCTGGTGATGCGAGGAGCAGCGGACGCTTCCCTGCTTGAGACGTATCAGGAAGAACGTCACCCAGTCGCGGCGCGGGTGATCAAGATCAGCGGCCGAGCGATGCGGATGACGATGAACACGAATCGCCTGACGCGGGGCGTACAGGATGTGATTCAGTCGATCGTCACGCACATCCCGGCGGTACGCAAAATGGTGACGTCGATCCTGGCCGAGGATGACGTCAAGTATCTGAATAGTTCGCTCTCCGGCGAAAGCGAAGGGAAGATCGAGCCCGGGGTTACGATGCCGGACGTACCGATAGAAATCGACGGCCAAAGCGTCAGCTCGATTCAGCTGCTGCGTCCCGAGCATGAAAGCGTTTTCTACACGTTGATCTTGATGGCCGACGCGAAGCCTGCGCTATGGCCGACCGATCCCCTTTTGCAATGCCGCCAACTCGGCCAAGATTTCCGCGATCCGGAGCGACACTTTCAAAGCACGTTTGGACTGCATGCCGATTCCGGCGTCCTGGTTCGTCCCGACGGAGTGATCGCGGCCGAAGGTTCGCCCTCGGCGATTCGGACGTGGCTAGCGCGAAGTTCGTAGTCGCTATTCGTTGGTCCAGCGACACTCATAAATGTAGCCAATTTCCGGATTGACGACCGACCAGCCGATCAACGAACCGTAAGGATGATTGATGCGGTAGCGCGAATTCATCACGGTCGGCGGCTTCGATTTGTCGATCGGGTAACTGACCAGTTCGTAGTTCTGGTACGGTCGATCTTCGGGGAAGAGCATCCAAACGCTGACCAGGTCGGTCTTGAACCGCGTGGCGAACGGCGCTCGGGTAACCGGAGCCGGCAGTCGCACGAACATCTCGAGCGTCAACGTGACCGGTTCTCCCCGCGGCAAGTCGCTGAAGTCGTACTCGACCTCGTAGGACCACCGTTCGACGCCATAGTCCATGACCGGTTTCGAGAGCTTGCGGATTTCGGCGACGAATCTTTGGTCCGGCTGATGAAATTCGACGTCCTTGAATAACGAAGGATAGCGGAAGACGACCTTGGTCCCTTGGTCGGGGTCGAACTTGGCGTCTTCAGGAATGACCACACTGATCCGATCTTTGATATAGACCCCTCCTTGGTCTTCGATCCTTTTCTCCAACGGTTTCCAGCGACGGAGATCGATGATTCGACTGTGATCGAGGAACTCGACTGCTTCTGGCTTGACGTCGCTTTCCGTGTCAACGTCGAGTACCGGATCTGGCTGCCAGTCGGCGAGCGGGTTGCGATCGAGCAGGCCGAGGATCTCATGAATGTCGGGGTTGCCGCTGGAGATCGCCGCGATCACTTGGGCCTGCGTCTGCGATTGCTTGTAGAACTGGTACGCTTTAAACGGCAAATAACCGAAGACGAAGATCGCGATCGCGATGTAGACGTACGACGTCCAATCGCGCCAATCAAAGAGAGTCGACCAAACCCGGCGCAACGCCGAGTTGCGGAGTCGCCGAGCGACGGCGGTTGGGGGCGCAGCGGCCGCGGAGCCGTTGCCCGATCCAGTTAGTCGGGGGCCAGGCGCTCGTTTGTTCGGGATCGGCGCCCATCCTTCGCCGGACGGAACCTTTTCGGCTTCTCCGGGGTGCGTTTGACGATAGGCCTTTCGCGCGACTTCGTAGCCATGCTGGGCGAGGGCGTTGATTTCCTCGTCCGAAAAACGATCGAGGTCGGTGCGGATCGTTTGGACCTCGGCTTGAACCACAGGGTGCAGCGTGGGGTCCTGATCCATTTCGACGGTGTCGGTGATCGGCAGAAAAATGAAGCCGGTTTGCTTGCCGAAGTTTTCTCGTTCTAACTGCCAAACGCGATCCCATAAGATATCGGAAGCGCGGATCGACTGGCCGACGAAGCCGAGGGAGTTGTCGCTGAGAATCTGAAACGGCTTGCCGGCGTCGCTGACGTAGATCTCGTCGAACGTTTTGCCGGCGTCTTCCAGCCAAGAGAACGCGCGAATCCCCAGGTTGTCGTAAACGCCGCCGTCGGTGAAGTACTCGGTTGGGAACTCGCCGTCCCGCACGCCAAGATCGGCGGCGGTGAACTCGACGGGAGGGAAGAAGCCGGGAAAGGCGCTCGAAGCGCCGACCACCCGCGGAATGCTCGCCATCTGCCCCGCCACAAACTCAAAGCGAATGCCGCCAAGATCGCAGCGCTGTTGGATATAGACGCCGTTCCGGTTGAAGACGGTCAGTCCGCCGTTGCTGACGCTTGTCGCCAGCATGTGGAGCATCGGTTGCTCGGGAAGTTCGTACAGGCAGCGATCGCCATACAGATATCGCTCGTAGCACTTCTCCAGAATCGCGTTGGGAGTAAACTGACGCGGCGAAAAGTGCGTCAGTTTGGCGGCAACCCGCGCGGGGTACTGAAACGGCAAGCGGCGGACGACATGATTGCGGACGTCAAACTGCACGAAGCGGACGATTTCGGAGACCGCTTCGTCGAAGTCGTCGTCGGACCCGGTATAGCGATGCCAATTCAGGGTCAGATGTGCCGCGAGAATGCTTCCGCCCGAGACGGAAGCGATATCGGTCACTTGATGGAGCAAGTTGACGTCTTTTAGGAAGCGAAGGATTCCGAGGTGGAACAGCGTCGCTCGGAATCCGCCTCCGGAGAGGGCCAAGCCGATTTTCGTCATTGCGAGAGCCTTCGTGAGCGTCAAATCAAGGTGCGGCTTCTTCTAAATATAGTTTGCAGTCTCCTTGATAGCGAGTTTTCTCGATTTTCGGCGGTTTTGAGGCTACGGCTTGCTCGAATTCGTTTCCTGCAGGTGATCCTCGACTTTAACCCACGTCGCCCCTTCGATTTTCGCATCATGGCCATGCCCGGACGAATCTTTCAGCACGTCGCCATGACCTTCGTCAAAGCGGTAGAGAACCAGCGTGTCTTCGTCCGCTTGAAAGCGTTCGTCGGGAACAAAGTCCTGCGTATATCGGGCTCCTTGCGAGATGCGAAATTGACGGAAGACGCCTTTGAATAAGTTTTCGCCTTCGTGGGGCGGTTTGCGCCCCAAGTAGAGGTTTGCGACGATATTGGAGTCCGAGGCTTCCGCTATTAGCCGATCCCCGCCAAAGAATTTTCCATTCATAAAGAAAGTATGGCGTTTTCCATCCCAGACGCCGGCCACATGAACGAACTGATTCAGTTTAACGCTTTCGCCAACAGGAATGACCCCTTCCCTGGTAGCTATCGAGCGAGAGACGGATCGCCAAACATTTTTGGGGCTGGCGTCGGTATAGGCCGAGATTTTGATCTGGTTAGTGCGGAAGTCGAAGGCGGTCTGGTTTGTTTCCAAAGCGGCCGCGATCGAAACCCAGCCTTCGACCGTATAGCCTTCTTGTGCGGAGTCTGATTGGGGGCCGAGCTGGAAGTCTTCAAGGACGACAAAATCATCCTCGCCATCAAAGGAGAGACCGTAGCTTTCTTTTCCCGCCTGCTCCATCGACGTCGCACCTTCTGCGGCGTCATCCGGCGATCGCCACGGAATATCATCAAGCGATTCGTGCAGCACGACGCACTTCGGAATCGCCGCTTGAAGCCGCGCGGCGCCTTCCGGCGTGATCTGCGTATTGGCGATATTCAGAACGCGGACCGTTTTCAGTTCGCTGAGAAGCGGGATCGCCTCGTCGGTGACGTTCGTCCCTTCCAAGTGAAGGCGATGCAAGCGGGGGAGCGACGCGAGATGCGCTAGGCCGCTGCCGGTAATCCCTTCGCAGTTGGCGAGTTCAAGAATTCGCAAACTCGGCATTTCGCTCAGATGAATAAGTCCTGCGTCGGTGATCGGCGTATGTCCAAGTTTCAGCAAGCGAACGAACTCGAGTTTGGAGAGGCTGGAAAGCGCTTCGTCGGATAGCGATTTGCAATCGCTGAAATTGACGTATTCCAGTTCCGTTAACTTCGCCACGTGGGCCATGCCGGCAGCGGAAATGTCGGCTCCTGACATTTCGAGTTGAATCAGGCTGTCCAGCGTTCCGATCGTTTCCAAGGCGACGTCCCCGTCTTTGACGGCGGACCAATTCAACGCTTTTACGCCGATGGCCCCCTTCAGGTGGATCGCCTCGTCGCCGTCCGGAAACTTGGCTGGAGGGAGGAAGAGGATGCCAATACCGAACGATTCGCTGGGAACCTGTTCAGCGCGCCAGCTGTACGAAAGATCGAGCTCTCCTCCCTGGTCGAGCACCCACTGTGCGATCTTGCTTTGGTCTTCGCGGGCGGGGAGTTCCGGATGGATGACGATCGCGTCGGGGCGAAGCTCTTGCAGTCGCGCCGCACCTGCCGGGGTAAACGTCTCCTCCAACTTGATGTGCCGTAACGATTTCAACTGAATCAGCGAAGCGGTGGCGGCTTCTTCGTCCAGGCCTTTGCGAATCCAGATATCGCGAAGGTGCGACAGTCCCGCAAGCTTCGCCAGTTCGACGCCCGAGAAGGCGTTTTCGCCGGCGGATAAGCTCCGCAAATCCTTAAATTGGGATAGAGCTGCGATAGACTCCGCATCGAACGTGACGTCTCCTTCATAGACCCGGAGTCGTTTCATCCCGGCGACGTCGCTCGGCTTCAGCGGCAGCCCAGATAGACGCGCTATCGTGACGTTTTCCGACTGCGCGAATCTGGCTAAGCCTGGTTTGTCTAACTTGGTTTGGGAGATATAAAGCGATTCGATCGCGCTGGAATGCTTGATGTGGGCCAAGGCGTCGTCGGTCAGCGGCGACGACGCGAACTCTAAGGAGTCGAGCGAATAGATCGGCTCCGCCGGAGCGAGATCGGCGTCGACCGCGTCTGGGCAGTCGATCAGCTTGACTTCGCAAACGGCGAACCGCGCTTCCCGGAAGTCGGCGGGCTTTCTCAAGTGTCGCGACGCGGTGCTGGTAACGACCAACGCTCGGCCCCCGCCGCGAATGATCGACTCGGCCAAATGGCGATGGGGATCAGCGTCCGCTTTCGCCGGTGGCGTCGTAAGCGACTTGACGGCGTCCGGCGACCGCCACGGGATATCGTCGAGCGATTCGTGCAGCACAACGCATTGCGGGATCGCAGCTTGCAGTTTGGCGGCGCCTTCAGGGGTGATCTTGGTGTTGGCGATGTTCAGAACTCGAACCGTCTTCAGCTCGCTGAGATAGGGAATCGCCTCGTCGGTGAGGTTTGTCCTCTCCAATTGGAGTCGATGCAAACGGGGGAGCGACTTTAGATGCGTAAGTCCGCTGCCGGTAAGTTCCTGACAATTCCCGAGATCAAGGATTCTTAGGCTCTGCATTTGGCCGAGCGAGGCGAACGCCGCGTCAGTGATCGGCGTTCCACGGAGATGGAGCTGGCGAACGAATTCCAGTTTGGAGAGGAAAGGAATCGCATCGTCCCGCAGGGACGTGCAATACCTGAAATCGATGTATTCCAGTTCCGATAACTTAGCGACATGAGCCATGCCTGCGGCGGTAACGTCTGCGTTTCGCATTTCAAGTTGCGTTAAGCTGTCGAACGTTCCTATCGTTTCCAGTGCGTCGTCGACGTTTTTCGCAAAATCCCATTGGAGCGTGCTTAGCCCGATAGTCCCCTTAAGGTTGACCGCCTGCTTGCCATCGGAAAGTTTAGCGCTGTCGATCACAATCGTTTCGATCGCAAACGACTCTTGTGGAACCTTGTCCACCTTTCCCATCGGCCAGACTAGTAAGGTTGAGCCGTTGTCGAGGACCCATTGAGCGATTTCGCTTTGATCTTCCCGAGCCGGAATTTCCGGACAAATGACGACTAAATCAGGTCGAAGCTCTTGTAGCCGCGCCGCGTCCTCTTTCGTGAAGCTGTCCCACAGCTGGATGTACCGCAATGATTTCAGTTGAGAAATAGCGTCAATGGCCGCCTCTTCTTGGCAAACGCCATCGTCAATCCGGATGTCGCGAAGGTGCGTTAGGCCCGCGAGCTTCGCCAATTCAGGGGCGGACGACTCGTTTACGGTAGCGAAGATGCGCCGCAAGCTATGAAGTTGAGCGAACGCTGCGACCGATTCGGCATCGAAAACTTGGTCCGCCTCATACAGCCGTAGCCCTTTCATCCCGACAACATCGGTCGGCTTGATCGGAAAACCCCATGCGCGCAACGCCGTTACGTTTTCCGACTGGGCGAATCTGGATACTCCAGCAGCGCTCATCTCTGTGCCGCTCAGGTACAGCATGTCGATCGCGTCGGAATGCTTGATCGATTTCATCGCATGGTCGGTCAGCGGCGTCCCCGGAAAGGATAAAGTCTCGAGAGAGTAGATCGGCGCTGCCGGAGCCAGATCGGCATCGGTCGCCTCTTTGCATTCGATCATTTCGATTTCGCTGACGGCGAACCGGGCAGGTCGAATATCGGCGAGGTTGGCGAAAGAGCGTGTCCCGCCGCTGGTGGTGACGACGGTTCTGCCTCCGCCGCGAATTATCGATTCGGCCAGACGACGCTGGGGGTTATCCTCGTTTGCATCGGACGGTTGGGAAGCGACGGGCGATTCCGACAAGTCCGTCGTCGGCATCGCTGGGGGGGCGACGTTGGCAGCGACTTCCTGCACGAGCGGGTCCAGGTGGACCCGGATCGTTTGATCATTGGCGGCGTCCACCTGAAACTCCTGCGTAAACGTCTGGAACCCCCCCTTCACCACCTTCAGCTTGTGCGTCTTTTGATCGGCGCTGACGATCACCGGCTCTTGTCCTTGACCGGTCTTGATCGTGAGTCGCTTTTCGTCATCGACCAAGACTTCGGCGCCGGCTAGTTCGGGCTGGTCGATCTCCAGGATGATCGTGCCATGCGGCGTCTTGACCTTAAGTAGGAAGCCGGCGGCGAGGGCCATGCCGAACAGCGCGAGCAGGCAAAACGTCGCGACGGGCCATCGCGGCTGCTTGTGCGCAGGGGCGAGTTGATGAGCCGTTGCGGTCAGGTCGCGATTGGTGTCGATCGCCGTCGCCGTTTCGACGAACTCGGTCGGGATCGGCGCTTGGTACTCGTGAGGAACGGGCGAAAACTCAGGAATATCCAGCGTCGCCAGGTCTTCCAGCAGCTGCGTCATGCTCTGGTAGCGATCTTCCGGCTTCTTGGCGACCATGCGGTGGAAGACCCGATTGACTTGCGGCGTAAAGCGATCCCCTTCCAGATCAGGAGCCTCCTTTTCTCGGTGGGCGATCAGCATTTTGTAGGTGGTGTCTTCCATGAAAATTGGCCGCCCCTTCAACAGATAATAGAGGGTGCAGCCGAGCGAATAGATGTCGCTGCGGGCGTCGGCGTCGCGGGTGTCGATCGCTTGTTCCGGCGCCAGATAGGCGACAGTTCCCATTACGGCGCCGGCCATCGTCAGATCGAACGACTCGGCCGGTTGCGGTTGAGACGGCGACGCGTCCATGCGAGCCAGGCCCATATCGAGAATCTTGACGTTCCCTTCCCGATCGACCAGCAAGTTCGCCGGTTTGATGTCGCGATGAACAATCCCCATGTTGTGGGCGTGTTGCAGACCGCGGGCGGCTTGTGCGATGTAGTCGAACGCCTTGGCGGGAGGAAGCGGACCTTGGAGGCGAACGAGCTTCGCCAGATCGGTTCCGTCGACGTACGACATCACCAGAAAGTGAACCCCTTTGTCGGTATGGGCGTCGAACGCCGTCACGATGTTGGGGTGTTCAAGGCGTGCCGCCGCTTTTACCTCGCGGTGGAAACGTTTGATTTTGTCAGGCGAGTCGAGCGCCTCTTGCGGAAGAATCTTCAGGGCGACGATTCGATCCATCCGTTGATGCAGCGCCTTAAAAACGGCGCCCATTCCGCCGGCGCCGATTTCATCCAATAAGACGTAGCGATCGAGGGCCAGCGGCAGGTCTCTGCGCTGCAGCAGGACAGTCGCTTGAAACAGCGTCAGCTTTTTTTCGCCGACCAGTTGCGATGCGAACGAGTGGGCGTCATGGGCAGGGTAAAGACGCTGGAGCTCCGAAATGGAGTCCTGCGTCAGCAGTCCCGAATCTGCGAGTCGCGTGCGGAACTCGGCGAGATCCATGCCGGTCTGGGGAAGCGGCGAAAGGCCGCCGCGGGTGACGAGCGTGCTCTTGTCCGACTGATTCAGGAAGTTGACGACCGTGTCTTCTTCTTTCTCAATCCAATCCGTCGCCTTCAAATCGCTGATCAGTTCCGCAAGTTCAGCGGCAAGTTCTGGGCAATCGCGACAAAGTTCTTCAGGTGAGATCTCTTCCCCTTGCTGCCGTCGCAAGCCCCATTCGACCAGCAGCTCTTCAAGTTGATCCTGTTGATCCATGCGCGGTCCCTTTAAGGGTTAGCTCCTTTTAGCGTTCGCTGGAGAAAAATACGGGCGCGATAGTAGCGGCGCAGGACGGTTCTCGTGGAGATGCCCAGTAGATCGGCCGCCTCGCGTTGCGTCGTTCCGGCGTACCAAAGCAGCTGAAATACCTCGCGTTCTTCCTCCGGCAGTTGTTCGACCGTTTCGTGAAACTGCGACCAAAATAGTAGGTTTTCCGGCGAATCGCTTTTGGCGACGGCAGGGACGTCCGGGTCAGAGGCATGATTGGCGCCATGCCCCTGCGGTCCGAAATAGTGTCGTCCGAGGTCGATCAGCGTTCGCCGGATTTGCGTCGCGGCAAGTCCAAAGAATTCACGGACCGATCGTGGACGGACCGAAGACAAGGATTGGTGCAGGCGGATGGCGGACATCTGAAAAACGTCGTCCGTCTCTTCCCACCGCCGCAGCTTGGGATACCCCTTCAGCATCTTGCTGGCAAGCTTGTGGAGTCGAAGCGATGCAAGGGCCAGAAGTTCCTGGTACGCCTCGTCATCTCCCCGGTCCAACAAGGCCTGGAGTTGCATCGTGCTGATCTGGGATTCCGCCATTTCCGCCATACGTCGCCTGCATGCTGGTCATAGAGCTAAACGTAGATAGGTATCACTCTAATGGGGCATTCGGGCGTCGGCAATCCTGATCTTCATTAAAGCTAAGCGAGTGGGAATTACGCTTGCTGACAGGAAATGTGAAGATTTTTTTCGGCGATGATGTGCGAACGACGGACGGGGGGCCTTCCCCGCTTAAAACGCCGCTTGTCGAGCTCGAAATCCCTTCGCTATCTCGGGCTTTCTGGCATCCATTGGGTAAGCAAGCGAACCGGCGACGCCGCTCGTCGAGCGAGGCTACGAGTTTTCCGACCACTTTTGGCGCACGCGCGACAAGCGTCGCTCGACGGTACGCAGAGAGATGCTGAATTTCGCGGCGATTTCGTGGTTGGCGTAGCCTTCCTGCTTGGCCACCGTCACACTTCGCAGTCCTTCGTCGAGGCCAGCGAGTCGCTGCTCGACTTCTTCAATCAGCTGTAGAGGGCATGGGAGGTCGGTCGAATTGGTCGCCAAGTTCTGCTGTGCGTCGGCGGCGATCGTTCGATACGTCACTAGGGCGAACCCTAGATTCTGCCTGCGGTGTTCGTAACGCCGTAGATCGATCGCCTTTCGTGACGTGATCTTCAGCAAAACCTTCCACATGCTGAGTTGGTCGTGCAGTTGGGGAAAGCGTCTCTCTTGGATCGCCTGACAAAAACTCTTGATCGCGTCGGAGGCGACGTCCTCCTCGTCCGCGATCCGTTTCGGCGCACCTTCGAGTCTTTTTCTCGCCAACGCCAAGACGCGTGGATAGCACCGTATCCACATTTCGCGAACCGTTTCTTCATCGCCATCTTTCAGCCGCTCCAGAAACGCGGCGAAGGACGCGTTTGAATTCATGCTTGTCTCCCCAGCAGTCTTGGAGGCGAGTCATTGGAATCGACCAACGTCGCGATTCCAGTTCTCGCGCTCTTTGCGGCGCCTACTAAGTTATGCGAGAGGTTGGGGGGCGATTGGACGGAGATTTCAAAACTTTTTTTGACTTCTTTGGCGGAGATTGCCAAGCTCAAGCGTTGAACTAATAGGGCAAGCTCTATTTTCGCACCTCATCGCAATAATCTAGTCAGAATTCATGGGGGATAAGTAATGAATTACGAACCCACTTCTCTTGCCGTGCGAACGTTGGACGATCGCAACTCAAAAGGGAAAAACGAGTCGCAGCGACATGGCGTATTCGATCCCGATTCAGCCAAGCGGAACTCCCTATACCTCTTCGCCTTATGTTCGCTGGCGGGCGCCGTTTTCGCCGTCGCGCTGCTGGTTTTGCTCTACTTCGACCAAGACCCTAACTCCGGTTCGATTTCGCCGTCACAAGTCGCTGCGGCCGAAGTTGAAATCGAAGTGCCGGCAGCGCTAGAGACGCCCCCTCTGCAAAACCATGATCAACCCCAACTGCAGGAATCGGCGCAAAGTCCCAACGGTGAAGATCCAAAGTTGGCGCCAGACTCGGAAGCGAAAGACTCGGACATCGAAGGGGACGCAGACGTTGCGGTACCGCTAGAAAGCGAGACGCCGGACGCGGCGATAAGCGTGCCGGAGATTGCCGCTCCGGCCAAGCTGCCGGACGTCGTCGCTCAACTTACGACGGTTGACGGCGCTCCTTATTCTTTGGGGCGGCTTGTGGTTCAGTTCGATGCGGACTCGACGGTTGTGCGAAAAGCGGATGAAACGTATTTGTTGCGATCGCCCGACGCGAAACTGCGTTACCCGACGTTCGAGGAAGCGTATCGAGATCGAGACGAGAAGTCGAACGCCGAGCTCGCTACGCTCACGATTCATTTTCTGTATTTGGATAAAAAGCCCCCACAGACCTTCGAGTTGAATTGGGGAGAGCAAACGCCGATTACCATCGCTCCCACGCTTGAAGCGGAAGATGTTGTCAGCTTTGACGAACTCGCCGACGCTTGGTGGAATCGATTTTCGCAACCTTCCGAGATGCTGCAGGGGGAATTGTTCGATTTCGATCAGGACCTGAAACATGTGGTTGCGACTCGCACCGGACGAGCGTTGACCAATCGTTCGCACTCGTCGCAGAAAAGCAGTTCGACTAGCCAGATGGAAGCTGGGTTCGAAAGCGTGGTTAAGACGCTGTTTGGCATCGATTCGGTGCTGCTGTCGATGCCCGACTACCAGATCACATCAAATCTCGATTCTGACGAGAACCGAAGTCTCCCCTTGCCTGCTCCGCTGCGGCTGAATTCGGTGACGCCGCCAAGCTTTTCTACGCAGATGCCGATGGAGCGAATTGCGGCCTATGTGCCGAAAGAGTGTTTCTACGTTCGCTGCGGAAACGTGGCCAACTATCGTTGGTTGCGAAGTTTTCTGGTCGAGTGGGGCGGGAGCCTGGATGAGATCGTTTCGACGCCGACGATCGATTATCGAACGCGCGAAAAACTAGAGCGCCAGCTCGCTCTCGATTACGAACAGATTCAAGAGGAGGGCCTGGAGAAGAGCGTGTCGGATCTTGCGCTGATTGGGACTGATCTCTTATTCCATGAAGGAGCTGGCGTCGGGGTCTTATTCGAGGCGATTGACTCCGCCGCGGTTCATGAACTCGTACTCTCGCAACGCAAAGCGACTCAGCGAGACGAGCCAAACGCGACCGAGAAAACGCTCATTCTCGCCGGTCAGCCAGTGATGTTGCTCTCGACGCCTGATAATTCGGTCCGATCGTATTATGTGAACGTCGGACGGTATCACCTTGTCACCAACAGCGAGTACGTCGCCAAAAAATTTCTCGGGGTGCGAGCCTCCACCGCGGGGCTCAGCGACTTGCGTGAATTTCAGTACGCTCGCGCCAAAGTCCCGCTCGATTCGTCGGAGCGAGTCTTCATTTATTTGTCCGATCCGTTTTTCCGCCATCTCGCTAGCCCCGAGTATCGGATCGAACTTCTTCGTCGAGCGAAAGCGACCGCCGAGATCAAACGAGCGAATGCCGCCTTGTTGGTCGCTCGCTCCGAAGGATTTGAAGTCGACGCAATCGATCAATTGATATCGCTCGGTTATCTGCCTGCCGAATTCGCTACGCGAAACGAAGGGGAAGAGCTGGTGATGGGCCAGCGGGGCTTTATCGACGCTGCGCGGGGAACGCTCGGCGCCTTCGTTCCCGTTCCGGATCGAGAAGTCGGATTGATCTCTTCTCAGGAGCTCGCCAACTACCGAGCCTTTGCGGCTCGTTATCAGCAACAGTGGAACATCGCCGATCCAGTCGTCGTCAGTCTGGCGAATCGTCCCGGGGACCGGCCCGACGAACAAGTCGTCGGGGTGAAGATCTGCGTAACTCCCTATGCACAACAGCGCTATCGGTTCTTAGCCACGAATCTGGCGACGAACTATCAGAAGGTTGCGCCGCTGCCGGACGATCTAATGGGAATTAGCGCGTCGCTTCACGGCGGGGGCTTGTCGCGGCAGCTACGGATTGGAATCCAGGATGCGGACGTTCCCTTTGAGGTGGTCGAGGGCGAGGTGGTTACGAAAGGAGCGTTCGCGGGACGGACGTTGTTCGGGCAAAACCTCTATGCGGCGGTGAACCCTGGAGGAGACGCGAGCATGGATCAAGTCCATAGTTTCGCTCAGGAATTGAAGCTTGTTCCCAACTACGGCATGGAAGCGAGAGTGGCAGGCGCCTTGTTGTCGGTGATTATCGGCAGTCAGCGGTTCGCCAATTTCTTTGATTACGTGCGAAGTCGGCACGTAACCAGCCGTCCCAGCTGGTCGGTCGCGGCAGGACGATTAGAACTGCGGAGAAAGGTACTTCCGCAACTGAGCGTCGAGCGCCAAAACCAAGATTCCCAAATCGAGTTTGCGGCGAAGGATGTCGGAAAATCGCAAGCGGCGCCATACATTCGCGCCTATACCTATGTGGAAGCGCGCAAAGCGTCGGCACGCAATGCGGTCTTTTTGGACCAATTGTCGCAGCAACTGGCGCTGTCGCCGCAGGACGCGGAATTGGGCGTGGGCTTACTTTGCCGTGGCAAGCTCATCTGTCCCTTGGGGGGAAGATACGTGCTCGCTGACGACGCGGAGAATCGCGGATGGACGAGTACCGCTTGGGAGACTCCCAGTTACCAAGAAGTCGCCGCGGTTCCCAACGGATATCAGTTCGCATTCATGGAATGGCTTCATTCCATGAACGTTGGCTTCAAGTTGGATCGCACTTCGTTGACGTCGGATATCGAACTCGCCGTCTCCGGAACCTACATCGCGCCGCCGGTGAGTGAGCAAGTCGTATCAGCCGCTCCTGTCGCGTCAGTCGCGCAGGCGCCGTCGCAGAGAACCGTGGAGAAGATGCCGATGCCGCTCATTCCTTCGACTCCCGTTGAGCCGGCAACCCCAGTCGAGCCGGCGATCTCAGTCGAGCCGGTGAAAAAGCTCGGCCCTGATTTGACGATTTCTTCGCTCAACGCGGAGATCGTCGCGAGAGACACCGTCCGATACGTCTATACGATCACCAACAACGGAGATGAAACCGCTGTCATCCGTGGTCGCTCGTCAAATGCGGCAGGCACGGTCTGCATTCAGGCGTTCCTTTCTGAGGATATGGTTTTGGGCAACGCCGGCGATCGACCTACCGGCGGTAAGATTCTGACCCTCGCATCGGAACTTGCGCCTGGACAGTCCATTACGGAGTCCTTCAGTTCGGGCGCCAGAGATCTGGAGAAATATCCTTACCTGACGCTCATGGTCGATTGGCATGATCTCGTCAAAGAATCAAATGAAAAGAACAACTACGCCGCGGTAGCGATCAAGCAAAAGATTTTCCCGGAACTTCCGAAAACGCCTCCGGCGGATCGTGCTGACGACTCCAAACCGGCCGCGCCGACCGGCGAAGTGCTGATCGATAACGTCGCGGCGTTTCAGCAAGGGAATCAGATGATCATTACCTACGATCTCGTGAATTCGACTCCCATTCGTAACGCCAAAGATATGAATGGGGCGTCGATTTCGGGCGCTCGCCAGCACTGGATCGAGCGACTTGGCTCTGATTCAAGAATTGCGAAGATTCCGGGTAACATCGCTCGCGATGGGCGGCGATATGCGGCGAGCGGTTACACCGAACACGTAAGGCCCGGTGCGGTTCGTAGTCTCCAGCACCGCCAATGGATTGAAGGATACCCGTCCGGAACCTACCGATTTACCGTTCAGTGGCGGCAGAAGGGGCTTCCAGATAAGGAAGCGCATGTTGACTTCACGATTCCCTAGCCGTCCACGCTGAGTCTGCGCACGAAAAAGCCCGTTGCAAGTCTTTACCTGCAACGGGCTTGCGGTAGCGGAGGGCACGAGATTCGAACTCGCAACTCACCACTAGATTCCCAATCTTGCCTCCGATGGCAAGAAAGTGGTGGAAGTGGGATGAAGTACGGGGTGGAAATCTAGAGTTTGGAAGCAGATCGAGACGCGGTAATCCAATAGGGAAGTTCAAAGGGGGAATAGGTCAGTCGACCTTATGTAATGCGGTTACGTCAACTTCGCGCCAGTTGGTTTTCATGTAGTCCGCAACATTTGCTTGATTTTCTCCGTATTTCCCAATCCCAGAAGCGACGAGAATTGCGATTCCAATCCAATACGCCAGTGCGTAATTTGGCAGCCATGAATAGACTGCCCAGGTAATAAGGGCAAAGATGCCCGGAATAACAAGGAGCGAGATCAGGTAATTGCCAAGTACTTTAGACCCCTTAATTGCTTTGGCCCGCATCAGTTTCAAAGTGAACGGGATAGCAAAAAACAAGACAATCAAAACCTGAAGGAGAAAAAAACCGGCTATTGTGCCAATGAACCAAGTCAGCCCGAAAAAGAAAAAGGTTGCCATCGGCTGCTCCCATAAAACTCACCACATCTGGCGACGCAAGAAACCTTACAAGCAATGGTAGTCAAACCTGCGTTTCTACTCGAAGTCTTGCCCTGGTAGGCGGACGCGGAGTTTTTTCCGCCGGCTGTTCTTTAGGCTTGTTTATTGAATAACGAAGCACCTAAGAATAAAGCGTGGCGATTGAGAGTGCCAACGATTTTTCTTGCCTTTGAGGCTGATAGGTATACGAGCTTGGCGATGACGAACTTGGTATATCTCGTGTTGCAAGTTGGGAAATGCCTAGCAAACTTCCAGGCAAACCTAAACGCTACACGTACACTTTGTTGGCTGACTTGGTCACGAAAAAGCCCGTTGCAAGTCTTTACCTGCAACGGGCTTGCGGTAGCGGAGGGCACGAGATTCGAACTCGCAACCCCTTACGGGGCACTTCATTTCCAATGAAGCCGCTAACCATTCGCTTACCCTCCATCGATACGTGCTGGGGAAGGCTTTCCCACTGCACGATCTTGCCAAAGGGCAATTCTCGACGCCCATTCTAGCTGGCGACCCCGGTTACCACAACGGAGCCGTCTACCTGGGGCCAAGGGACGATTTTTCCTAGACACGCCTCGCTTCTGCGGGGTTCAGGTCTCCTCAGTAGCGAGATTTGCGGGGCGGATACCCGCGATTTTCTTGTAATCGGAAAAAAATAAAGAGAATTTTGGCCAAAATGCGGGCTGATCGGGCGACTGCTATCGAGATGTCACGGGACGTCTCGCTACTCGTCTCGACGATTGCACCTTATCTGGCCGCTATGCTTCCATCTATCGACGGCAACGACGCCGGCAAACATACCAGTTTTGCCGAACAGTACATCGTTCATCAGGAACGACTGCGCGGTTACGTCAGCTCGCTGGTCACGAACTGGAGCGACGCCGAGGAAGTCTTCCAGCGGACCAGTCTCTGCCTCTGGCGGAAGTGGGAAGCGTTTGACCCGGCCCGGGGATTTTTGCCCTGGGCGTTCGGGGTCGCGCGGATTGAGGCGAAACGGTACCTCGCCGAAAAAGGGCGCCAGCAGCAGATGCTGAGCGACGCGGCGATGGAGGCCCTGGATAAAGCGATCATTCAGAACAGCGACGCGATCGACGAGCGGCTCTCGGCCCTCGAGCATTGCGTCAACAAGCTGCAGGTCGCCAACCGCGCCCTGCTGCGAGCCCTTTACCAGAAGAACGCCTCGGTCGAAGAGGCGGCCGCGACCTTCGGCCTAACTGCCAACGCCGTCTACAAACGGGTCCGAAAAATTCGGGAACTGCTGCATCGTTGCATCGATCGCCAACTCTCGCCGGCGGGAGATCAACCATGAGCGACCATAAAGGCCCCTACGGCGAAATGATCGCCGACGTCGAAATCTGCGACCTGATTGACGCTTGCGTCTCGAACCAGGCGACTCCCGATCAATGGCTTCGGTTGAGCCGCTTGATCGTCGATCGCGAAGACGTCCGCGCTTGTTATGCGGCGCAGTCGATGGCTAACGCTCGTTTGGCCGCCCTATTGCAGATTGGCGAACAAGACGAGCTGGGCGTTTTCACGCAGATCGAACAAGAGCCGGCCCCGCGCGTCATGTCGTCGATTCCAAAGCGAAAGCCGGCGATCGAAATCAGCTCCGAAGCGCTCCTCACGTTGCTGTGCGGCGCTGCTGCCGTTGTGCTGGTCTGCGGCGTTGTGATGAGCCAGTGGCTCATTACTACTCGGGTCGATAGCGGTCCGATCGCGGTTACCGAGCAAGTCCCACCAGCAGTTTTGCGACAGGTCGAAGCGAACGCAGGGGCTGAAATCGCCGTTCACCCACGCGAACTGTTCGCCAGCACGCTGATCGAGTTGCCCAGCGGTAAGTACGAAGCGACCACCTCGGTCGGAGCGACGATCAAATTGGCCGGCCCGGCTCGTCTGCGAATCGAGGACCATCTGACGTGGAAACTCTTCACGGGCAAGATGGTCGTCCACGCTCCTCCTGCGGCCAAAGGCTTTACCGTCAAAACCGACAATGCCGAGATTGTCGATCTGGGAACGGAGTTCGGCGTCATCGTCGATTCCGCGGGAGTCACCAGCGTCGCGGTCTTTGACGGCAAAGTCGACCTCGCGTCAGGAGAAAGTCAAAAGTCGTTGGTTATCGGCGACGGCTTTACCATCAGCAAGACCGGACGACTCGATCACTTGTCGATCATCGACCCTTCCCGCTTTGAAGAGCCGGGCGAAGATTTGACCCCTCCGCTCATTTCGGAGGTGCGGAACAACAGTCTGATTTCGTTCGGCGCATGCCAGATTATCCGGGGCGGCTTCCGTGAGGATGCGCTCGCCTACGTCGATCGTAAGCATCAATGGAATGGCGTCGACGCGAGCGGCTTGCCGGAAGAACTGGTCGGGGTCGACTACGTGCGGATGGTCAATGACTGGAAGTTCGACGAGCAGATCGAGGAGCGTGACGATCTGGAATTCGCCGTGACGTTCGCTCGGCCGGCGACCGTCTATCTGCTGGTCGACGAGCGTATAACGCCGCCGATCTGGTTGCGCCGCAATTTCGCCAAGACCGGCATGCAGGTCGGCTTGGATGAAGGGACGCACAACTGCGTACGTACCGGATTGAGCTACGAGAAAGAACAAGCGAAAGGCCCCGGCAATTCGATTGACGTGGTCATGCGAGTTTGGAAGACCGATCTCCCTGAGGGGGGCGAACTGAAGATAGGTCCCATCGGAAGCAAGAGCAGAGGCTGGGTCGTGCCATGTATTGTGGCGCGTCCCCTGTAACGCGTTTCGTTGGGTCAGCATCCCTTTTCATTTTATTCTCATTCGTTCAGAAGGTTCGTTGGATGTCCTTATCTAGAAAGAAAGGTTTCACCCTGGTGGAACTGCTGGTGGTGATCGCCATCATCGGCGTTTTGATCGCACTGCTCTTGCCGGCAGTGCAGCAAGCCCGCGAAGCCGCGCGGCGCATGCAATGCACCAATCACATGAAGCAGTTGGGATTGGCGCTGCACAACTATCACGACACGTACCGCGCGTTTCCCGCGATCAGCTACGATCACGAAGTGAACGGCGGCGACGAAGCCCGGCACGCTAGTTGGAGCTGGGGGACTTTGATTCTGTCGCAATTGGAACAAGGCGCCGCCTACGATATCCTGGCGCCCAGCCGCCCGGACCGTCTGCATGAAGCAGTGACCAAGCCGGCCAAGCTGGCGGTGCTGCAAACGCCGCTGACCACCTGGCGCTGTCCGTCCGACACCGGTCCCGAGTTGAACTCGCACTACAAGATCAACGACGGATCGGGCACCGCGGGCAATCGGAAAGAATTGGCGACCGCCAACTACGTCGGCGTGAATAGCGCCGGCGACGTTGATCGCGCCAACACCCACAACGGCATCTTCGTCCCCGGCACCAACGTGCAAGGGAACAAACGCTGGGTCGTCGCGATGCGCGACATTCTGGACGGGACCAGCAACACGGCGATGGTCGGCGAACGGGCCTGGATGCAAAACGGGGTCGAAATTGGCGCCGCGGTCGTCTTTGGCCACAACGGCAACGCCGATATCGAAAACAACGCCGACTACAACAACGGGTTCATCACCGTCGTCGGCGGAGGAAAGCCGCATATCAACACGATTGATACCTGCGGATCGGGATGCAATGACAACGACGGCCGCCAAGGCTTTTCGAGCATGCACCCGGGCGGCGCTCAATTTCTGTTTGGAGACGGATCGGTCCACTTCCTGAGTGAGAACATTGACGACAACATCGGCGGTGGAACCGACTCGACCTACGAGCGATTGATGAATCGCTACGATGGTCAGCCGGTCGGCGCGTACTAACGAAGCGTTTGCGAACTGCAGCGCGGGCGATTCGCTTGCGCTGCGTTCGTCAACGAAGGTTCTCAATTAGGAGATGCTATGTATCGAATGATTTCCAACAGCCCTTGGCTGGCGCTAGCGATAATGACTGCGGCGTTCGTCGGCTGCGGCAACGACCTGCCGCCGGTCGGAGAAGTCTATGGAACGGTCAAACTGAACGGCGAACCGGTCGAAGGTTGCCAGGTAATGTTTGAGCCGATCGCCGGCGGCCGAAGTTCCTCGGCGATGACCGACGCCGACGGACGTTATACCTTGCGTTACAACGGAGACGCCGACGGCGCGTTGCTGGGCAAACACAAAGTGCGGTTGATCACGGCGCGCGGGACGCGACGAGACGACAATGGGCGGATCGTCGATCCCGGCGTCAAAGAAAAGTTGCCGAAGGAATACAACAGCGAAACGACGCAGGTCGTCGAAGTGACCTCCGGCGACAATCCGATCGATTTCGAGGTGGCTGTCAGCAAGTAGCGATCCTCGATTTGCGGAATTAGATCAGACGCTCGAGAGCGGCTTCGGCCGCTCTTCTTTTTTGCGCTCAGCCGACTGGAAATGCCCTCCCCCTCTCTTGTCTGGTGTCAGCTACCGGCGTTTCTCCCCCCCGTCGGCGCTCGATTTGGCGCCTTAGCGACTTGCGGGTTTCCCTAGCAGCAGGGGTTTCTATGAGGATTTCCTCATATCCATAAAAAATTACCGCCATTTCGCAGAATCGATGGCCAAACTGAGGCAATCCAATGGAGTGCATGCGGAAACGATACCCAACGATGGTCTGCACGAGAGCGGCGCGGCTGCCGGCGACGACAATGATATCGACCCCAGATCCCTCTGCGACGAACCAGTCCAGCTTCGCCGAAGCCTATATCGCGAACCAGGAACGGCTAAAGGGATACGTCTATTCCCTGGTCTTCAACTGGAATGACGCCGAGGAGGTCTTTCAGCGGACCAGTCTCGGACTCTGGAAGAAGTGGGAGCAGTTCGATCCTGAGCGAGAATTTCTTCCCTGGGCGTTCGGCATGGCCCGCATCGAAGCGAAGCGTTTTCTGGCCGAAAAGGGGAAGCAGGAGCTGATGTTGAGCGACGCCGCGATGGAAGCGCTCGATACGGCGCTGGTCGATCGCGCCGACGGCTGGAACGAACGTCTCGCCGCGCTGGAACAATGCGTCAAGAAGCTGCCGACGCAACAACGCTCGATGCTGTGGGCCTCTTATAAGAAAGCGAGCAGCGTGGAGCAAATTGGTCAGATGTTCGGGCTTTCGGCGAACGCCGTGTACAAGCGACTGCGGCGCATTCGCGAGCAGCTCCATCAATGCATTGATCTGCGGATTGCAATGGGAGGCGACGGGAAATGAACTCGCGTCGTGCTGTACAAGGAAAACTGGTCGCCAACGCAGCGGTTCTCGATCTGATCGATCTTTGCTTGACCGATCGAGCGACTCCGGATCAGTGGAAGACTCTCAGTCAATTAATCGTTGACGAGCCGCTGGTTCGCGATTGCTTCGCCGCGCAGGCGATCGCCAGTTCTCGCCTGGCGATGATCGCCGGGTTTGAAGTTTCGCCCGCGGAGCCAGTGGCGACGCGTCTCGCTGCAGAGTTGGCGACGCCAGTCAAACGATCATGGTCCCCGCGTTTGCCGAAGGTCCAAATTCCGGTCAGCCGCGCGGCGCTGGTCACCTTAGCCGCTGGCGTGATGCTGGTCCTGGTCGGGTATGGCGCGCTGGTAGGCTATCAAAGCTGGGTTTCCAGCGGCGTCCCAACCGCGAATCTTGCCAGCGGCGGCGTCCCGGCTGCGGTCCGAATCTTTAACGTTGCCGGCGAAACCGAACCACGCGAATTTCACGGCACCGAAGTTTTTGAGCTTCCCAGCGGCAGTTACCAGGCTGAGACTTCGGCTGGCGCTCGCATTCAACTGACCGGGCCGATCCGCGTGCGGGTCGAAAGTCCGCTCGCGTGGCGGTTGTTCTACGGAAAAATGATCGCCGACGTTCCACCGGAAGGTTATGGCTTCACGATTCAGACGAACCAGGCGAAGGTGATCGATCTGGGGACGAAGTTTGGCGTCGCCGTCGATCGAGACGGCGACACCAAGGTGGTCGTCTACGAGGGGAACGTCGAGCTTGTTTCCGGTCGCAAGAAAAAGTCGCTGACGGTCGGGGACGCATGGACGGTTCCGACGACCGAACAGTTTGAGCCGCTCACCTTTTCCGATCCGGTAACGTTCCTGGAAGCTGGCGACATTCCTCCGTCGGTGATCGGCAAGGTGATGCATAACGGCGTCGATCGCCGAGCGACCTATCAGATTGTGCGAGCCGGCTTCCAAGAGGATGCGCTCGCCTACACCGATCGCGTGCATCAGTGGAACGGAATTCTCTCTTCCGGATTGCCGCCGCAACTGCTCGGTTTGGACTACGTCCGGATGGCGAACGATTGGAAGTTCGATGCGAACGACAGTCTCCGCGACGATCTGGAGATCACCTATGAGTTTAACCGCCCAGCCGTCGCCTATTTGCTGGTCGACGAACGTCTGGCGAAACCGCCATGGCTGCGGCAGAACTTTCGTGATACCGGTTGGGTGATCGGGCTCGATAAGGGATCGCACCACGATCCGGAAACGCGCCTCAGCTACGAGCTCGATCAGGCGAAAGGCGCCGGCGCCTCCATCGACGTCCTCTTGCGTGTGTGGCGCGTCGTCTTGCCCGAAGGGGGCGAGTTGAAGATTGGCCCTATTGGAAATCAAAAGGACGACTGGGTAGTTCCCTGCCTGGTCGCACGTCCGATTTAACCGCCTTCAGACTGCAGCGGCGGTGATAGCGATTATTCATTCATTTTGTTACTTCCAGGAACTGCAATTGATATGAACGCTTGCCGAAAGAGAGGTTTCACCCTGGTGGAACTGCTAGTTGTGATCGCCATCATCGGCGTCTTGATCGCTTTGCTGTTGCCTGCGGTTCAGCAGGCCCGCGAAGCGGCTCGCCGGATGCAGTGCACCAACCATCTGAAGCAACTCGCTTTGGCGCTGCACAACTACCACGATACCTTTGGCGTCTTTCCGGCGATCAGCTACGACCACGAAGTGAACGGCGGCGACGAGAACAGACACGCCAGCTGGAGCTGGGGAACCTGCATCCTGCCGCAGATCGAACAAAGCAACGCCTATGACATTCTTGCGCCGAGCCATCCCGATCGTTTGCATGAAGCGGTCAACAAGGCGGACAAGCTGCGCGTGCTGCAAACGCCGATTTCCTCGTGGCGTTGTCCCTCGGACGTTGGACCGGAACTGAACAGCCATCTGACGATCAACAATGGTTCTGGCAACCAGGCGCAAGACGTGCAAATCGCGACAGCCAACTACCTGGGGGTGAATCATAGCGGCGACATTGGCCGGACCACCAAGAACGCTGCGGTGAACGGGATCTTTGTCGCCGGGACGAACGTCGCTCAGAACCGCCGCATGGTCTGCCGCTTGCGAGACGTGCTGGACGGTACCAGCAACACGGCGATGGTCGGCGAACGGGCCTGGATGCTCGGCGGCGTCGAACTGGGCGCCGGGCTGGTCTTCGGCCACACCGGCAACGAAGACATTGAAGATAGCCACAACTACAAAGATGGCTTCATTGCGGTGGTCGGCGCCGGCAAGACGCACATCAATATGAACGACACCTGCGGCACCGGCTGCGACGATCGCGACGGCCGCCAGGGATTCTCCAGCTTGCATCCAGGGGGCGCCCAGTTCGCCTTCGCCGACGGTTCGGTTCACTTCCTGAACGAGAACATCGACGACGACTTTGGCGGTCCGGTCGATACGACCTACGAACGCATCTTGTCGTGCAACGATGGACAAGTGACCGGCAACTACTAAACGTACGATCGACTATCCCCTTATCAGTCTTCGTCTCGCTTGGCCGTGACGGAGGCGAGACAGGAGTTTCTCCATGATTCGCGGTTTTCATTTCGGCAGATTGTTAGCGCTCACGGCAATCGGCGCGGCATTGGTTGGATGTAGTGACGGAAACACGCCGCCGCTGGGCGACGTTCATGGGCAAGTGACCTACAACGGGACGCCGGTCGACGGTTGCAACGTCATCTTTACGCCGGCGGCGAGCGGACGAAGCTCAAGCGCTGTGACTGACGCCGACGGATATTACGTGTTGAAATATAGCGCCACCGCCGCTGGGGCGCTGGTTGGCGAACATCGCGTCGAGTTGACCACTGCTCGCGACCGAATCGTCAGCGACGAAGGGCAACTGCGTGACGCCGGCCGGAAGGAGATTTTCCCGAAGGAATACAACGCCGAAACGACGCAGGTCGTGGAAGTGACCGGTTGGGATAATACGATTGATTTTCACGTCGTCGGCAAATAGCCAGCGGTGCGAAGTCGCTATCACCAGTCTTCGATCAAAACGCGGCGGTTCCGGCGGCCGCGTTTTTTCATGCGCTGCCAATAAGTGAAATGCCGGCTCCTGTCATGCGGGACATCGCATGAAGATTCTCTGTTACTTACGAAAAAATCTCCAGATTACGCGGCCAAATCAGCGCAATTCTGTGGAGTGCTCCTGAGCCTGGGTCGCACCGCGGCCAGGTCGATGAATCCGTTGCGAAGCAGTGAGTTTGTTTCTTCATCGTCTTGGGAATTCCGTTGCAATGAAAAGTCGTGGCAAGCAGGGTTTTACCCTGGTCGAGTTGTTGGTGGTGATTGCGATCATCGGCGTGTTGATCGCCCTGTTGCTGCCGGCAGTGCAGCAAGCGCGCGAAGCGGCGCGACGGATGCAATGCACCAACCACTTGAAGCAGTTAGGACTGGCGCTGCACAACTATCATGACACGTTCGGCGCGTTGCCGGCGATCAGCTACGACCACGAGGTGAACGGCGGTGATGAGACGAAGCACGCCAGTTGGAGCTGGGGAACTTGCATCCTGCCGCAGATGGAACAAAGTGCGGCCTATGACATTCTGGACCCCAGCAGTCCCGATCGATTGCACGAAGCGGTCAACAAGTCGGCAAAGTTGGCGGTGCTGCAGACGCCGATCGCATCGTGGCGTTGTCCGTCTGACGTCGGCCCGGTGCTGAACAGCCACTACACAATTAACAACGGATCGGGCAATCAAGCTCAAGACGTACAGATTGCGACGGCGAACTATCTCGGCGTGAACCATAGCGGCGACATTTGCCGAACCAACACTCCGACTTCGACCAAGAACTATCGGATCACCGGCGTCTTTGTGCCGGGAACGAACGTCCAGAAAAACAATCGCATGGTTTGCCGGCTGCGAGACGTTTTGGATGGAACGAGCAACACGGCGATGGTCGGAGAACGGACCTGGATGCTCGGGGGCGTCGAGCTGGGCGCCGGTCTCATCTATGGTCACACTGGAAATGAGGACATCGAAAACAGCCACAACTACGTCGACGGCTTCATCGCGGTGGTTGGAGCGGGCAAAACGCACATCAACATGAACGACACCTGCGGGACCGCTTGCGACGACCGCGATGGACGTCAAGGATTCGCGAGTCTCCATCCCGGCGGCGCACAATTCGTCTTCGTCGACGGTTCCGTTCATTTCGTCAATGAGAACATCGACGACAACTTTGGCGGGCCCGACGATTCGACGTACGAGCGGCTGCTGTCGTGCAACGACGGTCAGACGCTGGGAACCTATTAGGACTTTGCGTTTCGCTGCGAAGCAATTCGATTGATTTTCAGATAGTCGGGATTAGCTGCCCAGCGACTACCTGGGAATTATCGACGCGAAGAAACGTGTCGGCCCGGGCCGACACGTTTCTTTTTTGCGCACTATCGGCGCCAAGCGGGCGTTCGCCTATTGGAGGGGGGATGACGCCATCGCTGTTTGCCATCTCACATCCGGAAATATAAAATAATGGCGTTGTAGATAGTCCCCGCGAAATGCGGCAGTCGCCGCTGGTCGCTCTAGCGCCGCCCCGGCGAATCACCATCGATTTGCATCCCACGCCATGACGACGATCGAACATCCGGATCAACTGATCGAAGGACAGCGGTATCGTTTTTATGTCGACGTCGGCGAGTCGCAGTACGAATTGGAAGCGACCTTCTTGCGTTTAGATCACCATTTCCGCCGCTTGATCTGCGTTCTGCACATGGACGACGAAGATTACAGCATTGAGTGGAACTGGGCGACCGAGATCGTCCCGGTCGAAACCTAGCCGCCCCGCCCTGCTCTTTTTGGGCGGCCAAAAAATATTCTTGCCCTCTTCGGGCTCTTTTCTCGCGTTCTCCATTGCTCAGCCGATAGAATCGTCGCCAGTAACGATCCTACGCCTTAGGGGAATGCGATGTCTCCCGAAAACGAAGAGTCCAACCCGTTTGAGCCGCCGCATTCTGTCGACAGTTCCGCCCAAAAGCATTGGGTGGTGGTGTGGGGAGCGGCTGCGTTGTTGGTGCTGGCGACTGTCAGTTCGGGGATACTCGACCCGTCGTTTCTTTGGGCGACGGTGAGCGTCGTCATCGGCGTTCCCGTTTTGATCAGAACGGCGCTCGATCTGAGTCGCAAGCTGGCGGCAGGTTGGGCGATTGATCCTTTGGTGCAAATCAAGTCGCTATTTGTTTCCTTCGCCATCACGATCGTCTCGGTTGTCTCGGCTGGGATTGCCGGCGGGAGTTTGTGTTTCGCAGGCGTCACATCAGCGATGAGTACGCCGGTCTCGCTACAGTGGGTTGGCTTAGCGCTTATTTGGACGGCCATACCGATCGGGCTGCTGGTCCTCGGCATCGCGTTCTACGCGTTTGGGCCCAAGAAAGTTGGACCACTGCAAAAACAAGCTGCCGAACATGGTGGAACGGAAACGTCGACGCCCGATGGCGAGACCAAGCGTGACCAGTGAGACGAGCGACAATCCGTTCGAGTCCCCCTGCGACGTCGGCGTTGCGCCGCCGTGGCGGAAGTGGTACTGCTGGTGGTCATTGTCGGCCATGCTCGGCGCGATCGCACTGTGGGTGTTTTGGCTGCTGCCGTGGCTGGGTGCGATTCTCGTTTGCGTCGCGGCCGGGATCAGCGTGCGATCGCTCCTGGATCTTTGCCGCAAGCACCAGGCCGGTTGTCTGATTACCGATACGACGCAATGGGTATCGTGCGGGGAGTCGATGATGGTCGCCTTCGCGGCGTCGATCGTTGGGCTGATCCTTTTCTTCAGTGTCTTCTTCTTAGCGTATCTCTTTATGGATGAGCAGATCGTCCTGTATCGGACCGAAGAGGACCTGCGAGCATACCGAATGAAGATACGAGTCATATACGTAGTCGCCTACGCGATTACGACAGTCGGACTTGGAGCGTTTATCTGGGGAATGGGCCCTGATCGGCTCGATTCGTCACCATTGTCGACTCTACGTCGAAATCGCGGGACGTCGAGGAATATTGAAGGGACGTACGATGACCGATAGTCCCGAAGAGAATCCGTTTGAGCCTCCGGCCGTAGCCGCCAAACGCGAAAAAACCGAATCGGCGTTTTTCAAGGAGTGGCTGGTCGGCACGTTTTTTCTGTTCGTCTTGTCGACGCCTCTTTACCTGGCGGACCTCGTTGCTGGCTTTTGGGCGAACGCTTTTGCGATCGTTGTTTCCCTCCGCTCTTTGATCGACCTGCGCAGAAAACAAGCGGCCGAATATTTGCAGCCGGGGGACGTTTGGATGTCGTTGGGAGCTTCGGTCTTGGTCGTGGGGGCGGCGTCCGTGGCAGGTACGCTCGCCTTCTTCATCGCAGGTTTCGCGGCCTGCAATGCGGACTTACCGAAGACGGAAGACACCTTGAAATTCTACGTAATTGGGATCATTACGTCTGTCGCGGCGATTTTCTGCGCCGTCTTATATTTCCTGGGCCCTGCTTCGGTCGATACATTGCGACGGCGGAAACTTACGCAGGCAACTTTGGCGCCAAACGACCAGGGAGGCGAGTCGCGTGAAACGAACTGACGCGCCACCGGAGCGGGAAAACCCGTTTCAATCGCCATCGGCGACGATTCGCGTCGCTCCATCCGATCCGCATGCCGAAAACGAGTTCATGGTCGGAGTCGTGCTGTCGTTTGCGCTCGCCTTAGTCCTATTCCTCTACCATCCGCTCGTAGGATTTATGGCGACGATCGGCGTGGCGATCGTCGTGATGCGGGCATGGCTCGAAATCAGCCGGAAACAAGTCGTCGGTTGGAAGCTGCGACGCTGGGACGCGACGTGGATTCTGCTCGCTTCGGCCGGACGAATCGCCATTGCGGCGGTCTTTGGGATCGGCATAACGGGAATCGCCAGCGTCGCTGGGGCGGCCCTGTTTGAAGCAATTCCTTCGCTCGCTGACCGGTTTTCTCCCTTCGACGCAATCTTGGTGGACGGCGCGGTCGGCTTGACGGGAACTTTCGCGCTGTTGCTTCTCCTGGGACCCGCATCGGTCGAGACGCTGAGGCGACGGAAGCTTTCGCAGACTACTTCGGCGCCGAACGAACATGGAGGTGAGTCGCGTGAAACGAACTGACGCACCGCCGGAGTACGAAAACCCGTATCAATCGCCGGACGAAGTGGAGAAGCTGGTCGATCGACATTGGGCGGTTGTCATCGAGTTGGTTGTAGGATCGATATTTCTGTTCGCCTTATCAGGTCCGGTCTATTACTACGTCGATTCTAATTTTGGCATGGCGGCGAGCGGCATTGCGGCAGTCGTTGCGATACGCGCCGGTATTGACGTTCAAAGAAAGCTGGCGGCTGACTGTTTACAGCGAGGAGGTGCGTTGAAGTCGTTGGCGATATCGTTATTCCTGGTCGGCGCGACATGCGTCGCCGCGTACGTCGCTTGTTTTACGACATGTTTCGCCGCCGCTTCGATCTTTAACCATCTCTACGACCAAAATATTGGGCTTCTCGTTCTGATTTCTTTCGGCTCTGGAGGCGTCGTCGGTTTGTCGGTCGGTTCGGCTCTCTTGTATTACCTCGGCCCTGCATCGGTCGAAATGCTGCGACGAACCCGCACGACGGAGAATTCAACGAATGTGCATGCAAAGGAGGAGGTATGAGCCAAGGAGAATACGGCAAGAAGCTGGTCTCTTCCCTGGGGATCGCGTTCTTGGTTACCTTGGCGGCCTGCATTGCGCTATTGAGGAATTGCTTCGCCGCGGTCGCCACTCAAGTCCACAGATCGTATCCTGGAAGAGTCGTCGATGGTTTGATCGGTCTGGCCTGCGTCCCTTCGGTGGGCATCATTTTTGTGGAGGTTCCGGCGACGCTTGCCTATCGACTTGGACAGGCATCTTCCGATACGTTACGACAAGCGAAAGACGCCCAGAATTCGTCTCCCATGCCTGAGCAAGGATCCAAATCGAGTGAACGCACCTGATCGAGATTGGTATATCGTCCGCCGCTGGCAGTCGTACGTCGCCGAAATGCGCGTTGTCGCGCTGCGGATGGCGGCGATCGTCGTTTGTTACGGCCTGCAGCTTTGGCATCACTTCGGCCTGCTCGACGAAGCGGGGCAAGCGGCCAATGCCGAGTTTCACAAGCAGGCGACGCTGATCGCGTGCGGGTGGCTCTTTTTGTCGCTGGCGGTCTGGCTGGTGCTATTGCGCCGCTGGTTTCCGCCGCTACTCAGTTACGTCAGCACGGCGGTCGACATCGCGTTTTTGACGACGCTGATCGCCGCCTCCGGCGGGCCGACGGCGACGCAGCTCGATACGTTTTACTTCTTTATCATCATCCTGGCGGGTCTGCGGTTTGAGCTTCCGCTCGTTTGGTGCGCGACGTTGGCCACGATGGTTGGTTTTATGGCGAGCGTCGGCGCGGTTGATAAAACCTGGTTTGACGCCGAGCATACGGTGCCGCCGATCAGCCAAGGGATTACGCTCGTCAGTTTGGGCGCGGCCGGTATCGTGGTTGGACAAATCGTTCGCCGCTCGAAAGACCTGGCGGTCGCCTACGCCGAGCGCAAGCGGCAAGGGGGCGAAGCATGAGTCGCTCGCTTCCCCATGTTCGCTGCCCCGAGTGCGGCGCCGACAACAACGCTTTCGCGGCGAACTGTTGGATTTGCCAACGTCCACTGGTCGACGAGGCGGAACTGGTGAAGGCGCTGCCGGTCGAAGCTCCTGCCTTCGTCGCCGGGGTCAACACCAAGGTCGGCAACGTGCTGTTGCTGTTCACGCTAATCGCGCTGATTCTCGTCGGAATCGGCGTATCGACGGTCGAGCCTGTTGCGCTGATCTTTTATGCGATCTTGGTCGTCGCTCCCTGTTTAGGGGTGGGAATAACGCTACGGCAGATCCTGGTCGCCAAAGACAAGCCGACGGCGACCGGCGGATTAACGGCGGTGTTAATCGTGGTCAGCGTTGTCGGATTACTGATGATCTCGTTTGGGATTCTGTGCTTTACCGCTTGTTTGCAGATGTTTTCGCCCAACGCTTTTCACTGATGAGCGATCCTCGCCAACATCGAAACGCCAAGCTCGAGCCGCGGACGCTCCCGGTGGTTGCGTGCCCGGAGTGCGGCGCCGAGAACTATGCTTTTGCACCGCGTTGTTGGATTTGTCAGTGTAAGTTCGATCCAAACGACCTGATCCAAGGAGAGAAAACCGTCGAGTCGCCAGCGTTTGCGCGACCCCATTCGCCACTAGCCGCCAACTTGCCGGTGTTGATCCTGCTGCCGGCCTTGATTGTGATCGGCTACGGAGTGGCGTGGCTCAACCCCTACCTGTTTATTCCTTACCTATTGCTGATCAGCTTGCCGATGCTGGGGATCTCGTTTTTGATTCGGAGCAGTTGGACGCAGCCAGGACGCAAGCCCCTTCTTGGCGGAAGCATTGCGGTCTCGGTGATCCTTTTCCTGATGGCTATTTTAGGGTCGGCGATCTTTGTGATCGCGGCGATTGTGATTCTGGTGTTTCTCATATGTACGAACCAAATTGACCGGACGAATCTGCCATGGTGATGGACGAGCCGAGTAATCCAGAGCGACGTCCGCTGACCCCTTCTTCGGTGAAGCTCATCCAGTGCCCCGAGTGCGGCGCCGAGAACCAGGCGTTCGCCGCGAACTGTTGGATTTGCCAACGCCCGCTGGCGGAAGAAGAGATGATCGAAGCGAAGCTTGCGCCGGCGCCGCCGAAGTACGTCGACACCACGAGCAGCATCTTCGCCTATTTGCTTTTGGTCCTGTCGAGCCTGGCGATCATCCTGATGGGAGTCGGCGTTTATTACGTAAACCCCGTCTGGGCCCTTTATTACGTCCTGCTGTTTGGCGTTCCGCTGATGGCGGCCGGCGTTGGGATCTTCTACGCGTTGCTCAGTAATGATGAAAATATTCGAAAGGCAGGAGCCATTTTCGCGTCCTTTTACGCGATAGGGATGACGATCTTGGGATCGTTGGGGATCGTGTTTTTGACGATCGCCGCCATTGTTATATTTGTGATCAGCGTTTGCGCTGGTTTTGCTGAACTCTGCTTCGGACCGCAAAACACGGGGAATTGATCCAATGCTCAAGCCGCATGATCTAGCGCGACGCGACTACACCGTCCTGGGCGTGACGCAAAGTCTTTGCCCCGAGTGCCTGGCCGTCGTCCCGGCCAAGATCATCACCAAGGGGAACCGCGTCTACTTTCGCAAACGTTGCCCCGAGCATGGCGAACGGGACGACTTCGTCTGCTCCGACGTCGCCCAGTACGATCAACTGCAATACAGCGTTCCGGGCAAGGTGCCGCATGAATTTGGCGTGCTGCCGGAGAAAGGGTGTCCGCTCGATTGCGGGCTCTGCACCGAGCATGAACAGCACAGCTGCATCGGCCTGCTCGAGATCACGTCGAGCTGCAATCTTTCGTGCCCGATGTGCTATGCCGGCAGCGGTCCCGGCGGTAAACATCTGACCGTCGCCGAGTGTCAGGCCGCGATTGATCGGCTGGTCGAAGTAGAAGGGCGTCCCGAGGTGCTGCAGCTTTCTGGCGGCGAGCCGACGATTCATCCCGAGTTTGAAACGATCCTCGCCTACGCCCTGTCGCAGCCGATCGACTACGTGATGATCAACACGAATGGCATTCGTCTGGCTCGCGATCTGGAACTGGTCGAGCGGCTAGCGAAACATCGCGACCGGATCGAGATCTATCTGCAGTTCGACGGCTTCAGCGAAGAGGCGTCGTTGCTGCTGCGGGGTGAATCGCTGGTCGAAACCAAGAAGAAGGCGGTCGAGCGGTGCGGTGAAGCGGGACTGCACGTCAATCTGGTCGCGACCCTGCAAACCGACGTCAATCACGATCAGCTGGGCGCACTGGTCGACTACTGCGTCGACAAGCCATGGATCACTGGGCTCAGTTTCCAGCCGGCGACCTACAGCGGTCGACATGTTTTGCCGGAGGTGCTCGAGCGGCGGATTACCTTCCCCGATGTGATTCGCGGAATTGATGAGCAGACGGAGGGACGTTTCCGGCAAAGCGACTTCATGCCGCTCCCATGTGCGCATCCGAACTGTCACCAGATGAGCTACGCCTATCGATATCAGGGGAAACTGATTCCGCTGATGCGGTTTATCGACGCGACGCAGCATATCGACCTGTTAGCGAGCGGCATCTCCTTCACGCGACCGGCGGTGCGCGATCTGCTGGAACGTTATCTCGCGCGACAAGGTTGTTGCAGCGGCGGTAATTGCGGAACTTCGACTCCGGTCGATAACAACGATCCGTTCGCCATCATTGAGCCGCCGACTTGCGAGCCGGAACTAGAACTGTCGCCCGAGATGTTCGCCGATCCCGAGATCGGAGCCGCCGCGGTCGATTTCTTTGCGAAGGCGATGCGGCAAGAGCTAGGCGCCGGCGACGTCTTTCGGGTGATGGTCACGTCGTTTCTCGACGCGTACAACTTTGACGTCCGCCGCGTTATGAAATGCTGCATTCATCATGTGCTGCCGAGCGGACATTTGATTCCGTTCTGCGCTTACAACGTCCTCTATCGCGACGGCCATGTGCCGCTGCCGCCGCTCGATCGAAAGCACGTCTAGTCCCATGATGATCAACCCGACCTATATCGTGATCATGGCGACGGCGATTGCGCTTTGCAGTTTGATGGTGCGCCGATCGCAGCAGAAGTTGCCCCTGACCCGGGAAGAAAAGTTCGGGCTGGGACTTGGCGGTTTTTGCGGCGCGATGATCGGCGCCAAGCTGCCGTTCGTCTTGTACGACCTGGAAGGACTCTGGAGCGGCGGCGCATGGTTTGCGCATGGCAAGACGATCGTCTGCGGCCTGGCCGGCGGTTATCTCGGCGTCGAAATCGCCAAATGGCTGATGAACGTCCGGATCAAAACCGGGGACTCCTTCGCCGCGCCGGTTGCGTTCGCGATCGCCATCGGCCGCTGGGGCTGTTTCTTCGGCGGCTGTTGTTTTGGAACGCCGACGACCTTGCCGTGGGGCGTCGCTTTTCCGACTGCAGTCGACGATCCGCTGGCGCTGCGGCATCCGACGCAGATCTACGAGAGTCTTTTTCATCTGACGATGGGCTTTACGCTGCTATGGCTACAGCGGAAAGGTTGGTTCCGCGGGCAGCTGATGAAGCTCTATATCCTGGTCTATCTCGGCTATCGCTTTTTGACCGAGATGATTCGTCCCGAGCCGCGGTACTTCGTCGGATTGACGGCGTATCAATGGGGGGCGATCGCCCTGGCGATCATCTTCATCTGGCTTTGGCGACGCGACGCAGCGGCGCTGTCCGCCGAGAGCGCACAAAAAGAGCCGCGTCCAGCGGACGCGGCTGCAGATTAGTTTTCTTCATTTGTGGCATGCTCTTGCGGCGTCTTCGCCGGATGAGCATGTCTTCAAACGCCAGTGAAAGCCTTAGTGGCCGTTGCGAGTTCCGGCGATCAGGCTGACGAATTCCAAGTTGTTTTTGTACTTGCTGAGCTGACGCGTGAGCTGCTCCATCGCTTCGATGTGGTGCATCGAAGTGAGCGTGCGACGGAGCGCGACGACGGCGCCCAGGGTTCCTTCGTCCAGCAGCAGTTCTTCGCGACGCGTGCCGGATTGCGAGATGTCGATCGCGGGCCAGACGCGACGGTCGGCCAGTTTGCGATCGAGCACCAGCTCCATGTTGCCGGTCCCTTTGAACTCTTGGAAGATCAGCTCGTCCATGCGGCTGCCGGTGTCGATCAGGGCGGTGCCGACGATCGTCAGCGAGCCACCTTCTTCGAAGGCGCGAGCCGTGGCGAACAGCTTCTTGGGGATGTCGAGCGCCTTGATGTTCACGCCGCCAGACATCGTACCGCCGCTATCGCCGACCCATTTGTTGAACGCACGGGCCAGACGCGTGATCGAGTCGAGCAGCAGGAAGACGTCGTGACCCATTTCGGCCAGACGCTTGCAGCGTTCGATGACCAGCTGCGAGAGGCGGACGTGGCTTTCGACGTCGCGGTCCAAGCTGCTGGCGATCACTTCGCCGTTGATGTTCCGCTGCATGTCGGTCACTTCTTCCGGACGTTCGTCGATCAACAACACGATCAACTTGACGCTCGGATAGTTCGCCGAGATGCCGCGGCTCAGATTCTGGATCAGCATCGTCTTGCCGGTACGCGGCGGAGCGACGACCAGGGCGCGTTGCCCCTTGCCGAGCGGCGTCAGCAGATCGACGACGCGATTGGTGAGCGGGCCCCCTTCGATTTCGAGCTTCAGATGCTCGCGGGGATTGATCGGCGTCAGCTTGTCGAACGGACTGGTCATCGCATACTTTTCAGGAAGCATGCCGTCGACGTCGGTCAGTTCACGCAAACGCGGGCCTTGTCCGCGGCGGAATCGCTGCACCATGCCGCGAAGCATCAGACCTTCGCGAAGCTGGTATTTCTCGATCATCGTGCCGGGGACGAATGGATCGGTACGCTCACGAGCGTAATTGTTTTCTGGGCTGCGGAGGAAGCCGTAGCCGTTGGGATGCATTTCGAGCAAGCCATAGCCCGGTTCCAACGGAATCGGTTCGCCCGGTTCAAATTCTTCCTGTTCCAGGTTATTGCGAGGAACATTGGAACTGGGAGCAGAAGCGCGACGGTGTCCTCCACCTTGGCGACGCGAACGTCCGCCTTGTTGTTGTCCGTCGTTTTGGCCTCCTCGACGCCGCCCGCCGCCAGAGCGAGAGCGGGCCTGCCTCTTTTTCGCCATCGAAATCACCTAAGTTGCGCGAAGCAAATCGAGATAGTGAGAGAATGGAGCGCTCAATTGCGCCGCCTTTGTAATTTGCCCGCAAACGATCGACATTCCGTTGTCGTTTGCGCGGCTACCGTTTGGTTTGAATCAACGAAGATCGTGAAACCGAATGGATCAGCGTCGGTCGACTCAGCGACGATTCTGAAACGTGGGTTGAGAGGTGCGCGAAGTCCGCTAATCGAACCAGGCGTCGCTCTCAGGAAGAATCAAAGCTCACCGGGGCTTCAAACGTCGCCGCCCGTCATGGGGTTGTAAGCGTCGTTTGAGAGGCACATCGCGTTCCGGTATCTCCTGCCGGCGATGAACGTCACTGCCGTGAAGGGATCGATACCGTTACCGGTGATGGGTAACTCTAAAGGTCCTGTGCGGCTCACTGGAGAGCCTGGGACCGGAGGTCCTTCTCGCCCAAATTCAAACTTCCGCCGGTGCGAACGAAATCGCGGAGGGGAAGGTTTCTTAAAGCCCTGGTTTGGCCTCAGTCGCTGCAGGAGCAGGACGACGGTTCCAAAACCGAACCTTAAGAGCGTCTAGGTTCGCCGGACGCATACGCGAAGGAGAAATCAATTTTAAACTTGAAGACTCGCGACCGCGTCGCCGAACTTCGCCCGAAGACATCGTAGACGATTGGGCGTGAGGGTTTTGCCGAGGTGGCATTCTTAAACCTTCGGCATCTTATCCACATTTTATCGGATGTGTCAAGCTATCATCGCCGGCCCAAATAGGCGAAAAGGGGAAATTTGTTCGATTTCCCTGCCCTGCAAGCACTTGCGACAAATCCCGCAACACGCGAATTGGGAATTGAAGGAAAAATCGGACTTTTTGCTACGGTCGTTAAAGTCGCATGTCCGATACCCAAAACTGATTGTTTGATTGAGGGGGACTACGCTGCTAGCGAAAGGCGCCGAAATGAGAGCTTACAGCTCTATTTGGACTGTCGTACTACTGCTGATTATCGGCTCGGCCGCGACCGCTCAGGACGCGATGCCCTGGGCCGCCGACCTGGAGTCCGCCAAACAACTGGCCGCGCAGAAGAACCAACTGGTGATGGTTCACTTCTGGGCGCCCAATTGCCCCCCATGCCGCATGCTCGACGCGACCCTGTTCAAGGATCCGACGTTCGCCGCGGCCGTGGCCCAAGATTACGTACCGGTGAAGATCAATGCGGCCGAAGAGACCGCGATCGCCAACCAGTACGGCGTCGATCGCTGGCCTCAAGACGTGATTATTTTGCCGACTGGCCAGATGGTTTACCGGATGGTCAGCAAGCAGGAAAAGGATAAAGACCAGTACCTGGCCGTTCTGCACGGCGTCGCGATCAAGACGGCCGGCATGAGCCAGCTCGCTTCGAGCCGCGGACCCGATTCGGCTCCGGTTTCCTATCCAGGCGAAGCTGCCGCTCCGGCTGCGGGTTATTCTCGCTTTGGCGCCGCTCCCGCCGCGACCAGCGAAACGGCCGCTGCCGCCGCTCCGCAAGGTCAGTCGCGTTTCTCGGCTCAGCCGCCGGCTTCGACCTACTCGCAAGACAACACCGCCGCTCCGGCCGCCGCGCCGACGCAGTCGCGTTTCTCGACCGGCGGTTACGGCGACATGAATACTGCCGCTGCTCCGACCGCTCAACCGTCGCAACAGCCGAGCGGTTACGCCGCTGGCCAGTATTCGCCTGCTTCGACTCCGGCTCCGACTCAGTCGCGCTTCGCCGCTCAGCCGAGCGAATCGTCGTACGGTCAAGGTTCGCAGTACAATCCGCCGGCCACGCAAGCCGCGCCGCAGGCTCAACCGCAAGATCGTTTCGCTTCGCAGCCGGCCGCTTCGCCGTCGATGCCGAGCCAATACGGTTCGCAGTCGATGCCGCCGCAAAGCCAATTCGCTTCGCAGCCGAGCCAACCGGCCGCTCCTCCGGCGTCCGCCGCTCCGCAAGCTCAACCGCAAGCGAAGCAACCGGAATTCGCCCTCGACGGCTACTGCCCGGTGACGCTGGCCGAAGGGATGAAATGGCAGAAGGGTGACGCTCGTTGGGGCGCCGTCCATCAGGGACGCGTTTATCTGTTCGCCTCGGACGTCGAACAGCGGAAGTTCCTCGCTTCGCCTGATCGCTTTAGCCCGGTCTTGTCGGGGAACGACCCGGTCGCTTACATCGAACAGGGACGTCTGGTCGACGGCGATCGCTCGCACGGTTTGACCTACAACGGCGTGCTCTATCTCTTCTCGAGCGAAGATAACCTGAAGACCTTCTGGTCGGCGCCGCAGCGTTACGCCGCTCAAGTGCAGCAAGCGATGCTTCGCAACTCGCAGCAGCTCCGCTAAGTCGGACCTGCGACAACGCCTAAATATCTTCCGCCGCCGGCTCTACAACGCCGGCGGCTTTCATTTCTTGGGCCTTCTTGCGAATCGCGTCATAACGTTGGCGATCTTGCGCCCCAAGCTTCGCCGGATCGACTTTCGACAGAACCTGCAACGCTTGCCCAGGACGAGACTCCCCTTCGACCATCACGTGGGCGATCCGCAATCGGACCGGCGTTTCTTTCGCACCGCCACGCCGCGCGTATTCGATCATCGCCGGCAGTGCGTCTTGGCTTCGCTTTTGTTTCAGAAAGCTTTGGATGATCTCCAGCAGGTCTTCTTCCGGCAGGTACCAATCGGGATTGGAATGTCCAAGCTTCAGATGGGCGCGATAGGCGAGGGCCGGATCGCCTCCTTCACGCAAGATCTGGCGAATCTGCTCGAGGCCCAAGTTGGCTGAGCGAAGCCGCGCCGCTTTGAGACCTGTCTCGTCCACTTTCTCTTCCCGCGGCGCGTCCGGGTTGCCGAAGTAGACGGTGAAGAAATCGTAGTTTTCGCAATCGACCCACTCTTTGCGCACCATCACAATGCCGACCGCAAGTCCGATAAAGGCTCCAAAGGCGTGGAAGAAGCTGCTACTGATCAGGCCTCCCTGCAGCGGATCGTACGTGAAGTACAGGATCAGCAACTCAAAGGCGATGCTGAAGGCGCAGTAAACCGAAACCGGCAGCGCGAACATGATCGGGCGAAAGCCGAGCAGGAGAAAGCAGTTGACCTCGTTCATCGGCGCCCAGACCAACGCAATCGCGATCAATCCGAAGATGATCGCTGACGCGCCGAGCGAAAAGGTCGGCTCAGCGAGGAACAGAAACAGGAACTGCTCGACCATCGATTGAAAGATGCCGATCCCCGCGTAGAGCAGCAAGAAACGCTTCCAGCCGATCTTCCCTTCGATCAGCGCACCAAACGGCCAGAGGATCAGCATATTGCCAAGCAAGTGCCAGAAGTCGGCATGCATGAAGTTGCCGGTCAGCCATTGCCACGGCTTGATGCCGTCGCCGTAGTGCAGCGTACGCCAGTCAAAGTCGTCAGCAGGATCGTACGTCTCCGCATTTTCCTCACCCGTCTCTTCCTCTTCAGCGTACGCTTCCTGGAATTCCCTCCATTCCTCATCGCTCAATTCGCCGTAGTCGTGCGCCGCTTCCATTTGTTCGTAGAGATCTGGAAGCGAATACGACCCTTGATACTCGGGGAAATGGACCGGCCACAGAAAGAGGAGCAGCGTGTTGACGACGATCAACGAAGTGGTCGCGATCGGCGCGTGATAAAGTGGCGCGTCGGTGGAATACGGAATGAACATGTGCTGAGATTGCCCGCCCGAAAAGAAACTGCACTACACGCAGCATAAAAGCGATGGCGGAGCGAATCAACAAATCGCAGGAGGCGCCGCGGACATTTATGGAAACGTCAAGAAGCTGACCGCCAGCACGAGCAGCAGCACGCCCAGCACGGCGAGAAAAGTCCGCGATGAACGTCGTCCCCACCGTTTCTCGACCCACGCGACCTTTTTCAGGGCGAAAGCGTTGTCATGGTTCGACCACGCGGCCCAAATCGCTCCCAGGCCGATGGTCGCCGCTACGGCGAACATAAAGGGGTTAGGCGGAAGCTGCATAAAAATCTCCTTCTCTCCGCTATTCTTCTTGCGCCCAGTCGCGGCTCCGCCCAACCGCACGTAACCATTGTCCGTACATCTTTTCGATTTGCCCTTCGTCGGCGCTGGCGTCGAACTCGCGATCGAGTTGCCAATTGCGCTTCAGCGAATCGAAATCGTCCCAATAACCGACCGCCAGGCCGGCGAGATACGCGGCGCCGAGGGCAGTCGTCTCAAAGACCTGCGGGCGGCGGACCTTCGTTCCGAGCAGATCGGCTTGGAACTGCATCAATTCGTCATTGACTGCCGCGCCCCCGTCAACTTGCAACTGGGCGAGCTTCACCCCGGCGTCGCGCTGCATCGCTTCGACCAGATCGCGGGTTTGGAACGCCATCGATTCGACCGCCGCTCGGGCGATATGTCCGGCCGTCGTGCCGCGGGTCAGACCGAGAATCGTCCCGCGAGCCCGGGGATCCCAATACGGCGCTCCGAGGCCGACGAACGCCGGCACAAAGTAGACGCCGCCGTTGTCCGGCACTGAATGGGCGAGCGGTTCGATGTCGCTGGAAGTTTCGATGACGCCCAGTCCATCACGGAGCCACTGGACGACGGCGCCGGCGACGAAGACTGACCCTTCCAGGCAATAGGTCGTCTGATTACCGACTTTCCAGCCGACGGTGGTCAGCAGGTTGTTCTCGGAAGCGACCGGCTGATGCCCGACGTTCATCAGCATGAAGGCGCCGGTGCCGTAGGTATTTTTCGCGCTGCCGACATCGAAGCAGGTTTGCCCGAACGTCGCCGCTTGTTGGTCGCCGGCGATCCCGGCGATCGGAATTCTGCGTCCCAATATCGAAACGTCGGTCATGCCGTAGACTTCGCTGCAGCTGCGAATTTCGGGCAGGATCGCCGCAGGGACGTCCAGGATTTCTAGAAGCTCCGGATCCCACTCGAGCGTATGGATGTTCATCAACATCGTCCGGCTGGCGTTGGTCACGTCGGTGACGTGCAGTCGGCCGCCGGTCAATCGCCAGAGGAGGAACGAATCGACCGTGCCGAAACAAAGCTCGCCGGCTTCCGCACGGCGGCGCAGCGCAGGATCGGAGTCGAGCAGATAGCGGATTTTCGTGCCGGAAAAGTAAGGGTCGACGACCAGGCCTGACTTTTCGCGGATGAGAGCGCCATGTCCGTCATGCGACAACTGATGGCAGATCGGCGTCGAGATTCGACTTTGCCAGACGATCGCATTGGCGACCGGCTTGCCGGTGGCACGGTCCCACAGCAGCGTCGTTTCACGCTGGTTGGTGACGCCGATGGCGATAATCTGCTCGATGCCGATCTGGGCGGCGGCGATCGCCGCTTTGGCCGTTTCGATTTGCGTGCGCCAGATGTCTTCCGGATCATGCTCGACATGTCCCGGCGTCGGGAGGATCTGGCGAAATTCTTGTTGGCTTTGGCCGACGATCTTGCCGTGATGATCAAAGACGATCGAGCGACTCGATGTCGTTCCTTGATCAAAGGCGAGGATGTATTGTTGCACGGGCGTTTCTCACTAGGGGCGTCAGGAGACTCGTTTGCCGTAACGTTTCTGCAAACGATGGATGTAGTGGTCGACCTCGGCGTCGATCTCTTGACGCTGGAGCCAGCCGGCGTCGGCCAACTGTTCCGCCAAGACGCAAAGGCATTGTCGCGACAAATTGGGATCGAAGACAAGCATCAGTCGACGCTCGACCAGGTCCGAAAGGGTCTTTGCCGCGAGGTGTTCGATGGCGTAGGCTGAGTGGGCGATTGGAGCATTGACGTCGGGCAGCAGCGGCGCGTCGAGCGGAGTTTCGCCAAAGTTGGCGGGCGGCAACGCGCGGTCGCGCGAATTGCGGGGGACTTCCTGGCCGAGATCCGGGAGCACCACTTTCACAACGTCTTCGGCCAACGATCGACAGGTCGTCAGCTTGCCGCCGATGATCGAGTAGAGCGGAAATGGGGCGCCAGGGTGGCGATGCACGACGTGACTGCGTGTGATCGACGAGGTCGCTCCTTCGCCAACCGCCGGCAACGGACGAACGCCGCAGTAATGTTGCTGGATATCGTCGCGGGTCAAGCCGACGTCAGGGAAGATCATGTTGGTCGCGTCGATCAGGTACTCAATTTCGTCTGGTTCCGCGACCGCTTCGGCCGGATCGCCGTCGTAGCGAATGTCGGTCGTCCCGATCAAACAGGCGTTGTTCCACGGCAGGATAAAGATCGGTCGCCCATCAGCCGCTTCGGCATAGACGCCGCGGGGGCCAAGCGTCTTGCACAGGTCAGGCGCCCGGGTGATCAAATGGCTCCCTTTCGTGCCGCCGATCAAACGGGGCGACGGGACGTTCAGTCCGGCTAGGGCGGTATCGACCCAGGGTCCGGCGGCGTTGATCACCGCGGCCGGCGTGACGGCGACTTCGCCCCCGCCGTCGCTGCCATGGTTGGGATGAATCGTCGAGAAGAAGAGGGTTTCCGCTTCGCGGCGAACATGTTGATAGGTCCGCAGAGAAAAGGCGCCCCCCTCCTCTTTCGCCGCGGCCTGAGCGTCTTGCACCAGCGCCAGGACGAACTGCTCAGGAAAGGTCAGCTGCGCGTCGTAGTAGCTGAAGGCGGTGAAAAACTTCTCGGTACTCAGTCCAGACTGGGCGAACTGCGCGGAAGTGAGTCGACGATGTCCCGGCACCGCGCCGCTGGCGAAGCGATCGTACAACGTCAAACCGAGCCGAACGACCAGCGAACCGCGACCATCTTTGGGAGCGGCCCCCGTCTTGAAGAAGAACCGCTGGGCGCCGCTGATCAGTCCGGAAAAGCGATTGCCGACCGGGATGACCAATTCCAGCGGATGGACCAGTTCCGACGCCAAACGAAGCAGACGATCCCGTTCGGTCAGCGACTCGCGGACGAGGGAGATCTCGGCGTATTCCAGATAGCGAAGGCCGCCGTGAATCAGCCGTGACGAATAGCTGGTCGTACCGCCGGCGAGATCTTCCGCGTCGACCAGCAGAACGTCGGCGCCTTGCAGAGTCAGTTCGCGGGCGATGGCAGCGCCGTTGATGCCGGCGCCCAGCACCACGATGGGTCCCACATTGAAGCGATCCGTCGCCATAAGTTTCTCCGCTTTAGGGGCGGGCTAGTTTTCCTCGAGCTGGCGTTCCAAGTAGCCGACCTGGCTACGTACCGCATCAAGGTTCGGGTTTAAGCGAAGCGCTCGGCGGAAGTTTTCTAACGCCAAAATCACTTCCCCCTGGTGCAAGTTGCACTGGGCCAGACAAATCGCCGCCGGAAAATGGTACGGGTTGATTTCGAGCGCCTGGTGGTTGTCGCGAGCCGCCAATTCCCAGACCTGACGTCGGAAATAAGCTTCGCCCCGAAAGTGATGCGCTTCGGCATACCAGGGAGCATGGTGGATCAGCGTGGTCGCGTCAATCACAGCGTCATGCCACGACGCCGATCGGAGATGTCCGGCGACCCGTTCCAACTGGCGACGTTGATTGGTCGATCCGGCCCGGATCCAGAGGTTGCGAATGCCGTTCTCGGCGATCAGACGAACGCCGCGGTCGATATCGGTCAGCCCGCGGCCGACGATCGCGTTAGAGCCGAAGTCGGCCAAAAAGCAGAGGGCCAAAACGGCCGCACGGCGCACTTCCGGCGAATTGCTTTCCGCCAGGCGTTCCAGCGTGCCAAGTCGATACTGCCCCGAGACGTCGCGAATAAACGCAGCGGTGTTTTCTCGCTGCAGATATTGGCGATAGTACTTCAGCAGCGTCGGAGCGCGTTCCGGTTGTTCGTTCACAGGGGGGATACCATCAGCAGGATTGCGGCGACGGGAGGCTTGACGCGCCCGCCGAACAAGATTCGAGTGTAATTGGAGCGAAACGAAACGGCAAATTGTTCTGCCGGGAGCAGTCCGGGGCGATGGAGCAGAAAATGAAGGACTTTCGACGGTTTTTCTTGCCACTTTTGATTGTGGGGACGCTAACCGCGGGGGCTTTCGGCGTCGAGTGGAAGACCGGAGTTGCGTTTGAGAAACATCTCGAATCGGAGGTCGACCTGCAATGGGAGGACGTGCCGCTGCGGGACGCGCTCCAGCGATTGGCCCAAACGCAGGAGATCGCCTTTTTTCTGGACCGCCGCATCGATCCGGACCGATTGGTCTCGCTTAGCGCCAACGCCGTGCCGCTGGAGATGGTGGTCCAGATGCTCGCTCAAAAGGCCGGCGGCGGCAGTTGCCATGTCGGTTCCGTCGTTTATATCGGCCCTGCCGACACGGCGCGTGACCTGGCGACCGTCGCCGCCGTCCAGACCGACTTCGCCCGGCAGTCGCGCGATCCGGCGATGCGCGAGCTGGTTGCGGCCGAAGCGCTGAGTTGGCCCGACCTGACCGAGCCGCGAAAGTTGCTGACCGATTTCGCGCAACGACGCAAACTGACGTTCGCCAATCTGGACGCGGCGGTCTCGCATGACTTGTGGCGCGCCAGCGAGTTGCCGAAGATCGCGCCGGCCGAGACGCTCACCTTGTTGCTCGCCGGATTCGGGGCGACCTACCGCTTTGGGAAAAACGCTGCGGGCGAAGCGCAACTGCAACTGATTCCCCTGCCCGAGAATCCCCAGCTGACCCGTCGCATTCCGTTTCGTGGCGATCTGAATGACGCGGCGTCCAAGATCAAAGCGGAGTTTCCGGAACTCGGAGTTGAAACGCAAGCCGGCGCCGTCATCGTGACCGGCCGGTTTGAAGAGGTGACGCTAGCCGGCAAGATGCTCCGCGGCGAGACGATCCGCCGTATGGACGTGACTCCCGCGAAAAAGCTCTACACGCTGGAAGTGAAACAACAGCCGCTTGGCGCCGTGCTCGCCAGTCTGGCCAAGTCGTTGGCGCTGAAGGTCGAAGCGGGAGACGACGTCGAAGAGACGCTGCATCAACGCATCTCCTTCTCCGTCGACAAGGTCGACGTGTTGCAACTGCTGCAAGCGACGATGGCCGAAGTGCCCGTGCGTTGGGAGCTCAAAGACGACGTGCTGACGATTACGCCGAACAAGAAATAAAAAACGCCCGAACGTCGACATGCAACGTAGTCGGGCGGCGGTGTTCGAAGTGGAACGCTCAGCTTAGCAGCCGTGCTTTTCCAGCTTTTCGCGAAGCGTGTCGGCCGTGAACGGCTTGACCAAATAGTCCGAGACGCCGGCTTGAATCGCTTCCAAAACGCGCGACTTTTCGGCTTCGGTCGTGACCATCATGATCTTGACGTCCTTGTCGATCTTGCGAATCTCTTGAACGACTTCCAGGCCATTCTTGCCCGGCATGTTCCAGTCGGTCAGCACCAGGTCGAAATCGCCCGGCTTGAAAATCTTGAGCGCTTCGTCGCCATCCGCCGCTTCGGTCGCGGTCGGAACGCCTACGGCTTGGAGCGAACGGAGAATGATTTTGCGCATCGTGCTTGAGTCGTCAGCAACAAGAACTCGAGTGGACATAGAACTGGTGACTCCTGAGTCTAACCCTATGAATTGCGTAATAGGGCGCCGCCGTCATTAGCACGCGCCACTGCCCACCTGTCTTGGGCTAACGAACGATAGGTTGCGGCGACCGCTCGTCAAGCAATCCGATGGCATACGTCAGGAAAAGTTTGTGATTGCGGGTCACCGTGCGGAGCGGCCGCAATCAGGCAGCGCCCTGCTCCTTCGACGCGATCGCTGCAACCGAACGGCGCCGGTCCGGTCGTAACGGTTGGTGAGTCTAGGGCAGCAGGGCATCCCCATGAAGTTGGGAAAACTAATCGGCTTGGCTAATTTGTGCGGGGTCCCGTTGCCGAATTCTCCAAGGAACGACTTGTCCTTGGGGGCAAATCGGGGGGAGCGAACGCGGTGCGACGACCAAAGTCGACGCGCGGCGGCCGCTTCAGGACTAGTTTTCCACAACAAGCAAGGAAACGAATCTTGTCCGCCACGATTCAAGACATCGGTTCGGAGCGTATGACGAGCGGTACGCACGGCGAAACCGCCAACTCAATGCAGTTGGTCAGTTTTCGTCTCGCTCAAGAGGAATACGGCATTGAGATCACCCGCGTTCAGGAAATCATCCTGATGGGCGAGATCACGCGAGTTCCGCAAACTCCGGAGTTCATCAAGGGACTGATCAATCTTCGCAATACGGTCATTCCGATCGTCGACTTGCGTCGCCGCTTTGGCCTGCCGGAAGAAAAGGCCAGCGACGAAACCCGCATCATGGTCATGAACGTCGCAGGCAAGACGATCGGCATCATTGTCGACGCCGTCAGCGAAGTCTTGCGAATCGGGAAAGATCAGATCGCTCCTCCGCCGCCGACGGTGGCCGGTTTGGGGCGAGACTATCTGACCGGTTTGGTCAAGCTCGACAAACGACTGCTCATTCTGCTCGATATGGACAAGATCCTGACGAGCGGCGAGAGCGTCATCGTCGAGTCGCTATAAGCCTGTGCTTTGCGACTACCCTTGCAAATGCCGACTGGAAAACCAGCCAGGTTCGCATGACCTAGGTCCGCCTACCCGCCAATTTTTCATACCTTTACGCATTCCAACCTCCGATTCGAGAAAGCGATAGCGATGGCAGCCACCAATTCACGCACCAAACCGACCGCGGGCGATCAACTGAAACGCGAACTCTCGCTCGCCAAGGCGATGAGCGACAACTCCCCCATCAACATTCTGGTCGCCGATCGCGACCTGGTCATCACCTACGCGAACGCCGCCAGCATCAACACGCTGAAGCAACTGCGGAAGTTCCTGCCGATCGATCCGGAAAAGATCGTCGGACAGTCGATCGACATCTTCCACAAAGACCCGGCCCACCAGCGCCGCATGCTGGCCAATCCGAGCAACTTGCCGCATCGCACCACCATCCAAATCGGCGATCAATACGCTGACCTGCTGGTCAGCCCGACCTTCGACGCCGCCGGCGAATACCTCGGCCCGATGGTGACCTGGGAAGTGATCACTGAAAAGCGTCGCTTGTCGCAAGCCGCCGCCGAAATGACCGCGATGGTCGAAAACGCGCCGATCAACATCATGTTGGCCAACCGCGACAACGTCATCACCTACTTGAATCCGGCCAGCGTTCGCACGCTGAAGACGCTGGAAAAGCATCTGCCGTGCAAAGTGGACGAGATGGTCGGCCAGAAGATCGACATCTTCCACAAAGATCCGTCGTACCAACGCAATATTCTGAAAGACGCCGGCAATCTGCCGCGTAACGCCACCATCGAAGTCGCTGGCGAAAAGCTCGATCTGCTCGTCAGCCCGACCTTCGACGCGGAAGGCAAGTATTCGGGCGCCATGGTGACCTGGAGCGTCGTTACCGAAAAGTTGAAGCTAGAAAAGGCCGCGGCGGAAAAGACGGCGATCATCGAAAACGCGCCGATCAACCTGATGCTGGCCGATCGCAACGGCATCATCACCTACATCAACCCGGCCTCGGAACGAACCCTGCGTTCGATCTCGTCGATTCTGCCGATTCCGGTCGAAAAGATCGTTGGCGCTTCGTACGACATTTTCCACGCCAATCCGAGCAAGCAGCGTCAGCTGCTGGCCGATCCGAAGAACCTGCCGCACAAGACGAGCTTCGAGCTTCGCGGCGAATGGTTCGCTCTGGAAGCGGCCGCCATTTACGACGACAAGGGCGAGTACATCGGCCCGATGGTCTCGTGGGAACTGATCACCGATCGCGTCAACGCCGAGAAGGCCGAACAAGCTCGCTTGGAACGCGAACGGGAAGAGCAGGAAATCCTGAAGACGAAGGTCGACTCGCTGTTGGGCGTAGTCGAAGCGGCGGCCAAGGGGGACCTGACTCGCGAAGTGACGGTTGAAGGCGTTGATGCCATCGGCACCTTGGCGGGCGGCTTGAAGAAGATGGTCGTCGACCTCCGCGACGTGATCGGCCGCGTGATCGAAAGCGGCAGCCAGTTCGCCGAAGGCGCCGGTCTGATCGCCGAGAACTCGCAGCAAATGGCTCAAGGCGCCCAGACGCAAAGCGCCTCGGTCGAAGAAATGAGCGCCTCGATTGAAGAGTTGACTCGCTCGATCGAAGCGGTCAAAGACAACGCCGGCGAAGCGAACAAAGTCGCCGTCGACACCAGCCGCATGGCCGAAGAAGGGGGCGCCGCCGTTCAGAAGTCGGTCGAAGCGATGGACCTGATCAAGAACTCCTCGGAGCAGATCAGCGAAATCATCCAGGTGATTTCGGAAATCGCCAGCCAGACCAACCTGCTGGCCTTGAACGCTGCGATCGAAGCGGCCCGCGCCGGCGAACATGGCCTCGGCTTCGCGGTCGTCGCCGACGAAGTTCGCAAACTGGCCGAACGCTCGAGCGAAGCGGCCAAGGAAATCTCGTCGCTCATTAAAGAGTCGACCCAACGCGTTCAGGACGGCGCCAAGCTGAGCGAACAAGCCGGCGCCTCGCTCGAGAAGATCATTCACGGCGTCGAAGCGACCGCCGCGAAGATCGCCGAGATCGCGACTGCGACCGTCGAACAGGCTCAAAGCGCCAACGAAGTCGCCAACGCGATCCAATCGATTTCGCACGTGACCGAACAGAACGCGGCCTCGGCGGAAGAGATGGCATCGAGCAGCGAAGAGTTGGGCGCGCAAGCCGAAACGTTGCGTAACCTGGTTTCGCGGTTCCGCACCGAGTAACCATCCGTGCGGTCGGTAAGGCTCCTCGCAAACGGGTTGAGAGGAGCTGCGAGTAAACGATGACGCCCCCAATTGCGGGGCGTCGGGGCGACGAAGAAAGCAACGAGACGATGACCGTAAGACCTAGCCATGAACTGGTGACCGACTTGCAACTGAAGCGGTACGCCAAATTGATCTACGATGTCGCCGGCGTGGAAATCTCGCCGCAGAAGAAGCAGTTGCTCTCGAATCGCGTGCGTCGACGGTTGAAAGTGACCGGCATCGCCAATTTCGAGGACTACTACGAGACGCTCGTTTCGTTGCCGGTCACCGACGACGAATGGGATCACTTCCTGCAAGAGGTGACGACCCACGAAACTTATCTGTTTCGAGACGATAGCAACTGGAACTGGTTTCGCAACGAGTACTTGCCGCAGTTGACGTCGGAAGCTCGGCTCGGCGTGCGGAAGAAGTCGCTCCGCGTCTGGTCGGCCGCTTGCAGCACCGGCGACGAAGCTTGCACCGTCGCTTGTTGCGCCGCCGAAGGGCTGGCCGGACAAGCTGGCTGGGACGTCAAGATTGTCGGCACCGATATCGGCGTTGGCGCCGTCCGTGAAGCGAACGCCGCTCGCTTCGGCGAACGGTCGATGCGACTTGTTCCGGAGCCGCTGAAGAAGAGATTCTTCGATCAAGCGAAGAATACGCCGTTTTGGACGCCGAAATCGCAGCTGCGAAACATGATGTCGTTTCGGCAGCATAACTTGCTCGATCCGCTCCGAGAACGCCCGTTTGACGTCGTCCTTTTGAAGAACGTATTGATCTACTTCAATACCGAGTCGAAGAAGCGCGTCCTCGAAAACGTCAATCGCGTCATGCTGCCGGGTTCCATCCTGGTGCTGGGCGCCGCCGAAGGAGTCAGCGATCTGCTGGACGGATACGAACGAATTCGTCCTTGGTTGTACCGATGCGTCAATGCGGCCAGTCCGCCAAGCGGAAAGGCGGGTGTCTAAGATGACCGCGCCCGGGCAGGATGAATTCTTCGACAATCTGCTGAGCGACTTCCTCGACGAGTCGTCGCAGCTGATTGATCGTCTCAACGACAACTTGTTGGAACTGGACGAGTGGGCCAAATTGGCGGCCGAAGATGAGAGCGCCATTTTGGACGCCGATCTGGTGAACGACATGTTTCGTTCCGCACATAGCGTCAAAGGGTTGTCGGCGATGCTCGGGCTTCCGAACATCAATTGCCTGACCCATAACGTCGAAAACATTTTCGACGCCGCTCGCCGCGAAGAGCTGAAGGTGACGTCGCATGTGGTTGAGGTCGTCTTCAAGTCGGTCGACCTGCTCGGCGCGATGCTTACCCAATTGCGGGAAACGTCGTCGGACGACGTCCCCTGCGACGAGATGATCGATCAAATCAAAGCGGTTCTGGAACAAACCGGCTCGGTGCGTGAGCAAACGAGCCAGGCGGACGCCGAAGCGTTTCTGACGACGAGCGACGACCAGCCGGTCGCGGACACGAGCCCGGTTGCGGACGAGACCGTGGGCGCCGACGCGATTCGCGCCGAAGTGGCTGTCCTTTTCGCCGGCGTCGCCGACGAAGCCGAAATTCCCGCCAAGTACTGCTCGATCTTCATTGACGAAACGGAACTTGCGGTCGACGAATTGAGCGACGTGCTACTGGCGATCGACAGCGGAGTGGGTGAAACGGCGGAAGCGGCGACCAAGACGTTGCTCGTCACTTCGCACCGGATCAAGGGATCGGCCGCTTCGATCGGCTTGAACCGTCCGGCGCGACTCGCCCACGTGATGGAAGATATTCTGCAGGAAATCCGGGACTCCGGCGGAGTCGTCTGGGGAGACCTGGCCGACGCGCTGCTGCCTTGCGTCGACGGGATTCGCGTTTACGTCCAACAACTGAAGCAAGGCGCTGATAAGACCGACAGCTTTGAAGAGCTGACCGTTGATCTGCTGTCGGCTTGGCGATGTCGCGATGGCTCCGATTCGTCTCCCACGGCGACCGCTCCGGCGGAGTCGGCCCAAGCGGCCGTCGTCACGCCGACAATCGCACCGGGACTCGACGACGAAGGCGGCTACCGAATGGAGCTGGTCTTCGATCAGAATCTGCCCCTCTCGACGCTCAAGGCGCAACTGCTGCTGGAAAAGGTGAGCCGAGTCGGCGAAGTTCATCGCAGCGTTCCTTGCTACGAAGATCTCGATCGGTTGGAGCATGTCGACAGCCTGACGATTGACATCTCGACCGACGAAACGCTCGAGTCGCTCTACTCGTTGGTCGACGTCTCGGGCGTCGTCTCAGCGAAGATCTTCACTCGCGAAGAGCCGATCAAAGCGGCGCCGACGCGCGAAGTCGCTCCTCCACCGGTTCAAGCGGCCGCGCCTGTTGCGACTCCGGCGCCGGCGAAAGTCGAACACTCGGCCCCGGTCACGCCTCCCGTCGCTGAAAAGAAAACTTTGACGCCTGCGGCGCCGCCAGCCAAAGCTGCGCCGGTTGCGACGAAGCCCGCCGAGTCGACCGCCGCTGCGGATCGTACGAAAGCGACCGACGCCCTGGCGAAGCCGGCCGAAACGTTGCGTGTCGATATCGAACGTCTCGATCAGTTGATGAACCTGGCTGGACAGCTGGTGATCAACCGAGCGCGTTTCGAGCAGTTGACTGACGGGCTGCGGGAATCGCTTCCCCACAAGTCGTCGCAGCACAAGATGGCCAATGTGTGCGGGCTGAGCGGCAAGTTGCTGCAGATGATCGACGGCGTCGATCCGGCCACGGGCAAAGGGCAAAGCGAATGGAACGCGATCAAATCGCACATTCGGATGTTGCACGCCGATCTGGAGTCGATCGCCCGCGAGAACTCGCGCTACGCGACTCTCCGTAATCGCTCGAACGAATTGCATGAAGCGGTCCACCAGTTGGAACGCGTTTCGGACGGCATCCAGAAGTGCGTGATGGATACGCGAATGGTTCCGATCGGTCCGCTGTTTGGACGGTTCAAACGGGTCGTACGCGACGTGTCACGCAGCAACGGCAAAGACATTCGTCTCGACATTTCCGGCGAAAAGACGGAACTCGACAAGCGGATGATCGACGAGTTGGGAGATCCGCTGATCCACATGGTCCGCAACTCGGCCGACCACGGGATCGAATCGCCCGAAGTTCGCAAAGCGGCCGGCAAGCCGCCGCAAGGGACGATCAAACTCGACGCGTTCCATCGCGGCAACAGCATCATCATTCAAGTGACCGACGACGGCAAAGGCCTCGACCCGGTTTTGATTCTGCGGAAGGCGATTGACAAAGGGATCGTCGATGCGGCCGAGGCCGAAAAGCTGAACAATCAGCAGATTTTGCAATTGATCTGGGAACCGGGCTTCAGCACCGCGGAAAAGATCACCGAGATCTCCGGTCGCGGTATGGGAATGGACATCGTCCGCTCCAAGATCGAAAACGTCAACGGCGTCGTCGAAGTCGACAGCACGCCGGGTAAGGGAGCGACCTTCACGATCAAGTTGCCGCTGACGATGGCGATTTTGCCCAGCTTGATGACCCGCATCAACGGCGAGACGTTCGCACTGCCGATCGAGTCGATTACCGAGATCGTCCGCATTCCGCGTCATGACTTCCAAACGGTTCAAGGGGTGCAAACGGCCTCGATTCGCGGCCGCGTCATTTCGGTCGTGCGCCTGCACGAGCTGTTTGACGGCGAACCGGAACCCCAAACCGGCACTATTGGCGCAACTGATGCGACCGTCGTCGTAATTGGCCAGGAAGGTCGCGAATTGGGATTGGCGGTCGACGACTTACTTGGAGAGGAAGATATCGTTGTGAAGTCGATGGCGGAGAACTACGAGAACGTCGTAGGACTCTCCGGCGCCTGCATTCGCGGCGACGGTCGAGTCGCTTTGATTTTGGATCCTTCAGCCATGATTGACGCGGCGTCGCAACGCCGCAACTCGCCGATCGGCGTGAAATAAGGGAAGCAGATGTCAGATAAATCTCACAATAGCGGTATGCATCTGGAGATATTGCACCAGATCTTGAGCGCTGCGACGCATGAAGCCTCGGCTGCGATGTGTCGCTGGACCAGCGGCCTGATCACGATGTCGTTGGACGAAGTGCGCGAGATTCCGTTGGAAGCGGTTACGACCGAGTACGACTTTGGGCTCGATATGCTGACGATGGTCGTGCTGACGCTCAATGGCGAGATCGGCGGCTCGATGATCCTCTGCTTCGACGAAGACAATGGCCGCGATCTGGCGGCTTCGCTACTAAGTCGCAAGGAGCGCGGAGAAGGCGACTGGACGCCGCTCGAGCGATCGGCCTTGTGCGAGACCGGCAATATCCTGGGTTGCGCCTACCTGAACGCACTTACGCGTCTCTTGTCGGTTGAACTCGTGCCGTCCCCTCCCTACTTCATTCAAGATTACGGCGCCAGCGTGCTGGAGCAAGCGCTCATGGAGCAAGCGGCGATTGACGACCAAGTGATGATCTGCCGCACCCGGTTTACCCGTGGCGATCAAGAGTTGAACTGGAACGTCTTCTTCGTTCCTAACAGTCAGATGCGGCAAATGATGGAAGAGTCGCTGCATATTGACGCGTAGACGTAATACATCGGGCGGAAGCGGAATTGGCAGGAATCGGCTAGACGCATGGTTACAGCAGAACAACTAAACGTAGGGCTAGGGCAAATCGTGCTCGCCCGCAACGACGAAATACTCGCGTCGATTTTGGGGTCATGCATCGGCGTGGCGATCTACGATCCTTCCCAAAAAATTGCGGCGCTGGCCCATGTCGTCTTGCCCCTTTCCGGAGGACGCCCCGGTTCGCCGGGACGATTCGCCGATACCGCAATTGCCGCCATGTTGCAGGAGTTGCGTAATAAAGGCGCCAACCCTCAACAACTGCGAGCTAAAATTTCGGGCGGCGCTTGTATGTTCGGCAACAGCCAGATGAGCATCGGCGACCGCAATGCGGAAGAAGTTCGCCGTCAATTGAAAGACAAGAAGATCCCCTTGATCGCCGAAGACGTCGGCGGAACCAAGGGACGCAAAGTTTTGTTCTCCCCTTACACGGCGCAGATGGAAATTGTCATCAACGGCGTGAACTCCAAGATCATCTAAGAAGCGGATTTCCGAGCGTAGGATCGAAATTATGTCGAAGCGATTACTAGTTACCGACGACGCGATGATCATTCGAGAAATGATCAAAGAGACTGCGATCGCTGCGGGCTGGGAAATTGTCGGTGAAGCGGACAATGGCCTGGCCGCCGTTGAAGCGTATCGCGAACTGCGTCCCGACGCGATGACGCTCGATATCGTCATGCCGGAGTACGACGGCATTTACGCGCTCGAGAACATTCGAAACGAGTTTCCGACGGCACGGATCCTGATGGTCAGCGCCATCGATCAAACCAATGTGCTGAAAGACGCGCTTCGCAAAGGGGCGACTGACTTCATCATCAAGCCGTCGAGCCGCTGCGCCGTGCAAAGCGGCATTATGCCGGCGGTGCAAGCGTTCCTGCTTCGCTGCGAAAAAGAACAGGGCCTCCCCTGCCCGATCGACAAGCCGTGCGGCTGCATCGAATGTCGCGACGTCCGTCGCGTCGTCGAGCAATGGGACGAAGTCCGCGGATCGAAGGAAAGCGGCTCGCTCGCCGGAGCGTAGTTCGCAACTAGTCGAATGCCGCCGCAGTTCGTTGCGGCGGCGAGTGAACGTCCGCGACTACTTGCTGCGGACGATCTTTTCGAGTTCTTCGCCGATCGACTTCTCAATGCGGCCTTTGAAGAGCATCGCGGCGAACGGAAGGCTTCCCTTCACGACGACGATCTCTTCGAAGACTTCCATCGTGCCGGCGATATCGACTCCCATCGTCCGGAACGAGAAGCTCATCACGTGACCTTCCCACGTCTGCTGCATGTCCTTGACCTGGCCTTCAAACCGGCCTCGCATCTTTTCGAGTACCCACTGCACGCGTTCAATCGCGGCGTCTTGTCCAAGCGTGTGGGGTTTTTCGACGTGAAATCCTGGCATTCGATGACTCCGCGCCGATGGATCGACGCTAACGAAGGTTTTTGGTACCCGGACTATTCTAACGCAAATCCAGAGCGTTAGATCGAAAAAGACCGGGCAGCTTCATTATCATCGAAAGTACGGCGATCGCTAGGATGCCACAAGGGGAGCCCTTTCTCCAAGCGAGCGGCCAGAATGTCGAGTTTCTCTGAGGTGCCAGGCAAAGCGTCCGTCGATTCGAAATCGCCCGACGTTTTGTCGGTCGGTTCATAATCCCAGATGCCCATCTTGATCGCTTCAAGTACGGAGCTTGGCACGATAGAGTCTCCTACGGTGTGGATAGAACTGGAGTGGGGTGGCGCTGGGCCATCGTGCGTATTCAAGAAGAATCGCAAGTTCTCAATTCGACGCGCTCCGCCATTGGCGCCAAATCGGAACGGACAGTATCAAGCCGCGAATATAAAAAGTCAAGCAAAACGTGACTTGTCATTGCTCGCGTAGTGAACCTTTCCTTCGCCAACAAATGAATTCAATTTCGCTTTCAAATCGCGAACTCGTTCTCGATTAACGCGACTCGTTCGCGACCCTTCGCATGCGGCGCCGCGTACCGCCAGAATGTCGGCGCCGGCACTAATTGCGGCGGCGAAATGCTCGGCCGTCAAAGAACCGCCGCACGCAACTTTCATTCCCGCTTCGTGAATCGTGGCAATTGCCGCCGTTAGTTCACTGGGCGTGAAAAAATCAAACAGCGTTTGGCCATCTTTCACCAGCGTGTCGAACAAAATCGTCGTCGCCGAAATCTGACCACTCCAACGTAATACGTCATGTAGTGGAGGACATTTCGCCCGCGACTGGTCCACATAATAAACCGCCACGCGAGCGCAACCGCGCGGCACTTGCTCATACGCGCGAGCGGCGAGCGACATCCAGATGGCGGAATCCGCCATGTTGGCTAACCCGTATTTGGCCATGCTCGCCCCCCGAAAAGAATCGGCGTCGAACCTTCTCTCTCCGTCGCTGATCTCCCCCAGTGCGACGCTGACTGGGACCTGCGCTCTGACCATTTGAATCACGTCGCGCCAAACTTGCGGATCGGCGGCGCCGAGCGATCCTAGCGACGGTTCTTTCACATCGATCAAGTCCGCTCCGCCGGCGAGCGCAGCGCTCGCTTCTTCCGCCGAGCGTACCGAAACCAACAACTGCGTCATGTTCATTTTCCTGTCGCCGTCGTCCGTTTCTTCGCTTCGACCAACCAGCGATTCAACTCCAGCACTTTCGCTTCGGCGATCGGTTCGCACCAGGTTCCATCCAGCGTGACGTAGCCTTCTTTCCACTCGCCGTAGTCGGCCGGCAAGTCCCGTTGTTTCCATTCCCGTGCGCGATCGGCCAAACGAACGACGACTGCGATCGACTCACGCGGATCCGCTCCGCATCGCTGGTATTTGGCTGCGCCGAGAAAGAAGCATTCGACCGCTTCCAGCGGAATGCGAAAGACGCTTGCATCGGGAAACCGCAGCACGACGTGCGTGCGGTCGTAACAGATTCGCGGCGCGTTCCACATGCGAAATGCGACGCCGACTGCAACGATTGCGGCGGCGAGCAGTCCCAGCGAAACTCCCCACGTCACCGGATTGCGCAGCAGCGCAAACAATCCTCCGCAAGCGAAGAAAACCGCGGAAAATATCGAGGCGACCTGGGCCGACCGCCGGTTGGCCATCAGCCAGACAGTCGGAGGATTTGGGCTATTCATGATGACAGGAAAGTGGGGATGCGCACGATTATCCCGACTGTAATCTGGCGCAAGACGTTGATGATAGAAGAGATGCGGCCAGTCGCCAACAAATTAAGGCTTGTTAATGCCGCCTTGGCGGCAATTTGCCCTCGTGGTAGCTTGTTTGTCGTTGCTAGTGACCTACCTTTGCCGGAACTAGCGTCAAGGCGATTTTGCTGAAATAGGCGATTTCTCCCGGCGCTTCCCACCTGCATAGCATGCCAGCCGATCGCTTTGGCGAGCATGTCCGACCTCGGAAGTAGAGTCATGTCAGACGCGATCATCAACTCCGACCACAGCGAATCAGCTTTCTCTGGAACGTCCATGTCGCACGATCACCACCACGAGGGCGGTTCCGATCGACCCGTTCTCATCGCCATCGGCGTCATCCTGGTCGCCTTCATCCTGGCCACGCTGGCCGGATGGACGCAGCCGACGGTGGCGCATGTCGCCGCCGAAGCGCACGGCGAAGCGGTCCATGCCGAAGCGGCTCACGCCGAACATGGTGAGGAAGCGGCGTCCCATGGCGAAGAGCACGCCTCCGGCGATCATGGTCACGCCCATCCGGCGCCTCATCCGCTAGCGGTGATTCCGTTTATCGCCTTGTTGGGCGCCATCGCGGTCTTCCCGCTCCTGGGCTTTACCGCTCACTGGTGGGAAAGCAACAAAAATCGCTTCCTGGTCGCGGTGATCCTCGCTGGCGTGACCCTCCTTTACTACCTGATCCTGTATGTCGAAGCGGGATTTGGCGCCGCCCTCTCGCGCGTCGATCACGCCATCCTCAAAGAATACATTCCGTTCATCGTCCTCCTCTTTTCGCTCTACGTCATCTCCGGCGGGATCCGAATCGAAGGGGATATGGCGGCCCATCCGTCGACCAATGCAATTTTCCTCGCCGTCGGCGGCGCCTTGGCCAGCTTCATCGGCACCACCGGCGCCGCGATGCTCTTGGTTCGCCCGTTGATCGAAACGAACAAAGAACGCAAATACGTTCAGCACACGGTCGTCTTCTTCATCTTCGTCGTCTGCAATTGCGGCGGTTTGTTGTTGCCGATCGGCGATCCGCCGCTCTTCCTCGGTTACCTGGAGGGTGTCGACTTCCTCTGGACGCTGCGCGAGTTGTGGATGCCGTGGCTGATGGTCAACGGGCTGTTGATCGCGATGTTCTACGCCGTCGACAAGTTCTACTACTATCCGCACGAAGCGAAGTCCGACATTGCGAAAGACGAAACGCAAACGACCCCGCTGCGCATTCGCGGTTTAATGCCGAACGCGTTGCTGTTGGTCGGCGTGATCCTCTCGGTCGCGCTGCTCGATCCGCAAAAGCCCTTCCCCGGCACCGACTGGCATCCTTACGTCTATCTGCGTGAAGTGGTGCAGTTGGCGCTGGTCGGTCTCAGCCTGGCCCTCGGTTCGAAGGCGGTTCGTACCGACAACAAGTTCAACTACCATGCGATCGTCGAAGTCGCCGCTTTGTTCGTCGGCATCTTCATCTGCATGCAGCCGGCCCTTGAACTGCTCAATCTTCACGGTCCGGACCTCGGAATCGACACGCCTATGAAGTTTTTCTGGATCACCGGCAGTTTGTCGGCGGTGCTCGATAACGCTCCGACCTACCTCGTCTTCTTCCGAACGGCTGACGCCCAACATGTGGGAGAACGGCTGGTCGACTTGCTCCATCACAGCGGCAGCCCCGATGGGGCCGCGGCGACCATGAAACTGATGGCGATCAGCTTGGGCGCCGTCTTCATGGGAGCGATGACCTACATCGGCAACGGCCCGAACTTCATGGTCCGGGCGATCGCCGAAGAATCAGGCGTCCGCATGCCGAGCTTCTTCGGATATGTGCTCTTTTACAGCCTGCCGATCCTGCTGCCGGTCATGATTTTGATGGCGCTGGTCTTCCTGCGATAAGCGGCTGCGGCGTCGCGGCGACCGGGGCAAGCTCCGCATCGCCGCTAGTCGTACGGCTCGTGACTTAGTACGATCGAGCAAAGTCCCGTCTTTCGCTCCAGCGTATAAATGCAGCCGTGAACTACGAATACGTCGAAACGCAGTCCCAACTTGCCGACCTGTGCGACCGCCTGCGCTCGCAGTCGCACATCTATTTCGACACCGAATTCGTCTCGGAAGACGTTTATCTCCCTGATTTGTGCCTGGTCCAGATCGCGGCGGGCGACATATTGGCGATTGTTGATCCGAAGCGGATCGACAGCATGCAGGTCTTTTGGGACCTGATCGCCGATGGGGACCACGTCTCGGTCGTCCATTCCGGCCGCGAAGAGTTCCTCTTCTGCTACCGGGCGACTGGCAAACCTCCGGCCAACTTGTTTGACACGCAGATCGCCGGCGGGCTGATCGGGATGGAATATCCCGCCTCGTTCGGCAACCTGATTCTGCGGCTGCTCGACGAGAAGCTGCCGAAGGGAGAAACCCGCACTGACTGGCGCGTTCGCCCATTGAGCACGCGGCAGATCGAATACGCGCTGAACGACGTCGCTTATCTCGGCCCTGCGGCTCGCGAGCTCGAAAAAGAGCTGGAGCGGCTCGACCGGGTCGCCTGGATGCAGGAAGAGATGCAGTCGTGGCAAGACGCGTTGGTCGAATCGACGCAGCGCGCCCGTTGGCGAAACGTCTCCGGCACCGGCAGTCTCAGCCGCCGCTCGTTGGCGGTCGTGCGCGAACTTTGGAAGTGGCGCGACAAAAAAGCTTCCGCCGCCAACATTCCGGCTCGGCGGATCTTGCGTGACGACCTGATCGCCGAACTGGCGAAACGAAAGTCGGCGAACGTCAAACAGATCCGCGCGATTCGCGGCATGCAGCGAAGCGACCTGAATCGCTACTTCGAAGAGATCGGCGAAGCGATTCAAATCGCCCTCGACATGGACGAAGCCGATTGCCCCTCGTCGCAGCCGAACTGGAACCAGGGGAAACAGTACGTCGTGCTGGGGCAGTTCCTCTCCGCCGCTCTCGGCAGCATCTGCCGCGAAGCGAAAGTGGCGCCGAGTCTCGCTTGCACCGTGCAGGACGTCCGCGACCTGGTCGCCTATCATCTTGACGGCGCCCCCGAGAAACCATCGCTCGCCCAAGGCTGGCGAGCCGAAGTGATCGGCAAAACGATCGAAGAGCTCCTCGACGGCTCGCTAGTCGTCCGTGTAGGAGATCCCCACGCCGTCGAACCCCTCTCCTTCGACCGCCGCTAATCTGGCGCCGCGCCCAATAGTAGCCCGAAGCGCAAGCGAGGGAAAAGCGGCCGGGAAGAAGAATAGAACACGGAAGCCACGGACGAGTCACGGCAAGAGAAAGCCCCCAAGCAGCAAGCGCGCCCAATAGTAGCCCGAAGCGCAAGCGAGGGAAATGCGGTCGCAAGCAGAGCGAACGTTTAGAATCGCCAACAATTCTGAATTGCCAAACAGCGCACTCTTCCATCCGCCCCAACGGGGCGAACTAACCTAGCCCAGGGTAAGTCGCCAACGGCGACGCAGCCCTGGGTCACGGTCATTCATTTTTTTGCGAAGCCCCAAAGGGGCGCGCTAAACGAGCGCCGGATTCCGGTCAAAACCAACCGACTGGACCGCCACGCCAATTTTTTTTCGCAGGGACGACGCAACTTGATCGTTTCCATTTAGATCGCCCCGTTGGGGCTTACGTCATTCATGCACATACCAACCCAGGGCTGCGTCGCCGTTGGCGACTTACCCTGGGCTAGATTAGGTTGCCCCGTTGGGGCATTTTGAAGAGCGTCGGTTGAGGTTGGCGGATTGACTGGACCGCTGACGCGACTTTTTTCGACCGTCGGACTGGACTCGACCGCGTCATTTTTTTCTTGGGCCGGCGTGATCAATCGATACCTCGGATAACACGACTGTTTCTCGTTGACGATCTTTTCAATCTCCCCCGCCGCGACCATCCGATCCCACGCCCGGGCGAACTTCGTGCCGTTCATGCCGCAGTTTTCGCGGACTCGCAACTTCGTCGCGTGCGCCTCGCCGAGGTCGGTCATCGCCAGGCGAATTCGCGACCGCATTCGCTCGTCCATCGCGGCGTCTTTCAGACGCTCGGCTTCGTCTCGCAATGTTTCCGCTTCGTGCACGATCGTTTGCCAACGTCGCCCTACGCCGGTCAATCTTCCTTCCTCGACATCGACGCCCCATTCGCCCCCTTGGCCGGCGTAGCCGCCGAGCGTTAGCCAGAGTCGATGCTCTCCACTTCCCGGCGCATAATCTTGGCGGCGATTCACGAGGAGCCACTGCTGCGCGAAGTCGAGACTGCCGGCGAGAATCGACGCTTCCAACTTGCCAGGCTTCATTTCTTTCCGCGTTTGGACGCAGAGAATTGGCGTGGCGCCGTTGTCGAGACAACACTGCGCAAGCGTCTGCAGCGCTTCGGCTTGCTTTCGTTTGCCGGTCGAACTTAACCGAATCGCATCGATCACCACCACTTCCAACTCGTGCTTCGTGATCCAGTCGCGGAGTTTGCCCAGGCACTCCGGTTCGGCAGGATTGTCGGTGGTGAGCATCCACATCAGATTGTTCCGATTTGGTGCCGCCTGCCGAGCTTCACCCCACCGCTGCGTAAGATCGGTCAGAGTTTGTTGTTGATGGCTACTGCCGGCGAAGCCGACTCGCAGCGGTTTTTCCGCGGCGAACTGGCCAAGGAATTTGCCGCCTCTCGCCAGTGCCGCACACAGATCGACCGCGAGCGAACTCTTTAACGTTTTGCTGGGACCGACGATCACCGCCGGTTCGTTACGGGTAAGAAAGTTCGCAAGCAGCCACTCGCGCGGCTTTTGTTCGGCGAACAGTTCTTCGGTGGTCAGCGTTCGAAACGAACTTCCGCCGCCGAGTTCAAGCCGCACAATTTCGCCATCCCGCGGCAATTCGACTGGTTCCGGTTCCTGCGTCAGTCGTTTTCGTAAGGCCGCCGCGTAGTCGGCAAGGTTGTTCATGTCGCCGCCGGAATGCATCACCGCTTGAATCAGCGCCGAAGCGGTCAGCTTGTCGTAGCCGTAGGTGAGGAGGTCGGCGAGCAACTGCTGGTCGTCTCGATCTTCGTCGCCAGTGAGGTGCAGCCCGAGGAGGGCTGAGTAGATGTCGCGATGGCACGGCACGCGAAAAACTTGCAGCGGGAGCGCATCTTCGCTTAAGCGTTCGGGGTACATCATCATGCAGGCGAGCCATTGCGCTTCGACGAACTCTTCGTTGGCCGAGATGCTATTCGCGTCTTTGCTCTTCTTCTTTTGCTTCGCGCGCAGCAGCGCCCCGAGGCGCCGGATTCGGGCCTTTCGCATTGGCGTTTTCCTCAAGCAAGCGCGCACGGCCATCCCGGCGAGAGTTTCGCGCTTTGGAAAAAAGAGGCCTCGGTCCGATCACGAGGCGTGAAGAAAAAGGGATGCTGGGCGGTTGATCAGACGCCCGCATCTTGAGGGGTGTAGTATACAAAACGCCAGTGCGTTTTGCAAGAGAGATTTATGGTCCGGGTAGGGTGGGTGGCCCGACCAGTCGGTGACGACTGGTTGGGTCGCTTTAGCGACAAGATGCCGCGCCATGCGGTTGGAAGTTGTTAAACGTGCGATTGCTTTGTGACCGGATGGCGCTGCATCTTGTTGCTGCGCAACCCAGCCAGTTCTTTGAGGGAACTGGCCGGGCCACCCTTGCTTTAGAACTTGCGGGCGCATTCACTCGGCTTGCGCCTCGGGTTAGTGTGGGGAGTTGTCCGCCTTCGTCATTGGCGACTTCGTGCTTGATTCGTCATTCGAGCTTCGACATTCGTCATTCACTTGCGGACGCATTTCCCTCGCTTGCGCTTCGGGCTACTATTGGGCGCGCTGTGGGCTACTATTCTTGCCGTGTTCTTACCGTGACTCGTCCGTGGCTTCCGTGTTCTATTTCTTCTTCCGGACGCATTCCCTTGCTTGCGCTGCGGGCTAGTTTGTGCCGCGTTGCGGGTGGGGATGAAAAAAGCCTGTCGGGTTACGACAGGCTTTTGCTTGCTGAGGAGCTTTCGCGGTTTAATTAGCGAAAGCGGCTGTACGGGGTCGGCGAGAGCGGAGTCGGCTCGGCCGGGCGTTGCGCTTCCATCAGCGGCGTCTTCAGTGGAGTGGGCTGCGGATTCGACGGTTGCGAGAGGACCCCTTCGCCGTAGAAGCGAGTCGTCTCTTCGCTGGCCAGCTTGGTGACCGGTTCGCGGCAGCGAACTTCGGCCCGGAAGCTGTGGCTGCCGGCGGTCAGGGCCTTGGCCGAAACCTTCAGGACCAGGTTCTTTTCGGGGCCGAGCGACTGGATCGGGCTGAAGATGACCTGACCGGCGTCGATGTTCGCCTGGCCGCCCGAAACCTGCGTCGGTTCGATCCCTTGCGAGAACTGAACGGTGACTTCGATTCCTTCGGCCGCCTTGGTGCCGCGGTTTTCCAAACGGAATTCATAGGTCACTTCTTCGCCAACCGGCGCCGGACCCTTCGGATCGTTGACGTACAGTTTGAGGTCGGCGACCGATTCAACCATGGTCGTGACGTTTTGCGAAGCGAGCAAGCCGTCCGACGATTTGCAGTTGGCGAGGATCGTGTTGTTGCCGCCGACCATCAGCGTGCAGTCGAGCTTCAGCGGGCGAACCGCTTGGGCTTCGAGGGCGCCGATGTTCCAAACGACTTTGTTGCCGACCGCGTCATACTTGCCGCCGTCGGAGCACGATTCAAACTTGGCGCCGGTCGGCAGGGTCGCTTCGGCGACCACTCCGGCCGCTTGGGCGTTGCCGTTGTTGCTGACGTTGAGCAGGTAGCTGGCCGAGGTTGCGGCGTATTTGACCGGAGGACCGTTGGCGACCAGTTGCAGATTCGCACGACGAACGGTGACCGCTTCGGTCGCTTGAGCGCGAAGGCCCCCTTCCGCGAACGCTTCGGCCGAGATCTTCAATTCGCCCGCCTGGCGAGCGGCGAATTCGACTTCGATCACCTTCTTGCCGCCCGGCTGGATGCTGCCGATCTGGTCGAAGGTGGTCGGATCTTGGCCCGCCTTCAGCGGCATCAGGGTGATGCCGACGTTCTCGGCGACGCCGCTGCCCGGGTTGGTGATCACGATGCTATAGATTTGCGTTTCGCCGAACAGCACTTCGCTGGGGCCTTGAATCGCCATGTTCAGCTTCGGTTCGAGCACGTTGACCGTGGTCGACGCGCTGGCCGCCGAGAAGGCGACGTCGACGCCGAGGTCAAAGCCGCGGTTGTTACGCGTGGCGAGTTCCAGGTTCAGCGTCCCTTCGGCGCCGGCCGGCAAGACCGGCATCTGCCAAACGATGAAGTTCGAGGCGCCACCCATCGTGTTCGCTTGGGCGGTACCCATCGCAGCACGTTGGTTGACCAATTCGACTCCGTGCGGAGTTTGAATCTTGATCGCCACGTCGCGAGCGTCGACTTTGCCGAGGTTCTTCGCGACCACCTGGAAGACCGACGGCTTACCGACGACCATCGACTTCGGGCCAATCGTCTCAACCGCGACGCTCGGCGAAGCGACCGTTAGCAGCGACCCAGCGGTCGGATTGGGAGTCGCGGCCGGCTGGTCGTCCTGTCCGCCATCGAATCGCATCGGGCCGGGGCTCGACGCGGCGGGAGCTTCTTGGATCGGCGCCGGTTGGGCCGTTTCGGCGGCGCCGGAGTTCCAACGCGAGATCGGCGCCGGAGCGGCCGGCACATCAGGCGAGAAACGGCTGCCGCTGGTCGCGGCCGGCGGAGTGACGCTCGGCGTCGCTTCGGGAGCGGCGGCGGCTGGGTTGAAGCGTCGCGACGACGGCTGCGGCATGGCGGCCGGTTCGGTCGGTTGTTCGAGTTGCTTGGGAGCGGCCGCAGGTGGGGTTTCGCCGTTTTCCATCGCCGACAACGCGGCCTGCAGGGCCGGCGGCAAACCGGCGACGCTGGAAGCTCCGCCCGGAGCGGCCATGTCGCGACGACGACTCGAGGGCTTTTCATCCTCTTCCGCAGCGGTGAGCTGGGTGGTCGGGGCCGGTTGATCGGTGACCGACAATTCGACCGGACGGCGGATCGGCAGCGCGTTGCCGGGGGTGAATTTTTGCAGCGGAATCTCTTCTTCGGCCGCAGTCAGGCGAATCGCCCCGTGCGAATGGCCGTCGTCCAGCGCAAGCGCATGAACGGCGCCTGGCAGATGGTCGGCGATTCGGCCCGGCTCGGCGGCGTTGCTATCGTTCGCAGCGGCTTGATCGCTGGTAAGATAATAGACGCTGACGGCCACCAGGACGCTGGCGGTGACCGAGATGAGAATGGCTTTTCGGAACATGCTGAAACCCAACTGGGGGATAGAAATCGGTGGTCTCCGTTGTCGTATCGGTCGTAGCGGTACGCACGGTTTAATGCAATTTGACGGTAGCGAAAAATAGAGAGACTTTGACGGCGGTAACGCCGCTCGGGAGAAGGTAGCCAGGATGTCGAGACGAGAACAGATCGAAGCGTTGCTAGCGGATGACCCCAACGATGCGTTCCTGCTGTACGGCCTGGCGATGGAGTACCGCAAGGAAGGCGCTTACGACGAGGCGCTGACCCGCTTCGATCAATTGATCCAGCAATCGCCCCCGTATGTCGCCGCCTTTTTCATGGCCGGTCAAATGCTGGCCGAAGCGGGACGCGTGAACGATGCCAGAACCTGGCTTCGCAATGGGATCGAAGAAGCGCAGCGTCAGGGGAACGGCCACGCTGCTAGCGAAATGTCGGAGCTGCTGATGACGCTCGGGCAGATGGGAGAGTAGCACGATGACCCGGCCGCTGGAGATCACATTTCACGACCATTTGATTTCGGCGACCGCCTGGATCGCGCCGACGGCGACGGTGATCGGCAACGTCACGCTAGGCGCCGAGTCGATCGTGCTCTACTCGGCGGTCGTCCGGGGTGATAGCGAGGAGATCAAGATTGGCGCCTCGTGCAACATCCAGGATGGTGCTGTGATTCATGCCGATCCCGGCTTTCCCTGTTTGCTGGCCGATCGGGTCTCGGTCGGCCATCGCGCGATCGTGCATGGCGCCGTGGTGGAAGAAGAGGTGCTGATCGGCATGGGCGCCATCATCTTGAACGGCGCCAAGATCGGCGCCGGATCATTGATCGCCGCTGGCGCCCTGGTGACGGAGAACGCGGTTATCCCGCCTCGCAGCGTCGTGATGGGGGTTCCCGGCAAAGTGGTCCGGCAAACGACGGACGAAGATCTGGCCCGGATTCGGCATGCGGCTGAGCATTACCGCCAGGCGTCGGCCCAGTATTTAGAGGCGTACGAGGGTTAGGCGACGCCCTACCCTTTCGTCTTCTTCACCCCGCAGCCGCCGACGAGCGAACAGGTCGAGCAACTGCTGCCGCAGCTGGGGCCTTCGTCGGTGCCGCAGCCAGGGCCGCAACCTTCGTCCAGCAGCTTGGCGAACTCGCGAATCCGGACCTTCGCGTCGTACGTTTCGGCGAGACGCTCGGTCAGATGTTCCACTTCCGGCGAGACTTCGCCGAGGAAGTAGAAGAAGAGGGATTGGCCGTCGAAGAGTTGTTCGACGTCGATCAGCACCGCGTCGAGATTGCGCTCGGTCAGTTGCGAGACGCAGGCCGCCATCGCTTCTTGCTTGTTCTTTTCGAGCCGCTCCAGCAGCAGTTCGTCTTGCGGCGTCATTCCCCGCAAGATCGAGCCGTCGGTATCTTGGCCGACGTCGGTTGCGGGACTGAGGATCTCTCCCACTTCCAGACCACGCGAGGTGCGACAAACGACGCGCATCCCACGTTGATAGGCGACCGCGTCGACCGAAACGAAGCGGCCAATCTGGCCGACAGCGCCGACGCGGACAAGATGAGTGCGGTGAATCGTCGAAATCATGCGGAGCCTTGCAGTTGGGGTAACTATCCCCAATTTTGACCTGCCAGAGGCGATTCGCCAAGCGGCGGTTGGAGGATCGCGCCCGTTAGTGCGCCCCCTGCACCTTCAACAGCTGCTGAAACGTCGACCAGAATTGCATCCCCTGCTCATACTGCTCCGGCGACATCTGGTAACGATAGGCCTGCAGATAGTCGAGATTCTGCTGCGTGTAGTCGACGTACGAGTAGTCGCCGCTGGCCATCGGATTGACCCAGTCGACGTCCCCCGGCTCGCGCTGACGGACGAACGAGCCTTGGTCGTCGATCACCATGTTTGCGAACAGCACCGGCAGCTTCATCTGCAGCTCGCGATGCATCTTCTCTTGCGGCGAGAGGTCCGCGGTCGCTTCTTCCCACGCGTCGGCGACGTTCTTCGGCGTGCGACTGTCAGGGAAGCGGATGCCGAGTCCCAGGCCGGTTTGCGTCAAACCGTCGAAGTTCAAATCGACCTGGGCCGGCGGCGGAATCAGCAGATTGAGCGCCCCTTCTTCGTTCAAACCGTCAACGCGAATTGGATCGGCCAACCGCTGCACATGCTGGATCGTCGCCAGTTCGCTTTGCGAAAGACTCTTCAGAAAGTTCTGCGGATCTTCGTAGCCCCCTTCGCTGAGCGCCCGGACCAGCAGATCGCCGTAGTCCTGCTTCAGCTGCGCTGGATCGTAGTCGGCGGCGTAGCTGGCCGCTTTGGCGGGGCTGAACCAGTTCTCCCAGCTGCTGCGGACATCCTCGGCGAGCGTTAGGTCCGAGGAGTAGTCATCCGCCGATGCGTAGCCAGTGCGTCCCGTTTGCTCCAGGATTTCGCTGAACAGGCTCTGCAGCTGTTCGTTGGCCGAGGCCGGCTTGGCGGCGGTCGTCGCTCCGGCGGCCGACGTGGCGTCAATTTGCATCGCGGATTTCCCCCCGCAGAATTCGCTGCAATTTTGCCCCCAAGTTGGGGTTTGAAGGGGTATTTCGGCAGCGAAACGGGGGAGACTTCAGCCTCTTACGCTGCGATGGAGGGAGTTCTCTGGTTCTGCGCACCTTCGGCGCCAGGATAGGAAGACCAGGAGAAATGGCGAGAGCGGCCTCCGCCGACCTACCCACCTTTGCCGCTTCGATTTACAATACGGGGCGTTTCTAACACCTACTTTGGGCGAAGAGATTGATTGATGGCGATTGTTGAAGACGCGACCCTGACCGTCGAAAACCGTTGGATGAAGCTGGCTCAAGACGTTTTGGGCGGAGCCCGGCTGAGCGAAGAAGACGGCCTGGCGATTTTGCGCAGCAGCGACGACGAATTGCTCGACCTGCTGTCGGCCGCCTTCGCGATCCGCAAACGTCACTTCGGCAAAACGGTTCAGCTCTATCAGCTGATGAACGCCAAGAGCGGTCTCTGCCCCGAGGATTGCGGCTACTGCTCGCAGTCGAAGGTCTCCGACGCCGAGATCCCGAAGTACAACTTCCTCAGCCGCGAAAAGCTGATGCAAGGCGCCGAGATCGCCGCCGAGCGCGGCGTGAAAACCTACTGCATCGTCATCTCGGCCCGCGGTCCTAACGAACGCGAAATGAAAGCGGTCGAAACGATCGTCCCCGAGATCAAAGAGAAGTACGACCTGAAGATCTGCGCCTGCTTGGGCTTGTTGTCGCAAGATCAGGCCGATCGCTTGAAGGCGTGCGGCGTCGACCGCGTTAATCACAACGTCAACACCAGCAAAGATTACTACGAGAAGATCTGCTCGACCCACACCTACGAAGATCGTCTCGAAACGCTCTCGGCCGTTCGTAACGCAGGCATCGAACTTTGCAGCGGCGGGATCGTCGGCATGGGCGAAACCGATCTCGACATCGTCCGCATGGCGAACGAACTGCGCGACCTGAACGTCGAATCGATCCCGGTCAACTTCCTGAACCCGATCGAAGGGACGCCGCTGCACGAGCAAGGTCGCGACCTGACGCCGCGCCGCTGCTTGAAGATCTTGGCGATGTACCGCTTCGCCAATCCGCAGAGCGAACTCCGCATCGCCGGCGGCCGCGAGATTCATCTCCGCAGCCTCCAGCCGCTCGGTCTGTACGCGGCCAACTCGATCTTCCTCGGCGATTACCTGACCACCGCCGGTCAGCAAGCCGAAGAGGACTACCGCATGCTGGAAGACCTCGGCTTCGAGGTGACCAAGTGCGACGAAGCGATCGTTGGTCGGAAGCGTCTCGAGAACTAGAATCCGCTGGTGCTGGCGCCATGCTCTTGCGGCGTCTTCGCCGGATGAGCATGTCTTTGCCCTGGTAAGACGTATTGAAGACATGCTCTTCTCGCGAAGACGCGATAAGAGTATGGCGCCTGGCGTCTAGAGCTTTTTGAGCATCTCCGCCGCCGTTGATTCAAAAATCTCCTGCCACTCGGGCGCTAGTAGGCAATCGCTGTCTTCCTGCGCGCCGCCGCGGTTTTGCATTTGCTCTACCGTCGGGCAGTAATAGATGTAGCCGTTGGTGTAGCCGGCGACGAAGGTCAGGTCGTGCGGCGATTTCCGTTTGATGTTCATGCCGATCGGGCTCGTCAGTTCGCCGGGGAACGTCACCATCACGAAGTCGCCGATCCGCAGGCCGACCAGTTCGACGTCGATCGTCCGCTTTCCAGAGTCGATCATCTTCTGCTGGTGCTTGCGCAGTAGCGCCCGGTTCGTTTGCAGCCGGGTCAATTGCTCCATGACGAAGACGTTCTGCAGGTAGGCCTGCATGTCCCGTTTGTTTTGGGCGTCGAGCGTTTTCAGATCCGCTTTTTCCTGGGCTTCGTCGTAAAAGTAGCGGTGCGAGTAGTGGGAAGGAAAGTCAGGCGACAGCTTGTACTTTACCGTCAGCGCCAGGAAGGTCTTGAAGTTGAGGGTCGTGCCGCGCAGTTTGCTCAGCAACAGCTTTTCTTCGGCGTCCAGTTCCGCAATCCGATCGGCCAGATCGCTGCGCGGCAGCGTCAATGATTGGTTGAACATCATCAGGCGGTCGTCCGGCTGGCACTCGATTTGGCGAACCGCCTTCAAAACGCTGAGCCCCAGCAAGTTGCCGAGCGGTTCGGCGCTGCGGGGATGATCGACATCCTTGTAGTAAGCGGGATTGATGTCGCCGGCACACCCTTGCAGGAACATCGCCAGCGTCCCGTCGCTCAGGTTCTCTTCGATCACCTTCGACGAATAGCCGATGATGTCGGCCGTGTTGGCGCCGCTGGGAACCCCTTGAATCGGATGGCAGGCGAAATTGTAGATCACCGCCAACGTCTCGCCATTTTCACGATTCAGGCGCACGACGCCGATCTCCGGATCAGTCGGCGCGACGCCGGCGATTTCCTCATCCGGCGGCAGCGAATAAGCGTGCCGCACGTCGACTTCCTTGCCGTTCTTCAGTTTCAAGCGGCGGTTTTCCATGATCCGGTCTTCGCTGCCGCGACCGGCGCCAATCGTGACCGGCGTCAGTTGGCTGACCGCTTGCTTTACCGCTTGGACGGTTTGGTCGGTGATGTCGGGCAGGATCACGCCGTGACAATGGCTCGCATTCGCCAAGACGCCGGTTGGCGGAATGCCGAGCTCCGCTTCCAAACGCTTGCGAACTGTCGGCAGATAATCATCCTTCACGCGTCCCAACTCGCCGATCGCCACCGCATCGACCGAGATCAACACCGCCGTCTGCGAGTCGTCTTTGATCACGATCGCTTTGACGAACATCGGATCGTTGGCTGGACCGGCGCTGTAGTCGGTGATGTCGACCTTGCCGGTCCCGGCGAGCAGCTTGCCCGGTTCGGCCGCAGCGGCGGCGCTCGCGGCGGCTAGCGAGAGGAAGACAAGACAAAACGCACAGCGAAGGATTTTCGACAGCATAGCGACAGGCTCCGATCGCGGATCGATGCGGTAGGTGAGAAATCTGGCGGGGCGGCGGAGATTGCGAAAATGATGCCTCGTGCAATCACCAGCGTCAGATTATCCCAGCCATCGTCGGCTGTCAAATTTTCGATTAGACGGGAACGGCCTTGTTAGACGCCGATATCCTCGTTCCACAGTTCCGGGCGAGCGGCGATAAACTCGCGCATCAGCTCAATGCACTCTTCGCTGTCGACGATTTCCAGCTCAACGCCGCGGCTGCGGACGTAATCTTCGGGCCCTTGGAAGGTCCGATTCTCGCCGATTACGATCTTCGGAATCTTGTAGAGCAGCGCCGTCCCGCTGCACATGTCGCAGGGGGAGAGAGTCGAATAGAGAACCGACCGCTGATAGTCCTTGGCGGTCAGACGTCCGGCGTTTTCGAGGCAGTCCATCTCAGCGTGCAGGATGGCGCTCCCTTTCTGCACGCGACGATTGTGCCCGTGCCCGCGGACCTGGCCATCGACCACTAAGACCGATCCGATTGGAATGCCCCCTTCGGAAAGCCCTTTGCGCGCCTCTTCAATGGCGAGTTTCAGAAATTCGTCCATAGTCTCGATTTCACAACGCAACAGGTTGTTCCGGAAATGATGATCAACTCAGCCCTGGTTATTTTACGTCCCACTCGGTTTGGCGTTCAAGCTACGCTGAAATTCCTCGCAGAAAGTTCGGCGTTCAGGTTCGCCACTGGTTGCGTTCAGAAAGTGAGGAGTTGACGGCTTGAAATGCTCTGCAACCTTTCGGAGAAAATCTTCGATGGCTGCATGGGAACAGAGCGACTCTTGGTTGGCTCCGACTAGCTTCTTGAATTTTTCGTCCACTCGATAGAGCCAATATCGGCAGAGATAAATCTGAGGCTCTTCCGCCGCATGGTAGAAACCGCTGCCATTTTCAATGTTCCCCATCGCATCAAAGCAGCGGTTAAATCTCGACATGCCATAGCCGACCTTAGGTAGCCCATCGCCATCGGAGCGAGTCGCCTGATAGGTGTACTCAACATCGAAACCTCCGACCGTTGGGGTCGCTTTCAATAGGCTGGACTCCCAGTCGGAGTGTTTAAAAAATTCTTCCGCATCATAGGAGGCTCCTACCATGGCGAAGTTGGCGAGAGCGCCCTTCGGATCATAAACGAAGCGAAACAAGGAATAATGTTCTTTGCCGTCCCGGTTAAGTCGTTCTAGCCACAGGCCTTCGAGGATGCTCTCGTGAAAATTTAGTCTGCGAAACCATCTCGCTTGAGGAAGCCAAGTAATCGCCAGCATGCGTATTACGATCTCGACAAGTAACGGACTGACGACTGCCGAAATCAAGGCGCTTAATAGAAAGGATACTCCCAAGTAGAAAAGAATGACTTGGGTGACGTAGAATACGATTCCGCTTAGGGCGCCCAGTCCCCAATTGATCCACTTGTTGTTAAACATGGCTGCGATCTTCTATGACTGTCGAGACGTAGTTTCGTCTTCTTCGTAACAGTCAGAATTCGCGGCGTCAAACTAAAAGCTGCGTCAATATGAGGGAATTTCCGCATTAGACATTCGTGATTGGTCATTAGACATTTCCCGACGCATTCCCTCGGCTCGCGCCTCGGGCTAGTGTTGGAGTTTTCTTAGCCGGCTTCTTCCAGCCACTTTCCATCGCTGATGTTGTCGATCGTCACCGGGCGCCAGGCGATCGTCTTGCCGCGCCAGCGCATCAGGGCGGTGATCGTTTCGTCTTCCGACATCACGAAGATCAGGCCGCTTTGCATTTGGCTGGCGAGCCACGCGGCCGATTGGTGACGCGTGCCGAAGCTGGTCAGGTCGAACCGTTCGACGCGACTCGCGGCGACGTCGCGGGCCTTGTAGATCTCGGTGACGTTGCCGACGTTGCGAATCATCACGCCGAAGCCGAGGACGCTGAGATCGGTCCCCAGCAGCAGCGCTCCGTCGGGACTGGCGAGACTGCCGATCGCATATTCGGCGTCACGGACGGCTCGTTCCGACGACTGGAGCATATCTTTCCAGACGTTGAAGCCCTGCATGTTGCCGTTGCGACGATTGCGGGCCGCCATCTCATCGGCCGCCGCCCAGTGCGAGGCGAGACGGGAGAGGAACCGCCCGTTGGAGAGCTCTTGGATTTTCCCTTTGAAAACTTCGTCCGCGGAAAAAGTTCGCGGGCCGATGTGCGGGCCGCTCAGGTCGAGCGTTGAACTTGGCGACGATTCGTTCTGCGCCGCTTTGGCGCGCGACCAGCGGCGACTCTTTTGTTCGCTGTTGCGATAGATGGCGATCGAATCGCTCAGGGCGATGTCGTATTTCGACTGGAAGATGTCGTGGTCGCTTTCGCTTAACCGCGCGTATTCGGCGATGTCGGCGATCACGATGATGCCGCCATGACCGAAGTCGACCGCGCGGCGGACGAGACGCTGGATGATCGGCAAGATCGAAAGCCGACAGGGCGCCGTTCCCAGCTTCTTGCTGTCGAGGAATCGCCGGAGGGGGCCGTCATCGCGGAAAATCGGCAAGTAGTCGGTGACGACGGCGCCCGACTTGTATTCGCCAACCCGATAGTCGAGCACTTCGGCGACCAGGTGGCCGGGCGCGCGAGATCGGAGCAATACCGGATGGGGACCAACCGCCGACCACTGCGACGTTTCCCCCATCATCGAGTTGTGGAGCGATCGGCCGCGGGCGACCATCCCCCAGATCTCGAACTGGCCGTTACTCTCTTGCGCCAGAATCGAGGTCTGGCCAGGATCGATCGCGGGGCCCAGCTTGATCAGGTTGGCCGGCGTCAGCGGCAGCGGTCGTTTCAAGCGAAACAGACTGACGTTCCGCTCCATGTCCGATTCCTCGAAGACGGTGCGGGGAATCAGCTCGATGCGAAGTGCGTAGGAGATCTGCTCTTCTTTTTCGAGGCTGGCGAAATAGAGGGAGCTGACCGAATGGCGGACCAGTTCCAGCGACGGCGCGGTCGGCAAACGGCGCGACTCTTCGTAGACCAGTTGGGCGAACGCATCGGGATAAACCAGCGGCGGGCTGAGCGAGTCTTCCGCCATCTTCGGTTCCGGCAAGTCGACGCCGGAGACCCAGGCCGGGTTCGTTTCGAGCGAGTACTTTCGATGTTCTTCCATGTCGTGCCGCTTCATCCGATCCATGTCAGGCACAATCTTATTGTCAGCGCGAATATAATCGATGCCGGCCAGCGGCTCGAACCCCAACTGCACCTGAAAGCACTCCAGGTGCTCGCGAATATCGGCCTGGTCGTGAGAGAACATCACGACGCGACCCTCTTTCGTCAATCCGGCGAACATGAACCTCCTCTGTCCTTCTCTCCGCTTGGATGTCGCGCTACAAACCGGGCTGAATCTTCAACACGCGGCCCCCCTTCTCTCCCTCGCCGAACTCCGTGATGTAGAGCGTGCCATCTTTGGCGAAGTCGAGGGCGGTCGGTTTCATCAGGTCGATGATCTTGGTCGCTTTGGCGGCTTGCTTGCCGTCGACGCGGACGGCGTCGATGCGAAACAGGCCTCCTTGCGACGGATCGTGCCAGCTGAAGTCGACCGCGTACAGGCGACCGGTCTTCGGGCTATAGGCCAAGCCGACGATGTCGCTCAGTCCGGTCGGCAACGACATCAGCAGCCCTTTTTCTTTGACGTCGTAAAAAGTCAGCAAGCTATCCCCTGGCGTCGCGATCTCCCCCATCTGGCCGACGACCGCTTCCTGACGCGGGCTGATCGTGATCGCGGCGGGAGCGTCGACCTTGGTCAGCTCTTTGGTGGCGATGTAGCGGATCAGCGGCTTGAAGTTCGATTTGTCTTTTTCGGCGGCGGCGAGCCAACCTTTTTCGTCATCGCCGTTGGAGGTGGTGACGATCCAGTCGACGTTATCTAATTTTACCACCGCGACGCCGTAGAAGTTTCCTTCCCCTTTGACTTCTCCTTCGGCGACCAGCGGTCCCAGCTTTTGCACCGGCTTGTCGAAGGTCGACTTTTGTCCGAACTCGTAGATCGCAACAAAGTCTTCGCCGTCCGGGTCGCCGCCGCCGCTGACCACGATGTGGTTTTGATCGAGGAAGGCGAGGCCGAGCGGGCCGATGTCGTAGGTCGGATCCATGCCGTACTTATCGAGCGAGAAGCCGGTCACCACATCGACCGCTTTGCCATCTTCGATGCGGGCGACTCGTCCGGCGGCGCTCTCGGCGATGTAGACGTCGCCGGACTCTTGCTCAACGGCGACGCCGGTCGGATTGGCCAGGCCTTCGATCACCACTTCGGTTTCGACGTCGGCTCGCAGGAGTGCGGCGGCGGAGAGCAGACAGGCCAGCGGCAGGAGATATTTGCGCATCAAGATTCGTCCAGCGAAGGTTCAAAAGGAGTCGGTGTGCGATTCTCTAATTATGCTCCGCCAGCGCGATCCGCCGCAACAGCAGCGTGAATTGGATTGAACCTTAGGATTCAGCTTGGCGCACAAAAAAGGGGACGCTGGATGCGTCCCCAATGTGGCTAGATTTTCGCTAGCAAGCGCTTTTACAGGCCGTTCGCCTTTTCGAAGGCGACGATCTTGTCTTCGTGCTGCAAGGTGAGCGCGATGTCGTCAAGGCCGTTCAGCATTTTCAGCTTGCGGGCTTCGTCGATCTCGAAGTTGAACAAGAGGCCGTCATCATCGGTAACCGTTTGCGCTTCGAGGTTGATCGTCAACTGGAAGCCGGGACCGACCTGCTTCGCCTTTTCGAAGATCTCTTCGACCTGCCCTTCGGTCAGACGAACCGGCAAGAGGCCGTTCTTGAAGCTGTTGCCGTAGAAAATGTCGGCGAAGCTGGGAGCGATCACGGCGCGAAAACCGTAGTCGTCCAGCGCCCAAACGGCATGTTCGCGGCTCGAACCGCTGCCAAAGTTACGACGCGCGACCAGGATCGACGCCGAAGCGAGACCGGGCTGATTCAACTCGAAGTCGCGGTTGGGCGAACCGTCGTCGTTAAAACGCCAGTCGAAAAAAAGGAACTGGCCGAAACCGGTTCGTTCGATCCGCTTCAGAAACTGCTTCGGAATGATCTGGTCGGTGTCGACGTTGGCCCGGTCCATCGTAGCGACGACGCCGGTGTGGGTGGTGAATTCTTTCATGGTCGTTATCTAGCTCGCAAATGCGGTGATGGTTGGAGGGAAGCGATCGACTAGCAGTACTTCCAGTCGCGGATGTCGACGAAGTGACCGGTCACGCCAGCGGCGGCGGCCATCTCCGGAGAGACGAGATGGGTGCGTCCCCCCTTCCCTTGTCGACCTTCAAAGTTGCGGTTGCTGGTCGAGGCGCAACGTTCGCCCGGCGCGAGCTTGTCGGGGTTCATCGCCAGGCACATGCTGCAGCCTGCTTCGCGCCATTCAAAACCGGCTGCGCGGAAGATCGCGTCGAGCCCTTCGGCTTCGGCTTGCTCTTTGACCTGACCGCTGCCCGGCACGACCATCGCGTGGACGCCGGCGGCGATCTTGTGACCTTTGACCACCTTGGCGGCGGCGCGGAGGTCTTCGATGCGAGCGTTGGTGCACGAACCGATGAAGACGCGGTCGATCTTCACTTCGGTCAGCGGCTGACCAGCGGTCAGACCCATGTAGTCGAGCGCGGCTTGCGTCGACTTCTGTTCGGTCGCGTCGCTGAAATCAGCCGGCGACGGAACGTTGGCGATGACCGGAGCGACCTGGCCGGGGTTGGTTCCCCAGGTGACCTGCGGAGCGATGTCCTTGGCCTCGAAGATCAGAACTTCGTCGTACTTGGCGCCTTCGTCGGTCGGCAGCTGCTTCCACTTCTCGACGGCGGCGTCAAAATCTTTCGGGGCGAATTCGCGGCCGCGGACGTATTCAAAGGTCGTTTCGTCCGGAGCGATCATCCCGGCGCGGGCGCCAGCTTCGATCGTCATGTTACAGACGGTCATCCGCTCTTCCATCGTCAGGTTGCGGATCGCTTCGCCGGTGTATTCGATCACGTAGCCGGTACCGCCGGCGGTCGTCAGCTTGCCGATCACGTAGAGGATCAAGTCTTTGGCGGTGACGCCGGGAGCGAGCTTGCCGTTGATGCGAACTTCCATCGTCTTCGGCGTGGTTTGCAGCAGCGTCTGCGTCGCCATGACGTGTTCGACTTCGCTGGTGCCGATGCCAAACGCCAACGCGCCGAAGGCGCCGTGCGTCGCGGTGTGGCTATCGCCGCAGACGATCGTCATGCCGGGCTGGGTGAGACCCAGTTCCGGACCGATGACGTGGACGATCCCTTGCTTGCGGTCGTTCAGGTCGTAGAGACGGACGCCGAACTCCTGGCAGTTGCTGCGGAGGGTATCGATCTGCTGCTTCGAGATCGGATCGACGATCGGCAGCGAGCGGTCGGTCGTCGGAATGTTGTGGTCGGGAGTAGCGACGTGGCGATCAGGGCGGCGCAGTTTGCGGCCAGCCAGACGGAGCCCTTCAAACGCTTGAGCGCTGGTCACTTCGTGCACCAGTTGCAGATCGATGTAAATAATCGCCTGCTGGCCCTCTTCTTGCAGAACAAGGTGGTTGTCCCAGATCTTCTGGAACATGGTACGGGGGGCGGATCCGCTCATACAGTTACTCCGATAGTCGCCAACAGCGCCGATGTCGCAGTTGGCCGCAGTTGCCAGGAAGGTGGGGTTGCAGGAACAGTCCCTCCCAGGCGGGAAAATGGACTGTCAGCAAACTATTTAAGATAGCCGAGATTTCGCCGATTGGCGAGTCGCCGCGCGGCTTTCGGTCGAGAGAGATTTGGCCGGGGAAAGGTTCGTCGGCCGCGGAAACCCGCCTCCATCGACTGGGGGGAAGCCCCCGCATGGCCCCGATTAGGCGAAGACTTCTTCTTCGTTCACCGGAATTCGCCGTTCGTCCGCGTTCCACCACTGCTGGGCCAACCGGCGGTTCCACTGCCCTGCCGCTTCGCAGCGATCGAGCGCTTCCGCGAGTTCCACCGCCGTCTGGTAGCGGTCTTGCGGCTGTTTCTCAAGGCAGCGAAGGACCACCGCGTCGAGATCGGACGGAATGTCCGGGTTGACCTGCGACGGCGGAATCGGGCGTTCGTGAGCGTGGGCGATGATCACCTTGATCGGGCGATCGTAGTTGAACGGGGCCTGCCCGGTCAGCATGAAGTACATCAGGGCGCCGAGCGAATAAATGTCGCCACGAGCGTCGGGCTCATGCTCGCCGGAGGCTTGTTCCGGCGACATGAAAAGGGGCGACCCGGTGATCGACCCTTCCTGCGTCAGCTGAGCGTCTTCTTCGCCGGCTTGGATCGGCTTGGCGAGCCCGAAGTCGAGCAGCTTCGCGACGTCGTAGTGACCGCCGCGCTGCGCGGCGAAGACGTTCGCCGGCTTGATGTCGCGGTGGACCAGACCTTTGGTATGGGCTTCCGAGAGGGCTTCGCACGTTTGCGACATCAGGTAGATCGCACGCTGCGGCGACATCGGGCCGTATTGCTTGACCAGGTCCGAAACCGACAGCCCCGGCAAGAACTCCATCACGTAATAGAACGTGCCGTCGGCGGTGCGACCGTAGTCGTAGATGTCGATGTTGTTCCAGTGGGAGAGCTTCGACGAAAGGCGGACTTCCCGCTCGAAGCGAGCCAGAACGCGACCGTCGGCGCCTTTTTCGGGGCGGATCAACTTAATCGCGCAGGGACGCTTCATCAGCGTGTGCTCGGCCAGATAGACCTCACCCATGCCGCCAGAGCCGATCATCTTTCGTAGATGGTATTGGCCCAGCTGTTTGGCGCGGAACGCTTCTGATCGCAGACGGTTGATCGTGTAGACGCCGAAGACGGCGACGCTGCTGCAGACGAGCATCACCAGCACGGTCTTGCCGACCATGTCGACGTTGTTGGCGATCGCGAGTCGCGCGTCGGGCCAGGCGAACCAGCCGATCGCCATGACCAACGCCGGGGCGATCGCCATGGCGCCGATCACCACCGCGGCTCGCGGCCATTTGTTGGGAATGAAGAGCGCGTAGGTGAAAATCAACAGCAGCCAGATCGGCGCTGGACTATGAATCATGTGGTTCGACGCCGTGCATTCCCCCATCGCGTTGAATTGGATCCAAAAAGTAAATACCGCCGAGGCTCCGAAGATCAGGGCCTCTTGCATGTAGAGCAGCGGTTTGCGGTTGTCGCACTTGGGGCAGAGGTAGAGCCCCATGAGCAGCAGCATCGCGACCAAGGCGCAGTGGAACAGGAGCAGCTCGAAGCTATCTCCCTCGGTGTACCGAAAGATGTACTGCCAGAGGTGAAACAGCAGGAACACCCCATAAGAAGCGGCCAAGGCGAAGGCCGCCATCCGCAGACGCAAGCGCAACAGCGATTGGGTGATCGCCGAAAAGTGGGGGCTCGTACCTTCAACGACGGAGACGTTGGGAGCGAGCGAGCGGGACGCATCGGTCGACTCCGATGGCGCGACGACCGTCTCGTCGATTTCTGGATGGGGAGTGGTTGCGTCAGATTGGCTGCGCATATTCGCCGTCGCTTGTGATCGTCAATCCAAAGTCGTTTCAACCTTAACCTCCATCGTAGCCATTACGACGAAGGAAGGCGAATCGCGTCCCATGGCGATTTGCTTATTATTCGCGCCGCTGGGAGAAACGCCAATCCGTCGGGCGGAACTGGCGTTTTCCCTTCTTATACTCGACGAACCGGCGAAAGGATTCGTTTGCGAATTTCTTGCAGCTTAAGCGGCGCGACGGGCAGAATTGGAAGTGGCGAAGTGCGAAAGTGAGAGCTTTTCGATATGGAGACCATTGTCCCCTAAACGCTCCCAGAAGATGACGCTCTTTTCCGTTAACATTCGCGGTAACCAGCTGATCGCCGCGTTGACGTCGCTGGTCTCTTGGTCAGCCGCGATCAACAGCAGCTGCGTATTGGGCAAGCTGTTGGCCAAGCGAGGGAGCGCCATCGACGCCGTGCCGGGCGTCAGCTTCACTTTCGCGCCGGTCGCGACAAGACATTTGTGCGCCTGCTTCAGCGCCAATCCATCCTTCTTTTCGCGGGCTTCGAACATATCGATGCCGGTGTACTCGATTTGCGTTTCGCCGGCGTATTGCTGGGCGAAATCAATCAGTTTCTGCGCGAGAACGCCATCCCCGACGCCGATCTGAACGATACGCGTGATCGGCGCATGTTGGCGGATCTCGCGATAGATCTCGCGCTGATGGGCCGGCGAGGAAAGGTGAGCCTGGTAGAGATAACGCAGGAAACGAACGGCGGTCAATTTGAGTCCCTTCAAAACGACGCCAGATGGAATTGGTGGATGCGGCGGCTATCGCAAAGCGAATACCGCCACGTGGAGATAAACTTCGACCGACCGCGAAGCGGAAAATGAGGAAATCTACCAGGTTCGGTTTATCGATACTTTGGCAGACTGCGCAGAATGGCGTGGGTGCGTAAATTTCTGGTCAGCAGGGCTTGGTTAAGAGCCGAGCGTCATCAGATATCGCCTGCAGTCCGCTTCCGGATCAGCGAATTGACCACGGAGGAAATAGGAAACCGGCGCCGGCGGCTGTTGGCGCTGGGCCGAGAGATACTGACTAAGCGCCTGCTGAGCGCCGACCGGGCCATGTCGCAGGAAATGGACCCAGGCCCAGCAGTGGCGATATTGGCGATCTCCCATCTCGTCGACGCTGCGGAGTCGCTCGAGCGTTACCAGCGGAGAGATCTCCCCCATTTTCGCTTCCTGCACGACCTGCGGCAGGTAGTCGCCCCGATTGCGGCGGTTGCCCTGCGGCGGTTCAAAATATTCGGCGATTCCCTCGTCGAGCCACAGCGGCAGATCCTTGTGGGCCTGATGGATCAGGGAATGACAGCATTCATGTCGTAAGTCCGTCAGCAGATGGGGCGAGCGATGGGCGAAGACCATCGGCACATCATTGGCCTGGATAAATAAGGCCCGCCGCTGCGGTACGCCAGGAAAGTAGCGCGTGACGTACTCACGATAGGTGGAAGCCGACGCAAACAGATAAACGTGGATCTCGGTTGGCTGTTGGGGCAAAGTAAGAAAGGTAGCGAGATCGCGGCGAAGGCCGGCCAGCTCCCCTTCGAACTGGGGAACGGTCTCGATCGCAAAGTCGGCGTGGATGGCAAACGGCGGGATCTGCCGTTCATCTGGCCATTCTGGGGTATCTGCCCAAGCAAACCATGGAGCGCTTCCGGCCGCCAGTGCGGCCGAAACGAAAAGTCGCCGGGAGATGCGGTGCGAACTCATGACCCGGCTATCCGTAACTGATCTGCGATGAAGTGTCCATGAAGCGAGCGAAGCGTAAAAAAAACGACGCTTGCAAGTCAAGGTCGAACGTCTCCTGCGCCAATCCGGTCTTCCCTACTTTCCCAGATTCGTTAAGCTCTGTTAGGCAAACAAGTAACGGTAAATGATGTCCACAGCACGGCGACATCTTCCGCTTGGGTAATAAAGCAAAGGACGCTTTGTGAAGTACGCGTCGATCGGACCGATCGCTATCCATTTGCCGGAACGGATCGAAACGAACGAACAGCTGCAGGCAGAGTTCCCTCAGTGGGACATGAACCTGATCGCCGCCAAGACGGGGATCGATCAACGTCATGTCGCCGCCGAAGGAGAGTGCGCCTCCGATCTGGGCGTGAAAGCTGCGCTCCGTCTGTTTGAAGAACATGCGGTCGATCCGAAGTCGATCGACTTTCTGCTGTTCTGCACGCAAACCCCGGACTATCCTCTGCCGACGACCGCTTGCTTGATGCAAGATCGACTTGGCCTGCCGACCAGCTGCGGCGCACTCGATTTCAATCTGGGCTGCTCTGGGTATATTTACGGCCTGGCGATGGCCGACGGCTTGATTCGCTCCGGCGTCGCGCGTCGCGTGCTGCTGATCACGGCCGAGACCTATTCCAAGTACATCGCCCCCGATGACCGCAGTATTCGCACGATTTTCGGCGATGGCGCGGCGGCGACGCTCGTCGAAGCTAGCGACAAGCAAGAGCTCTACGGCTTCCAGTTTGGAACCGACGGCACCGGCGCCGACACGCTGCTGGCGACCGAAGGTGGCGCGCGACCGGCCGAAGATGCGATTCAACCGCGTCATCGCAAACGATGGAGCAGCCGGTTGTACATGGACGGCCCGAGCCTCATCAGCTTCACTGTTGGCGCCGTTCCGCAATTGGTCGAGAACATTCTCGCCGCGGCGTCGATGGATCGTCAGCAACTCGATCTCTATCTGTTCCATCAAGCGACCCGCAAGATGCTCGAGCAGTTGCAAGAGCGGATGGAGCTGGACGAAAAGCGGATGCCGATCGAGCTGAGCAAGTATGGCAACACCGTCTCGGCGACGATTCCGATCCTGATCCACGACTTGCGGAAACAGGGACGCCTCGAAGCGCATCGCAAGCATGTGATGGTTGGTTTCGGCGTCGGTTGGTCGTGGGGCGGTTGCATCTGGCGCGATCCGTACGGCTCGAAGGCGTACGTCGAATCTGACTAACTGTCTGGCCCCTGGCCAAAAAGTGCGCACCCTAGTTTTTTGCGGCGGTCGGAACAAAAATAGAGGGAATCAGGCTTTCGTTCGCTCGTTAGTTCGCCGCACGAGGTTTCGCACCATGCAGTCGCTCCAGGGTCAATTGCTGATTGCGTCGCCTCATTTGCCTGATCCCAACTTTCTGCGGACCGTCGTCTTGATGGTCCAGCATGACGAGGAAGGCGCCTTGGGGCTGGTTCTGACCCGTCCGACTGAGCTGACGATGTCCGCCATGTGGCAGGAAGTCGCCGGGGAGGAAATCGAGGACGAGAGCCCGGTTTATCTGGGCGGTCCGGTTCAAGGGCCGCTGATGGCGCTGCATGGGCATCCGCCGGCCGGAGAGATCGAAATCTTGCCGGGGGTCTATTTCGCGAGCGACAAAGAAAACATCGAAAAACTCGTGCGCGACGAGATCGAACCAAAGCGGATCTTTATCGGTTACTCAGGCTGGGGTCAGCATCAGCTCGAGGCCGAGATGGACGCCGGGGGTTGGCTATTGCTGCCGGCCGTAGCCGACCACGTCTTTACGACCGACGTGGAACGGCTCTGGAAGGAAGTGACCGGCAAGATCGGCTCCGACATCATGCGGTCGACGCTCCATCTGAAGGGAATGCCGACCGATCCCAACATGAACTGACCTGCGTTAGGTCAGTCCAATCGGGAAGTCGGAAAGGAGCTCAACGCCGCTGGAGGTGACCAGGTAGTCGTTCTCCAGACGCATGCCGAACCGCAACTTCTCGTCGTAGAGGCCTGGCTCGACGGTGAAAACGTCCCCTTCGGCGAAGAGGTCGTCCCAGCACGAGTTGAGGTGGGGCGCTTCGTGCGGGAAGAGGCCGATGCCATGTCCCAGGTGATGATCGAAGACGCCGATCGGCGCGGCGCTTAGAATCGCAACGACTTCGTTGAACAGCTCTTTGCAGCTCTTGCCGGGGCGAACGGTCCGCTTCACGTGATCGAACGTTTGCATCACGTATTCCCACGCTTGCTGCTGTTCGTCGGTCGGCTTGCCATTGACGGCGATCGTGCGGCAGTTGTCGGCGAAGTAACCCCGAAACGCCGGGCCGAGGTCGAGGATGTAAAGTTCTCCATCCTGCGTCAGGCGATCGCGCGGCGGCCCCCCCTTCTCTCCACTGGCGTAGTCGTTGCCGGTGCCGGTCAGCATTTCGCCATATTCTTTGACCGCGGCCGCTTGCAGCGCGTTGAAGACGTTCAGTTCGCTGACGCCGGGGCGGACCATGTCGCGGGCCACCTCGTACATGCGGGCGGTGCCGTCGATCGCCTTCTTCAAACGCGCAAGTTCATCGGGATCCTTCTTGCGGCGGAGTTGATAGAGCGTCGGTTCGACGTCAACCAGCGTTGCGTCCAACTGCTGCGACATGTGGAGCGAGAAGGTCGAATACTCGACGCCGATCTTGCTCAGCTTGCCGCGCGACTTCAGGTAGTTCAGCAGCACTTCGCTGCTCGCCTGACGCTGATCGTTGCGTAGCGTACAGAGCCATTGCGCTTCGTAGGTCAAGATTTCGTCGGCGGCAGCGGCGGCCGGAGGTTCGTTCGGAGCGACCAGCGTCGCGGTTCCGTCGGCAAAGAGAACGGCGACCGGTTGATGGACCCAGGCGAAACGCGGACCGACCAAATACTGAATGTGTTCGATCTGCGTGACGATAATCGCATCGAGCTCAACCGAGGCGAGTGCGTTCCAAAGTCGTTGCTGGCGTGCGCGGCTTGCATCGATGTTCAGGTCCAGTTCGCTCATTGCCTCTCCTCATGATTGATAAACATGGTCGCTAGTCCGGGGGCGTCCGCCTGACGCCGCTGGGTAAGGCCAAACTAATGGAATCCCGCTTCCGCGAAAAGTGGGGAGACCACGTCGTTTTTGATTGACTTTTGGGGGCGGAAGGCCAAGGGAAAACGCTCGCCCCATTTCGCCATTCATGACGTAGAATATGGGCGCCAAGCAATTCACCCTCGATAGTGCAGACGATGACTTCTCGTTCCAGAATTTTCACGATCGGCGACGTTCATGGATGCCGCGACGCGCTCGCCGGGCTGCTGGCGCTGATCGCGCCCCGCGTGGACGATACGGTCGTCATGCTGGGGGACTATGTCGACCGCGGGCCTGACTCGGCCGGCGTGATCGACCTGCTGCTCGAGTGGAGCCAGCGCTGCCGGATGATTTTTCTGCGTGGAAATCATGAAATCATGATGTTGAACTCGCGGACCAGCAGCGAACAGCTTCACTTTTGGCGCGAATGCGGCGGCGCCGAAACGATGCAGAGCTACGGCGGAAGTCTCACGAAGGTCCCTGACGTTCACTGGGATTTCTTGTCGGCGACGATCCCCTACTTCGAGACCGATCAGTTCTTCTTCGTGCACGCCAACTATCAATACGATCTGCCGCTGGAGGATCAGCCTCCGCTGTTCCTCTATTGGGAGCATCTGCGGCCGCTGGCGCCGCGCCCGCATGAGAACGGCAAGCAGGCGTTCGTCGGGCATACGCCGCAGAAAGATGGCGTACCGGGGGACTACGGCCATCTGGTGGCGGTCGATACCTTTTGCGTCGGCGGCGGCATGCTGACGGCGGTCGAATGCAATTTGCTCGATTGCTATCAGGTCGATCGTGACGGCGGATCGCCGATGACCTTTCCGTTACGGTAGTGCGACGTCACGCGAAAGTATTCGATCATTTGGCGCCATGCTCTTGCGGCGTCTTCGCCGGATGAGCATGTCTTTGTCCTGTTTGATACGCATTGAAGACATGCTTATCCCGCGAAGACGCGGCAAAAGCATGGCACCAGTAAATTGTCATGTGACAATTCGCTAGTTTGCCGTACGAATGCGGTACTTCGAAATAAAAAAGGTCGCCTTCGCAGGCGACCTTTTTCGGTTGGCTCTGGGAATCGAACGGCGATTAGGCCATTTCGATTTCGTCCCATTCGGCGAACAGATCGTCGACCGATCCCTCTTCGGCGTCGCCCGCTTCGGTCGAATCGATATCCGAGATGGTCGATTCGATCAGCGTCGAGTCGTCGAAGTAGGAGTCGACGTCGGTCATGACTTCCGAGATCGATTCATGTTCGGCGGCCGCGTAGTTCGACAGCGTCTTGAACGCGATGCCGCTTTGCTGCAGCGTCTGGCGGGTCGATTCGGGCATCACCACCGCGTAGCCGGTGCGACCGCTGACGTCGGCCAGGTTGGCGACGTCGTCGCCCAGCACGAAGCTGGTCGTCAGCGGAGCCGATTCGATGTCGTAGGTCGTCGTTTCGGTAACCGGGCTGATGATGACCGAGTTGTTGACGAAGGCCGACTCTTCGGTCAACGCAGCATGGCTGCTATCGACGGTCGTCGACGAGTCGGCGGCCGCGTAAGCGGTCAGGATCATCTGCACGTCGAGGGCCGAGATCTCTTTGCGGACGCCCGGAGCCAGGTAGGGGCTCATGATGTCTGACGAGTAGAGATCGGGGTCGAGGTGTTCGCCGCGCGAGTCCATTTCGACGGCGTACAAGTCGCCGACGAAGATGGTCTGGCCATCGAACGTTTGCAGTTGATCGCCGAACGCCGAGTACTGCGGCATGAAGCCGTACAAGTGACCCAGTTCGTGCAGCATCACGGTGTACAGGTCGTACTGACCGCTGCTCGGACCATTGGTCAGATCAGTCGACCAGCCGAAGCCGGCGCCGTCGTCGTCGATGGTCAGCACGCCGCGGACCGGCAGGCCTTCTTCGTCCAAACCGACCAGCTTGGCTTCACCCAACTGAGCGCCGCCCAGGTTGGTGACTTCCAAGCGAACGTCAAGCGGCTCGTCCAAGCCAAGGGCATCGGCCCAAGCTTCGTTGGCGGCCTTGAAGATCGAGTCGATCGTATCCGGGCCGCTGGTCACCAGACCGCTGCCGACCCACAGTTGGGTGAACGTGGTCGGGTAGATCAGGTTGTAGGCGGTCGCCTTGCTGACGCCGACGTTACGAACCAGCTGCGTCAGGTCTTCCAGCGACGTGTAGCCGTCGTTGTTGAAGTCGGTGGCGGCCGACAAGGCGTTGTCGACGGCGATCGACGTGGTGCCGACGTTGCGGACGAACTGCATCAGGTCGATCAGCGAAACGTTGCCGTCGTCATCCAGGTCGTAAGGAACCGCCCAGACGTCGACGCTCGGAGCTTCGCTGGTCGCGGCGCGGGTGAGTCCGACATCGGCCAGTTCCAGCTGACCGCGAGTGATTTCCAGGCCGAGGTCGGCCGGACCATACTGCAGACCTTCTTCGATCGACAGGCCGTCATTGACCAGCGATTGGAATTTGACGCGGCCAAGCAGGACGAAGCCGCCCTTGCCGACGCCATCAGCCAAGGTGCCGCTGCCGAGGTTCGTGATCAAGCCGGAACCGTCGCTAATCAGGCCGGTACGGTTTTGATCGAACGACGAAGCGTATTCGATCTTCACGGCGCTGAAGAGGTCGGTGTTGTACTTCAGGTCGACGGCGCCCGACTGGATACCGGAGGCGTCGGCCGTGTTGGCCCACACTTCCACCCAGAAGGTGTCCCATTCGCTCAGCCAGGTTTCGCTGACCGGCAGCGCGGCGATTTCGCCCGAAGCGTCAACGGTGGTCGGAGCGTCAACCACCGAGAGGAAGACGCCGCTTCCTTCTTCCAGCGGTTGCCCGCCGTTGGCGGAGACGGTACCCATCAACGGCGGATTGACGACGCCGCCATTGTAGGTCGCGATAATCTTACCGGCGGCGAACAGGTCCATGGCGAACCCGACGGTGTCCAACGCATCCGAACTGAACAGCAGACGGTTGAGGTCGAGCGAGATCGTAATGTTGTCGTCGGTCAGGTCATTCGCCACGCCGGCTTCGGTGGCCTGAATCGTCGAGTTTTCCACCCCGCTGCTGCTGACCGTAAAGCCAGCCATCGACGTCACGCCGCCAATCGTCGTCGTCTGGGTAATCGCGAGCGTGCTGACGACGTCGCCGCTGTCGAAGACGAAGTCCATCGCCGTCGAATCGATTTTGCCGATGCTGGCGCCGAAGAAGGGGCCGTTGATATCGAGCGTGATCGGCGAGGAGAGTTGCAGGCCTTCATTGCGGATCGCAATGTTGGTCGACGTCCCTTGTTCCAGACCGTAGTTCGCGGCAGCCGTCAATTCCGCGCCCGCCTTATTCGCGGTGGCGGGAGTGTAATTGCCGGTGTCGCCGAAATTCAGGTCGGCGCCAACGATGCGGACTTGGGAAGTTCCGCCAAAGGCGTCGAGGATTTGCACGTACAGGTTGCCCGATACGGCGCCGGTGGCCCCGGTGGCGCCTTGGGCCGTCATCGCGGAACCGTCGAGCGTGCTCTTGGACAAGTCCAGGCCGAACGGAGTGCTCGCGATGTTGAAGACCAGGAAGTCGGTGACGACTTCGGTCGACGTCGAGTTTTCCGAGACCTGATCGTAATTGACGGTGGCGACCTGCGACTCGGTCGTACCAGGCAAGGAAGTGCCGGTGCCGGTAGGATCGAGCAGGAACTTCAGCGGACCGCCGTTCGGATCTTGGAGCGGCGTCGGGTCCTCATAGTAGAGCGAGATCAACTGGTCGGTCGTGCCCGGTTCCATCAGGTTCTGGTCGAGCGTGAATTCCAGCGACGCGACGCGGACGTAATCGCCGGCGTCCATATTCGGGAAGAAGTAGGCGCCGTTGCCCGTTTGTTCATTGGGGTTAATCGACGACATCAAGCCGACGATGTTGAAGATGTAGCCGTCATCGCCGTTGGTCGTGAAGGTCGGCTGGAGACCGGCGATCGGCGTGTTGGCGAGTTGCTCAAATCCGCTGGAGACGACGTTGAGGTAACGGTTGTCGTATTGCAGGTTCAAGTTGAACAAGCTGAGGCCGTCGAAGTAGACCCGACCCGGAGCGGCCTGGTCGATGCCGTAGTTCATCGAGATCCAGACTTCGTAGTAGAACGTGTTGTCCAACGCGTTGTCGGCGACCAGAACCAGGTTGCTGGAGCCTGGGAGATCTGCGGAAGTGACGCCGCCGTTGGTGCCGTCGTCGGTCGAGAGGGCCTTGACCGCACGGATCTGGACGTCGACGACGTTTTCTACCTCGAACTTGATCGTCAGATCGGCGGTCGCCGAGAAGAGGCCGCCGGCGTCTTCGGCTTGGATCGTGATCGTCTTCGGCAGTCGGCTTTGCGACGGCAGGTAGTGGAACATCTGGACGACCAGTTCGCCGGTCATCGTGTCGACGCTGATGTCGAAGAACGAATCGTTGGCCGAATAGGTCGGCATGCCGACGATCGAGAAACTCAAGGCGCTGATCGCGTCATCGACGTCGCTGAAGATCGGGTTGCCCAGCGAATCGACGATGTCGCTGATCGCGAAGCGAAGTTCGTAGCCGTCACGGGTGTTGTAGACCCCTTCGCCGGCGTAGTTCGGGTTGCCGCCGACGAACAGCTGCGATTCGTCAATGACGATCGCGGCCGGAGTTTCGCCGCTCGTTTCCGGAGCTTCGTTGACGTTGTTGATGTTGATCGTGACGGTCGATACCGTGGCGGCCGACAGACCCAAGCCGTCTTGGTCAGTCACCGAGACGGTCAACGCATACTGGCTGGTCGTTTCGGCATCGAGCATCGCGCCGGCGGCGACGGTGATGACGCCGTTGGAGTCGATGTTGAAGTTTTCGGCGCCGGTGCCGCTCAAGACGAACTTGAGCTGTGAGAAGCTGGCGTCGCTGGCCGGCGTGACGCCGTCGTCGCCCGAGTCGGGATCGGTCGCCGCAACGGCCGGGCCGTTCAGAGCGTCGCCGACCTTGGTGGTGCTGTCCGGCGCCATTTCGTCGATGTTGAACGTGAAGCTCGGGGCGTCGAAGGAGGGAGCTTCGTTGACGTCGGTGACCGTGATGTTGATCACGACCGGGACGGCGGCGCCGCCGCGGTTGTCCATCACGTTGATGGTGATCGGAATCACGCCGCTGGCGAAGGTCTGACGGATCGTCTCGTAGTTGAGCTTCGTCGAGTCGGCGACCGCGACGGTGTAGACGTTGGTCCCCATCCCGGTTTCGACCAGCTTGAAGGCGTCGGAGAACGCCGAGACGGCGATCGTCGGTACGCCCACGGTGTCCATCGGATCGGCGTCCGACAGGCTGAGGGTCACGGTCGGCAGCGCCGTGTCGTTCGCCGAGTTTTCGGCGATCGTGGTGCTGGTGCCGCCCGGAGTCGCGATCACCGGCGGGATGTTTTTCAGAACCCGCAAGGTGAAGTGGACCAGGCCGACGCCAACGTCGGCCGAGGCGGTCGAACCGCCTGGGTTGTTGTCCGCATAGGTGAAGCTGATGTCGTAATCGGTGAAGTCGCCCATCGGTTCGGCAATCACCTGGGCCAATTTGATCGTCCCGTCCGATTCCAGTGTGAAGAAGCTGGTGTTGCCGGCCTGGGTGTAGAGGATCGTATCCCCTTCCGGATCGGCGCCGATGTTGAGAATCGAGAAGAGGTTCTTGCCGCCTGGCAGTTCCATGCCGACCATGTTGTTGAGATCGTCGAACAGGACGTTCAGCGTACCGAGTTCGACGACGCCGGCGGTTGCCGTGAGCGGCATATTGCTGCCGTCGAGCGGTAGCGGGAGTTCGTTCCGCTGGTTGACGTCGATTTGGATCTCTTGCGAAGTGGTTACGTCGCCATCAAACGCTTGAACCTTGATGGTGTAAGACGTATCGCTTTCGTAATCGACTAGTTCCGGCTTGGCGACGACCAACTTGTCGTTGACGATCGCAAAGATGCCGTTGGGGTCGGTCGACGCGTCGATCGTGTACATCAACATGTCCCCGTCTTGGTCGGTAAACGCCACCGACAGATCGAGCGAAGGGGAGACTTCCGTGTCGTCGGCCGGAGTGCCGGCAGTCGGCGGCGCGGCGGCGACGAATTCGTCCACGCTGAAGGTCAGACCGCCGCCGTAGACCGGGGCGTCGTTTTGATCGGTCAGGTTGACCGTGATCAGGTAATCCCCGAAGCTGCCGACGTTGTCGGTAACGCGAACCGTGAACGTCAGCGGCGTGATGGATTCGAAGTCGAGCTTGGACGAGTCGTTGACCAGGACGCCGATGCTGTCGTTCGAGAAGGTTCCGAGCTTGAAGGCGCCGCCGGCGTTGGTCAGCAGAGTGGCGCCCTTGATGCCGTCCATTTCACCGTTCTGCTCCGAGAACGTGAGCGTGAACGCGAGGTCGTCGTTGGGGAGATTTTCCGGCACGTCGAACGTCGTTTGATCGACGACCGGGGGGAGGTTGTCGAGCACGCGGATCGTGATGGTCCCGTTGACGCCCAGCGGCGTCGTGGGGTCATCGTCGACCGCATTGATGTTGAGCGTATAGTCGCCTGGAGTGACGGGCCCGGTGTAGTTGATCGTGCCGTCGCTGTTCACCGTAAACAGCGAGTCGCCGGTGCCGCCGCCGGTGCTGCTGAAGGTGAGAACGTCGCCGAAATCGGGGTCAGTGACGTCGATGGTCAGCCCCGTGCTGCCGCCGCTCATCGACTGCAGCAGCAGTTCGGTAATCGGATAAAGCGTCGTGTTCAAAACCGGCGCTTCGTTGACGTCGTTGATCACAACGTGCACGGTAACCGGAGTGCTGCTCAGAGCCGGCGTTTGGTCGTCGGTGACGACGACCTTCAGGTCGAACGTGTTCGGCATCGATTCAAAGTTGAGCGACTTGCCGGAGGCGAGCGAGATCGCGCCGGTGGCGCCGTCGATCACGAACAGGCCGCCGCCGTCGCCGTTCGTGTCGAACGCGTAGGTCAGGTTTTGCAGGCCCGCGCCGTCGGCGTTGTCAGGATCGGAGCTGGTGAACGAGCCGCCGGTGAGTATGACCGCGGTACCCGGCGCCGAGTTTTCGTCGATGTTGCCGCCGGTCGGGGCGGTGTCGATGGTCGGAGCTTCGTTGACGTCGGTGACGCTAACGGTGACGGTGACTTCGCTGCTGGTCTCTACCGGCGAACCGTTGTCAACAACCACGACCTTCAAGTCGAAGGTGTTCGGCATTTGCTCAAAGTTGAGCGATTGCATCGGAGCCAGCGAGATGGCGCCGGTCGTGCCGTTGATCGCAAACAAACCGCCGCCGTCGCCGCCAGCGGCGAACTGATAGGTGAGGGTTTGCAGGTTTTCGCCATCGGCGTTGTCCGGGTCGGCGCTCGCAAAGACGTCGTTCAGCGAAACGAGGGTTCCCGGCGCCGAGTTTTCGGCGATCGTGCCGGCAGTCGGAGCGTTGGTGATCTCGGGCGTTTCGTTGAGGTCGTTGACGCTGATGCTGACCGTGATCGGCTGGCTGGTAAGCGTACCGTCCGAAACGACGACCGACAGCGTGTAAGACTTGGTGACTTCGTAGTTGAGCGTGTCGCTGGCAACCAACGAGATGACGCCGGTGGTTGCGTCAATTTGGAAGATGTTCGGAAGCTTGCCGGCGCCGGCGTCAGGGACGATCGAATACGTGAGCGTTTGCAGGTTCATCCCGTCCGAATTGTCCGGATCGAACGCTACGAGCGGCGCGCTGAGGGTGACGACCGTACCGGCGGTGCTGTTTTCGTCGATGTCGCCAGCGACCGTCGTCGGCGCCAGCGTCGGCTGTTCGTTTACATCCGTGACGTCGATGGTGAAGGTGACGCCGGCCGAGGTCAGGCCTTCGCCCGGGTTGTTTTCGAAGCCGTCACCCTTGTTGTCGGTCGCTTTGACGGTGAAGGTCAGGAAGCGAACGCCGTTTTCAAAGTTGAGGGCGCCACCCGGATCGGAGATCGTAACGATACCTCCCGTGCCGACCGTGACGACCACGCCGGAGGCGCCGAGCGACGCCTTGTTTTCATCAAGGGCGTCGACGCCCAAGACTTCATACGAGAGCGATTCGCCCGCGTCCTTGCTGGCGGCGGTCAGGTCGACCGTGAAGCCGCTCAGCGTCAGCGGATTGTTCACGTTGGTCGGGGTCGTTTCGCCGAGGCTCGATCCGTCCAGGCTCGTGCCGTCGATGACCGGAGTCTGGTTGCGGACGATCTCAATAGTCGTCGTGTCGCTGTTGCCGGCCAGATCCGAGTAGTTGACCTGCAGCGTGTTCACGCCGACCGCCAAAGCTACGTCGTTGATCGTGATCTTGCCGTCCTTGTCGCTGTCGGTCACCTGGACGCCGCCGATTGAAACGGTGGAGCCGGCTTCAACGGTCACGGCGAAGTCGCCGTTGTCGTCGATGGTGCGAGTGGGCGAAGCGTCCATTTCCACGACATTGTTCGTCAGCGTGATGCCAGGCGCGGCGATGGCGCGATCGATGTTGACGGTGAGGATGGAGCTATCCATGCTCATGTTGCCGGCGGCGTCGTAAGCGACGGCCTTGATGTCGTAGCTGCCGCTGGTGACGAATTGCGACGTGAGGCTGAACTGCACGGCGCCGGAGCCTGAGTCGAGCTTGGTCCCGGCCGAAACGCCGTTGACGAACAATTCGACGAGCGAATCGGCTTCGGTCGCAACGTCGAATACCAGCGTGTTGGCGTTGGTCAGATTGTCAGTGTTGGAAGTTCCGCTGTCGCTGCCGGCATTCAGGTCGACCGACGGAGTGGTCGGATCGGTCGAATCGAACTCGAACGTAAACGTGATCGGGGTGGAGTAAGTGTTCCCCAGGTCGTCGGTCGCGTTCAGCATCAGCGTGTACGGACCACCGACGGTGACGTCGGTGCCGAACAACGCTTCGAGGTCGTTCCGGCTTAGGCCGAACGTGATGTTGCGCACATCGGCCGTGTTCGATTCGGCGATGGTGTGGTCGAAGATGCTGACCGAGCTGCTGTCGCCGCTGATCGTGGCGGCGGTGATGTTGCTGAAGTCGGTGATCGTGCCGCGAATCGCAACGTCGGTGGCGCCGGGAATCACATTGGTGACGCCGTCGGTGGCGCCGCCCGGATAGCCAACGGCGGTCGAATCGTTGACCAGGGCGACCGTGATCGTCGGCGGGTCAATGTCGCCGATCAGGTCGAGCTTAACGGTGACGTTTTGGTTCTTCTGAACCCAGCTGAGTTCGTTGGAATCGACCTTGCCGTTCTGGTTGAGGTCGAACTCATAGTCGTATTGCGACTGGTTCAAGTCGATTCCCCAAACCGACTTGTAGTAGAGCGCAGTATTTTGGTTCCCCGTGCCGGCCGCTTGGATCTGCGCGGCGCTGGCCTGCATGTATTCCTGTTCGGAGGTCATGCCGCTGCCGTTCGCGTCGCCGAAGAGGAAGATTTCGGCTTGGAACTCGCCGCCGCCGTTGCCGCCGACTTCGATCGTCAGCGTTGAAGTCCCCATCTGAAAGAAGACCAGGCTATCGGTCGTGCCGTTGACGTTGGCCATGGCGCTAACCGGCGTGATCACCTGCGAAGGCATGTCCTTCACATGGATCAGCGGAATGCCCGGATCGAAGTTGCCGGCGGTTCCCTTGATCTTCAAGCCGACCAGTACGGACGAAGCGCCGCTGACATGGTCGAGCGTGATGTCGCGAGTCGTCCCCGCAGCGATGGTAAGGTCTTCCACCAAATCGATGGTGGTCAATGCGAGTAGATCGCGAATTTCCAGCCGTTCGCTCGCTAATTTCTGATGCGCCTGACGCCGACGAGCGCGTCCGTGCTTGCGAAGCTTGCGATTATTTTCACGAGTCCAATCTGTGTTTTTCATGCTATGCACCGACCACCCAAGATCCGGGGGAGATTTGATAGTTTGGGGGGTTAAGGAGAGAAAGGGGGAACGAGGACCGCAATAGACTTGGAACGAATCTAACCGTCGGGAAAAAATCCTGGGTTAGAGAGGGGGTAGCGTTCTACGGAGTTCCATTTAAATCAGCCGGTTTCGGGATTTCAACGAGAATGCTGGCACTCTGTTGATGTTGATCACCTAGTTTACCTAACTCACCTTCTCGTTGTGCTGCTTGTAGGGGATCTGTCAGTAGCGCCTTGTGTGATACTGTGACGCATCAAGGTTTGTGTATGTGTTTTATGTGAAGATATTCCGATTAGCGACTCTGTGCGGCCTTGGTGGCAATAATCCCTTTGGTACCAATCATTTCGATCAAACTTTGGGGAGTGATTGTTCCGAATGAACTACTGCCTGCCGCGTCCATTTGCGCGGTACCGTCCCGCCGTCGCTATCCAAAACGAGGTGGGACGCCCTGTAGGTCCCACGGGGGGCGGGGGGATTTTTGGTCAAAGGAGTGCAGGATGTCGCACTACCCAAACTGGCGACTTTTTCTACTAGCGGGCGCCCTCACCATTGGGCGTGCGTGTTTTGCGCAAGACATTGGCGTCGAGCCAGTCGTCTTGGCTCCCTCCGTCGAGGTGGCGCCAGTCTCCTTTGAGGATGTAGAAATCCAGCCGATTGCGTTGACCGACGAGATTCAGCCAGTTAGCTGGGGAGAACCCTGCTGCAACAACTATAACGTTGGCTGCTGCAACAACTGCGGTCCTCGCGATTGCGGGTGGTTCCATGACGCCTGGATTTCGCAGGGCTATACCGCCAACTTTGATCATCCGGCCAGCAACTTCAATACCCCGCTGACGTTCAACGATCGCGCTGACGAATACCAGATGAATCAGCTTTACCTGGCGATGGGTAAAGAGGTCGACGCCGAAAGCTGCTGCTGGTCGTTGGGCGGTCGGGTCGACCTGCTCTACGGTTCCGACTACTTCTTCACGATGGCTAACGGCCTGGAACTGCACACCGACGGTTCGCGGAAGTGGAACGGCGACGGTCCCCGCGATGGCGGCAACGCGGCCCTGTACGGTCTGGCGATGCCGCAGTTGTACGGCGAAGTCTACGCGCCGATCGGGAACGGCCTGCGAGTGAAGTTCGGCCACTTTTACACGATCATCGGTTACGAATCGGTGATGGCCCCGCAGAACTTCTTCTACTCGCACGCTTACACGATGCAGTATGGCGAACCGTTCACGCACACCGGGGTTTTGGGGAGCTACACCTTTGGCCAGCACTTCACGGTGCATGCCGGGATCACCAACGGTTGGGATAACTTCGACAACCTGAACGGCCAGTGCTCGGCTCTGATCGGCGCCCAGTACGCGAACGACGTGTCGTCTCTCTCTTACTCGTTCATCAACGGCAAAGAGGACATTAACGGTCTCAACAACCGCTTCCTGCAGTCGATCGTTTACACCCGCAAGCTGGGCCAGCGTTGGACCTACGTCTTCCAGAGCGATCTGGGCATCGAAGACGACGGCAAGCTGGACGAAAGCTTCAATCCGGACACCGCTTTCTGGTACGGCATCAATCAGTATCTGTACCTCAAGTACACCGACACGGTCGACTTGGGCGTGCGGCTCGAATGGTTCCGTGACGAAGACAACGCCCGCGTGATTGCGATCCCGATCGAAGCGTTCTCGAAGGGGGGCAACTACTACGAATTGACGCTCGGCGCCAACTGGCGGCCGTGCGACTTCATCAACGTCCGTCCGGAACTGCGGTACGACTGGTCGAACGTCGACCTGCTCGGCGCCCAGGGCCCCTACGACGACTTCATGAAAAAGCAGATGTGGACCGCATCGTTTGACGTGATCTTCAAGTTCTAACAGCCGGGGGCATGCTGTCGCTGCTGGCGTCGGCCCCCCGGAAAATCGTTACAACCGTTAGAATCGACTGGAGCGACTTCGGCCGAAGGGCCGATAGGTTGACTGTGAAGGCAAGGTTTACGCGCGAATAGAGCCTTGCCTTTGATTTCAGTCTTCCCCCTGGCCTTCAGGCGATTCAATATGTCGCGTTACCTAATTTGCGCCGCTGTCCTGCTCGCGAGTGCTCCGCACATCGCTTGGGGTCAGCAGTCGCTGTTCTCTTCGGATCGAGCCTACCGACCTTCGCGCGGATTGTCGGAAACCTCGGCTCCCATGGTCGAAACGCCTACCGCCGTTTCGTACGTTGAGCCGGAAATGGCGTCGACCGAAATGGGGGAAGTCTACGATTCGACGGTCTATCAGCCTGCTTGCGGCTCCGAGTGCAGCGGCTGCGAAACGTGCTGTCCTGGTTTGTTTGATCGCTTCTTCGTGAATGGTTGGCTCGATCAGGGCTTTACCGGCAATCCGAACGCTAGCGGCTCGAACGGCCCGGTCGGCCAGAATGGTCCGTTGATCTTCAACGACCAGGCCAATGAATACATGATGAATCAGCTCTATCTCTCGATGGGGCGTGCGATCGATCCGTGCAGCTGCTGCTGGGACATCGGCGGGAAGGTCGATCTGCTGTACGGCACCGACTACTACTTCATCCAGGCGAACGGTCTCGAGACCCACGCCGACGGCAGCCAGCACTGGAACAGCAACAACGGTCCCCGTAATGCGGGAACGGCCGGTCTGTACGGTCTGGCGATGCCGCAGGCCTATGTCGAAGTGCTGGCTCCGGTCTTCGGCGGCGTTCGCGTGAAGATGGGGCACTTCTATACCATCCTCGGTTACGAATCGGTCAAAGCGCCGGAGAACTTCTTTTACTCGCACACCTACATCATGCAGTACGGCGAGCCGTTCACGCATACCGGTTTGCTCGCCAGTTGGGATAGCTCCTGCTGCATGACCTGGACCGCTGGTTTCACTCGCGGTTGGAATAATTGGGAACAAGACAACGGCTGCACCGGCTTCATTGGCGGCTTCAGCTGGCGATCGCCGGACGAAGCGACCAAGTTGCGGATGGGTGTGGTCGCTGGTCCTGAGGATCCGGAAGGAGACAACTATCGATCCGTGGTCGACGTCGTCTTGCAGCAGCGTCTCGCTTGCCGCTGGACCTACGTGCTCAACTTCAATTACGGAACGGAAGACAACGCTCGGGTGACGACCGACAGCACGCTCGACAGCGCGTCGTGGTATGGGATCGCCAATTACCTCTACTACGAAGTCGATCGCTGTTTGGACCTGGGGCTCCGATTCGAGTGGTTTGACGATCGAGACAACGCTCGCGTCTTCGCCTTGCCGAACGACAACATCACCCAGGGCGGTTCTTATTACGACGTGACGCTTGGCGCCAACTACCATCCGAACGATTGGCTGGTCGTGCGTCCCGAAGTTCGCTGGGACTGGTCCGACATGACGGCGCCGGGCATCAACGGCGCCTTTGAAGACGGGACCTCGAAGAATCAGTTCACGCTCGGCTTCGACGTGATCATGGTCTTCTAAGACCAGATCATGTGAATTCCGTCGATCAGGCCTCAGCCATCGCCTGATCGACCAGGATCTGGAAGATCGCCATCTCTTCGGGAGCGAACAGGAATCGCTGGCCAGGAGCAAGCGTGTTGGCGAACAGTGCGTTGGCGGTTTCGTCGCCGTCGCCGAGCAACTCATGCAGAATGACGCTGAGCAGATCGATGCCGCCGTCGGCGTCTCCGTCTGCGATCGCTTGCCAGGAGTTGGTTCCGCTCGAGTTGAATTCTTCGTTGAGCGTCGGGGTCGAATCGACGAACCAGCCTCGGCCGGCCGCGTCGATATCCAGGTAGATCGTCCCGTTGTTGCGGTAGCTGAGCTGCGAGCCCGGCAAGTCGACGATCTGGAAGTTGGTCGTGACGACGTAATTGAAGATGCTCAGTTGGCTGTAGGCGTCTTCGACCATCGCGGTTGCGGCGTCGAATACCGGCTGAACCGATTGGACGTCGATCGAGGTCACGGCGCCTGCTGATGCCGTTCCGCCGGCGGTCAGCGGCTCTTCGGCGAGCCGAACGGCCAGGTAGTTGAAATCGTAAATGATCTTGCTGCCGCCGCTAACGCTGGTCCACGACTCTCCCAGTTCGCGAAGCAGGAGCGATACGTCATAGGTCGACAACGCTCCGCTGAGATCAAAGTCGCCGATCGTCGAGCTGGTCGTCGCTCCGCCGGTGTAGAGGCCGGCGAAGGCGAAGATGTCCGAAATATTGACTTGTCCGTCGTCATCCATGTCGTAGACGACCGGCAAGATCTTGGTGCTGGGAAGCGCCGTCATTTGGGCGTCGACCATCGCGGTGTCGGGCGCCTGAATCTGAGCGTTGTTGACCGAGAACAAGGCGTCGAACGCAATCCCTTCGCTATCGACCGCCAGGCCGCCGTTGGCGATCGGCTGGAAGCGGATCCGAGCCAGCAAAACGCGTTCGCCGACTCCGAGGCCGGTCGATGTTGCGGCGGCGTCCAGGCCCGAGATCTCGCCAGTTTCGGTATTGATCGTCGGCGTGCTGGTGAACTGGAAGTTGGCGCCCGGTTGGATCGCGCTGACTTCAAACAGCCCCGGTACGAACTGCAGATCGACCGCCGCGGCGCTGACGCCTTGCGTCGAAATGCGATCTGCATTTACCCAGACTTCAACCCAAAACGCATCCCATTCGTTCAGATACGATTCGCTTAGCGGCAACGCGTCGACCACCGACGCATTGGTTTTCTCACGCGAGACGGTGATGCCGATGTCTTCCGTTTCCAGTACCGAAACCGTCACGGTGGCGGTTGCCGTGGAAGTGCCGTTGGTAACCGTATAGGTGAACGCGTCGAGTCCGGTAAAGCCTTCCGCCGGAACATAGCGAATCTTGCCGTTCTCAATCGAGATCGCCGCCCCTGCGGCTGAGCTGGTGAACGACTGGATCGACAAGCCGGCGCTGGTCGACAAGTATTTGTTCGCACGATCGTTGCCGAGGACGTCGAGAATCGCGACGCTGTCGACGTCGATCTGATACATGTCGTCGCCGGCGACCGCCAGCGTGTTCGGCACGACGTTAATCGTGATGAGCCCGTTGGTCGCCGATCCGCCGTAGATGTTGCTGACTTGATAGTGCAGCGAGAACGTGCCGGAGTAACCGAGCGGCGGCGAATAGACGAGGACGCCGTTTTCAACGTTTAACTGCAGACCCGCAGGGGCGTCCAGGATCTCAAAGGTGTCGTAGTCCCACGCCGGCGCCGACGCCGTATCGTTCGCCAGCGGAGTCAGCGCGTTCACCGACCCGGCGATCGTGTCAAAGGTGTCGCTGACCAGGATCGGAGCGGCGGAGGCCGAAATAGTGATGATCTGGAAGTCGATGTCGTTGGCGCTGTAGGCGTTCGTGGGGTCATAGGCGGCGACGATGATTTGTCCAGTTCCCCGAAAGGTGCTGGGCGCCTGAATCGTGAGTTGCCCCGACACGTTGTCGACCGAATAAATCAGGCCGTTAGAATCGTGCGACTGATAGGAAAGGCCGTAATAGTTGAGGAGCGACTTATCGAGGTAGCGGACCGCGGTGCCGTTCGGGTCAATCCCGTTGAGCTGATAGGTCTTCGTGCTGCCGGGATTGACGATCATATTCGGCACCGGCGCGAGATAGGCGACTTTGTTCGAGCCGCCTGGGATGTAGGATACCGAAACGGTGCGCGAAAACGTGTTGCCGCTGACGTCGGTCGCCGTGATCGTCAGCGTGTCGGTGCCGGTGATCCCTGGGACGAACGTGTTGAGTTTGACCAGGGCGTTTTCTTTGTCGTAAAAGATCTCCGCCTTTTCGATGATGACGCCGTACGACGGGGCGTCGCTCGAGTTGGTGGGGATTTGGGCGATCGCCGCACGGACGGCGTCTCCTTCGGTCATATAACCGAAGATCGTGTAGCGGAAGTCGAGGGAGCCGCCGTCGTTGCCGTCGGACGTGATGAAAAATTGCGAGCTGTTCGTGTCGTCATACGACTTGGCCATCCCCAGCGTACCAGCGCGGTTGAAGAGGAGGTCGTTGTCGTATTGGTCGTTGAACGTGGGGACCGAACCGTCGCCGTAGCCGGTTCCCGTCGGATCGCCCCCTTGGATCATGAAGTCTTCGATGATCCGGTGGAACGTCAGGCCGTCATAGAAGCCCGATTGCACCAGCGAGATGATCTGCTCGGTTGCGAGGTTGTTGTAGTCTTCCAGCAACTGGAATTCCATCACCCCGAAGTTTTTGATCGTCAGCCGCAGGCTGCGCGTCTGTTGGCGGACTTCCGTTTCAATCGTTCCGCTGCTGCTGGTGACGGTATAGGTGAGCGGCTGACCGGTCGGCGCGTATCCGTCGAGCGTCAAAAACAACGGCTCGCCGGCGTTCAGCGTGATGGGATCGATTTCGGCGATGTACGGAGTTGTCGAAGTCGGTACCGTAACGCCGCTGAACTGAACCAACTGCGTGATCGACATCGTTCCCTCAACGCGGGAACCGTCAGCGAAGACCCACGTCGGCAATTTGGTGATCCCCAGCGACGTGCCGAGGGCGTTCAGCGTCTTATCAGGATTGGTAACTTCGACGAACGGCAGGTAGTCCCCCCCTTCCCCGAAGATGTTCTTTTGCTCGGTGCAGTGAGGGCACCAGACGGCGCCGTAGAACTTCGCGCCCGTCGCGGCGATCGCTTTGGCCAGGGCGACCATGTCGACGTTGGAGTAGATCTGCCCGTCGATGAATAGGTTTTCCCCTTCAAGTTCGACCCCAGCGGCGTCGAAGACTTCGCGGACTTCGAGCGCTTCGACTTGCATCGGCTGCTGCTTGCGCCTTTGGCCGCTCTTGGCTGTCAGTGGAATTACCTTGACCTGGGAAGCGCGAGCCAACGCCGCCATTGCCCCGCAGAGAAGGAGGACGCATGCGAATACGAAGATGACGAGATCAGGGGGAAGCACGGCAGGAAGCTCTTCAGTATTAGGGGGAGTTCGCTCTACAGGGGGAGGCGACCTAGATTCCAGATTACTTGGTTTCGGAGTGCTGTCAAAAGGATGACGTGCCGCGCAAATGGATTGCTCCACCTATTTGGACGGTCGGCGATGGCAAGAAGTTCCGTTGCCGTAAACTGCGGTAAGTCGCGGGTTTACGTCGGGATTTGCGCAAAAAAAGCGACAGCCCAGCTTGGGCTGTCGCTCCATCGATGACTCTTCAGCGCGGCTCTCTACCGCGGCGGCTTAGCCCTGCGGGCGAACCGACGGCAGCATCCGCTTTTGGAAGTCGATTTCCAGGTTGCCGAACGCCGCTTCATGACGCTGAACCGAGACCTGCAACGCCGCGAGCATGCGCTTGGCGGTGTAGTAGTTCAGGATGATGCGTTGGCTGACCTTGATCGCGCCTTGCGGCACGCCGACCGGCTGGGTGTTCAGCGCGAAGTCGATGATCAGTTCTTCCGGCGTACCGGTCACGCGGCAGAAGTTGGCGTACGAAGCGATCAACGCACTTTCATCCAACTCGACTTGCTGACGCGCGGGAGCGGCGGACTTGCCGGCTTCGGGGGAGGTCATTTCTTCTTTTTCGGGGGCGTCGGCCATTGAGATTCGACTCCTAGGGGGAAAAGCGAATAGAGCGAGTTGATACAGCTCAGTTAACGATTAGCTTAGTCACGGCGCCAAAGGATCAAGTCGCCAAATCGACGATTCTCCAACGGCAATTGAATTCTTAAACCGCCATTATCGCTCGAATCGTTACAAGCGATACCCGGGGTAAAACGGGGCTACAGTTTGAAGTGGAACGTGCGGTTCACGTAGCGCCAAAGTCGTAAGCCCAGCGGCTGCCAGTCGACGAAGATCTTGGCGCGGCCTCGTAGACCGACGGCGGTCATCGCTTCGACGTCGGTCAAAGGCGCCTGGGCGGGGAACGTCGCGTTTTGCGGTCGAGCGCGACCCGACAGCGGATCGGTTTCGGCGGCGAGTTCGCCTCCTTGTTGGACCGTTAAGCTGTTCGGAACGAATTCGACTTGCTTGTCGCCGATCTCGGCCAGCTTGGTTTCAAAAGTTTTGCCAGGGAAAGCGTCTAGTTTTATGTAGACCTCTTGCCCCATGCGAACCAGTTCGACGTAGTCCTGGTCGACGTAGATCACCGCTTCCATCTGATCGGATTCGCCGATCTGGCAGAGCGCGTCGCTGGTCGTGACGTAGGCGCCTTGGTTCCGTTTTTCAAACGGCGAGCCGGTCCAGGTCGGCAATTGCCCCGAACCAGATTGCGGATCGCGGCGATCGGCCGAAGGGAAGATGAATCCGCTGACCGGCGCCGGGACGTTAATCAGTTGTTGTTCGATTCGTTTCTTTCTCAGCTGTTCCGACGCTGACTCCAGTTGTTTGCGAACTTCCATATAGCGCTGTTCGAACGATCCGCCGGCATTGTCGCCCAGACGGAGATGATGGAGACTGTCGCGGAGCCGAGTCAGCCGTTTCTCTTCTTCTTCCAATTCGGCGATCTGAGTCAGCAGGTCGTAGTTGATGACGCGGGCGAGCTGCGACCCTTTCTCGACCTTCTGACCTGGCTGGACCAGCATTTCTTCCAGCACGCCGGGAACGACGACGTAAGCGACTTCGGCGTTTTCCGGGCGAACTTCGACGGGGCAGTTCACCCATTGGGGCAATGGAATCAGCGCGATTCCGGCGACCACGCCGACGGCCACGGCGACCGTCGCGAGAACGTTTTTGCGTTTCACTTGCGACATTCTCCCCGGCACGTACATGAACTTGCCGAACTTCCAGAGTGGCATCACGACCAGGCCCCACAAACCCATCAGGGCGATCGTCTGACCGATAACTTTCAAGCCCATCGGCTCGAAGACTTGATTGAGAAAGTACAGAATCGAAAACATCACGACCCAACGGTAAATGTTGGACGCGATCGTATAGAGGCCGAAACCAAGGCGATTGCGTTGCGGCAGGAACGGGTCTTCCGGCTGTTCCAGGCCCAAGCACCACTCCGACAGATATCGCTGCAGGATCGTGCTGGCCTTCTGCCGCATGTTCGGCACTTCCATGACGTCCGACAGGATGTAGTAACCGTCGTAACGCAACAGCGGGTTGCCGTTGAAGACGATCGTGCTGATCGAGCTGACGAACATCACCTGCAGGCAAAGATGATTCAACAGGCCCGGCTCGCTGAACCACCATAAGAACGTCGCCGTCGACGCCAGGATGATTTCGATATACATCCCCGCGGCGCCGATCGCCGCGCGGTGCCACTTGTTCGGCAGCATCCACGAGTCGGAGACGTTGCAATACAGACATGGGGTAAGGACCAGGAACATAACCCCCATCTCGTGACATTCGCCCCCAAAGCGTTTGCACGACAGGCCGTGTCCAAATTCGTGGCAAACTTTGGTCGCCGCCAACACGCAGCCGAGGAGCATCCAGTTGGACCATTCCGGACCGAAGAACTCCTGGAATTCCGGCAGTCGACTACGGAACGTGTCGTACTGGACCAGCACCAGCAACAGCGCCGTCAAAGCGTAGAGCGAAAAGAAGATCAGCGCCGGCATCGTGAACAGCCACCGCGTGTACGGCAGCATCGCGTTGAGCAGCCATTCCGGGTCGATCCCCTTAAAGCGAATCGAGAGAATGTTCGAGGCCGTTTGCAGACGCTCATTCCACTTGCGGCTGTCGCGGCGCTTACGGAGTTGGCGGCCTTGATCGCGCGATTCGGCGATGATCAGACCGCTGCGGTGAAGCGTACCGATAAACTGCTGCAATTCGCGAAAGCCGATCTTCTGCGGCGCGAATTCTCTTTCAAACTTTTCTTTGATCGTTTCCAGCGAAGTATGCCCGTCCAGCATTTGCAGGATGGCGTACTCTTCTTCCTGAAAGCGGAAGTAGTTGAGTCCGAGCGGCTCTTTAACGACCCAGTAGGCGCGCCCCTGATAATAGTGCCGGCGAGCGGTCAGGTCAGGGCGAATGCGCAGGCCGAGCGGGCGCGAACTGCTGGCGATCAAACTGTCGGTTAGCGTTGCCAACGGTCTTGCTCGTCTAGTTCTCGGTCAGGGCGGCGGACTTTTCGTTCCGATTGCGGAAGCGTTCCAGTTCCGTTTGGGGAACCGGTTGGCGATCGATGTGGACCGTGATGCCGGCGATGTCGCCCGGGGCGAGCGCCCAGTAGCCTTTGTCGGTCTGACGATTCTCGACCACGGCCGAGATGTCGAAGGCGCCGGTCGCGTCGATTTCGGGGCTGACGAAGTTCACGAAGCCCGAGAACTGCTGCATGCCCGACGGGGTGCGAACCGTCACCGTGACCGGGCGGTGGATCAACTGCGACGGATCGTGCTGATCGGCGTCGAGGGTCCCCTCCACTTTCAGCCATTGCAGGCCAATGATGCGGAGCAGCGGATCGCCGGGGCGAACCCATTCGCCTTCCTGACGATAGACTTGCACCACGACGCCGTTGATCGGCGATTCGGTACGGCAGCGATCCATGACCATTTCGGCGCCTTCCATTTCGGCGCGACTTTCGGCGGCGGCGAGCCCGGCGATCTTCTGGTTCATCGCCGCTTGTTCAATTTGCAGAACGGCGCGTTGATAAGCGAGCCACGCTTTGTCGAGCTGGATCTTGCTGATCGTACCGCGGCTTTCCTTGTTGCTTTGTTCGAAAACTTCGTGTTCTTTCAGGGCGACTTCGGCCGCCTTGGTGGCGTAACGAACGTCGATGTCGTTGGCCGCTTCGGTGGTCGCTTTGTCATGACGGAACTTCGCGATCTCCGCTTGCTTAGCGGCGGTTCGATCGTCGATTTGAGCCAGCAGATCGCCGTCGACGACGATGCGGCCGCGATAGGCCGGGATCGTGACGAGCATGCCGGTTTCCTGGGCCGGGACGTTCACCTGATCGAGCAGCGAAACGAGGCAATGATCGACGACGACATCGCCGGCGCTGGAAGGCGACGCGGGAACTTGTCCGACGGCGGCGGCAAGTAAGAGGATGGCGAGGGTCATTCTATCTGTTCCTGAGGATGGTTCGTTTTGAGGAGGGGGAGCGTTTGGGAAGTGCGTCGCTCGCGACTGTTTAGAACAGCAATCGAGATTGGACGAACTCCCAAACCTCGTGCAGCCAGGTGTACCCCAGCGACGCGGTCCCGCAATTGATCTTGGCGGTGGCGGTCGCTCCGGTCCGGAGCTGCGGGATGGCTTCCATCAGCTTCTCTTTGTTGATCGCAACTTTGATCCGCACGATCTGCCCTTCGTCAGGATCCGCTTGGGCGAGCCGCTGGATCTCAATCACTTTTCCTGCCAGTTGCGTCCCCGGCTGGCTGGCCATGATGTAGGTCACGTCCAGGTCTTCGCCCATTTCCTGTTGCGCCTTGACGATGTGCTGGAGACGCTTCTCGGGCATCTTGACTTCCAACACCCAGTCCTGATTCGGATCGACGACGGTCATCAAGATCTGGCCCGGCGACACCGGACGTTGCATGAGCGAGTCGCGGACGTCCCAGCTGACCACTTCACCGGCGATCGGGCTGCGAACTTCGAGGAACTGTTGCTTCTGCGCGAGCAGCGCCATTTGATCGTTGAGTTTGGCGACTTCCATCTCGGCCAGCGCCAAGTCGACCGCCAGTTGACGCTTTTCGTCGTCATCTTTGGCGAAGTTGCGGCGATGGATCAAACCGCGCAGCGACTGCTCCGCTTTCGACTGTTCGCCGACCAGACGCTCGTACTGCATATCCAAGTCGCGATTGCGGAGCTGCGCGACCAGTTGGCCCGCTTCGACGATCTGACCATGTTTGACCGGGACGTCGATCACTTCCCCTTCTTCGCGAACGAAGATGTCTCGCTTTTCGACCGGAGTCAGCGTCGCCGAACCGGACAAGCGAAAGGGAACTTGAATCACGCACAAGGCGACCGCCGCAGCGATCACGGCGACGGTCGCGCCGACCGTTTTGGGCAGGTTGCGAGCTTCGACCAGCACGCGCGACTTGGCGAGCAAACGCCAGAGCGGCGTCAGCGGAATGTTGTTGTAATCGATCGCATTGGCCAAGGCCCGGCAGCTATGCTCCGAGATCAACTCGACCCCTTTGCGGAACTCGGCCTGGTTCGAGCTGTCTTCGATCTGCTCGACGATCAGCGCGCCGAGGATTTCACCTTGGTACTCTCGTTCCTCTTCACCTTCGATTTTCTCTTTGGCGTCGGTCGCATGTTCGGGGCGGCGAAGCGGAATGATCGCGATCGTCTTGGTGTGCGATTCGTCGACGTAATCGTGGACGGCTGTTTCTAGCTGCGGCGAGAGATCTTCGGTATGACCGCTGAACCAGAACGCTTCGCCGGTATCCATGACCGTTTTGGTCAACTTGCCGAGCAGCGTGATCTGATTGGAGCGAGCGTCGAAGACGTCTTGCCCGCTGACCGCTTCGACCCGCCAACGACGTCCGCGACGGAGCGCGACGCTAACGCGGTCGCAACCGATCAGGCGGCGTCCTTCGTTGGCGATGGTATAGGCGGTCTGACGCAGGTCGAGGTTTTCGTGAACGGCTCGCGAGAACTGCTCGATCTTCGCCCAGAGCGATTGGCGGTCCGAGTAGTCCTTCAGCTGTCGGGTCTTGAACCATTCGGTCGTCAGCCCGCACATTTGTTCGAGGAAGCGGAGGTATCCGCGTTGGCTGGCCGGCTGCGAGTCAGGCCGCTGGAAGATCTCGATGACCCCTTCCACTTCCTGGTCTTCATTCTTGATTGGCGCGATGACCAACAGCGAGTTGGTCGGATTGCCGGAAGCGCCTTCTTCGATCGAACCCGATTGCGGCGGGAGCAATTGTCCCGGCGCCCCTTTGAACATCTCTTCGATCAACCGGAGATGGCGAATGCCGTCGTTATCTTCCGGATCGACCAGACTGCGCGTCAGGTTGACCTGGTAGATCAGTCGCGGTCGGCGCTTTTCGTCGTAGATCCAAGCGGCGCCGCCGATGGCGGCCAACGCAGAGACGACTTTCGGCAACATCTCGCGGAAATAATCTTCCGGCGGGACGTTCTGTTTCGAAAGCGCAGCGATCTCTTGGATCAGACTTCGAATCTGTCGCTTCGTGCTTTCGAGAGACTCTGGATTAACCGAGGACGATTCGGAAGACATAGCGGATTGTGGATTCATCAAGAGCTTTGGAGGGGATTGGGAACCCGGCTTAGGGGTTCCAACAACAGAATCTTACTTCCCACCTTACCAACGGCGAGCGAAAACCGAAATTGACGTATTTCAAAAGGAGTTCAGATCTTTGGTGAAACGCCGGCGATCTATCGCATCAATCCGGCTTTGCGGTTTGCAGTGATCGTAACGACCGACAGAGATTGAACTTGATTACGAAAGCGTGAGCGAAATCGCCCAAACAATTCAGACGATACGGCTCGGGATTTCGTTCCGAATAGCGCGAAAATGCGGGCAGTAGCGTTAGTCTGGGGCGTCTAGGTAAGGATCTTGCCCCATTTCACGATGCATTTTCTTGCGCATCTTTTCGTGATAGAGGAGAACTTTGCGGTCGCCGAAATGCTTCCGCTCGATTTTTCGCTGCGCCTTACGGAAGAGGGAGGCGTAGTGGTTGAGTTCGCCCGCCGCGTTTTCGCCAACTTTCGCTAGCTTCTTCGCGCGGATCGGGCCGTAGCCAATTCGCAGGCAATCGTCGTCCATCGACATATATTGCCGCACGCTGCCGGGATCGCCCTGGCGACCACAACGCCCAACCAACTGGCGGTCGATGCGGGCCGAGTCGTGCAGTTCGGTGCAGATGACATGCAGACCTCCCAGGTCTTTGATCTCCTGGGAGAGCTTAATGTCGGTACCGCGGCCGGCCATGTTAGTGGCGACCGTCACTTTGCCGGGGCCGCCGGCTCGTGCGACGATCTCCGCTTCAATCGCGACGTGACGCGCGTTGAGGACCTCGTGCTCGATCCCTTCGGCTTCGAGCAGCTTGGCCAGGTGTTCGCTCTTTTCGATCGTGCGCGTACCGATCAGGATCGGACGCCCCTGACCATGGATTTCGCGGATCTCGTCAATGATCGCTTCCCACTTGGCGTCCTCGGTCCCAAAGACTCGGTCCGACCAGAGTTGCCGCTGAACCTTGCGGTTGGTTGGGCAGCGAATGACGTTCAGCTTGTAGATCTTCTTGAATTCGGCCGAGGAGGTCGATGCGGTACCGGTCATGCCGCCCAGATGTCGGTAGCGAATGAACATGTCCTGCACCGTGATGCGCGCCGCCTGACCGGTGGCGACCGTCACTTCGATCTCTTCTTTGGCCTCGATCGCTTGGTGAATGCCGCCGCTCCACTTTCGCCCTTCCGCCAAACGGCCGGTCGATTCGTCGACGATAACGATTTCGCCGTCGTTGATGACGTAGTGCTGATTGAAGTGGAAGTCGCGGGAGACCTTGATCGCTCGTTCGATGTAGTCGTACAGATCGACCAGGCCGACCGGATCAAGTTCTGACGGTTTCGGGATCCGGCGAACCAGCAGGCGCCCTTCAATCGTCAGTTCGACCGACTTCCGGTCATGGTCGTAATCGTAGTGGTCATCTTCGACGAATTCCTCGCATTTTTCGGCCGCCCAGCGAAAACAGGCGACCGCCCGTTGTTCCGCTTCGCCCGGAATCGAGCTAATGATCAGCGGGGTACGGGCGTCGTCGATCAACACGCTGTCCGCTTCGTCGACCAGGCAGTAAAAGGCGCTGCGCTGGACCGGTTGTTCGTTCGTCTCTTCGTCCTTCGACATGAGGGCGCCGAGCACGCCGAGCCCTTGTTCCCGGATCTGACGAATCAGCAAGCGATCACGGAGAAAGTCGAAGCCGAATTCCTTCGATGTTCCATAGGTGATGTCGCAGGAGTAAGCTTTGCGGCGGGCGTCGGAGGTCATCTGCGACTCGACCACGCCGATCGACATCCCCAGCATCTCGTACAGGGGCTGCATGATCTCGGCGTCGCGGCGCGCCAGATAGTCGTTGACCGTCGCCAGGTGCGCGCCATTGCCCGGCAGCGCGTAAAGGTACATCGGTAGCGTCGCGGTCAGCGTCTTCCCTTCCCCGGTTTCCATCTCGGCGATGGATCCGTTGAACATGATCATGCCGCCGATCAGCTGGACGTCATAGTGACGCATCCGAATGGTTCGCCGCCCTGCTTCGCGGACGAGAGCGAACGCTTCCGGCAGTAATCGTGCTAGCGGTTCGCCGCTCTTGGCGCGGTGACGCAGGCCCAGACTGTATTTGCGGAGTTCGCGGTCCGCCTTGGTTTTGAACTCTTCTTCGAAACGCTCGATCTTGGGGAGTTCGGCGATAAAACGGGCCAGACCGCGGCCGGTCACCTTGCTGTAAGCATGGGAGAACGGATCGGTGCGGAAGGATCGGGATTCGGCGATTTGCGTCGACATAGGCTCTTTTGGAAGGGGGAACGCCAGCTACTTAGTATGACTTCCTACCGCAAAGGTTCCTACCGTTTGGCAAACGGAAACCTTCGGATTGCCGTCGTTAAAATAGGCAAGATTGGCGCGGTGAAGGTCACAACGCAGAGTGGCCGCAAAGTTTGCGCAGTTCTCCTGATTTGGCGCGCGTCGTCGTTTATCGCATCGATAATTCGGTTTATGACGACTGACGCGTGCTTTTGCTTAATCGCTACAGGCGGTTTCGCCGACATCACTAATACGTCCAGAACAACCGCACTACGCTCGGTGAGCGGAGGCGGTTCGTCCTGCGGAGGACGTGCGAGATCAACGACGAAGTTAACCGCTTCGTCGCGCCTGAAACCACCTTGAATTCGCCTCATGCTTGCGGCTTACTCCGCATCGCCCCGGCGCATGGCATGAACACGTTTAGCAGTCGTAGCGTGCGAGCAAAGATCATGAAGCCCAAAAAGTTGATTCTCTCGACGGCGTTATCCGCCGTCGCGCTATTCTCGACGCAAGTCGGCGCTCAAACGCCGTACGGACCAGGCTATCCGCCGCAAGCGGCGCCTGCGTATGGTGCGCCGAGCGGCTACTCGATGATGGGCGGGGGTTACGCGATGCCGTATGGTCCGATGGGACCGGCGCCAGGCTATGCCGCTGCACCGATGGGATATCAGCAAGTCATGCCGGCCGGATATCAAGATCCGACCATGGCGGGCGATCCCCCAATGGAATACGAACAATACGCCCCGGGACAAGAGTACGGCGAAAGCGTCATGGAAGGTTCGCCCTACGGCGAAACGCTGCATGACGCTTCGTGCAGCAGCTGCGACCTGCCGCCGCGCGTCTACGGCTCGGCTGACCTGTTGGTCATGTGGCGGAAGAGCTCGAATCTGGTGTCGATCTTGACCACCAGCGATGCGGTCGACGAAGGGGTGATCGGCGCCCCGACGACGTCGACGTTGTTTGGCGGTCCGGAGCAAGGTCACGCGTTGACCGGTATGCGGATCACCACGGGGCTGTGGCTCGACAACTACCAAAACTGGTCGGTCGGCGGCAGCTTCCTCGCCCTGGAACGCGAAGTTCAAGGGATCAACGCGACTTCGGCGGAATTCCCGACGCTCGCGTTTCCGTTCTTCAATACGAACACCAACGCTAACGCGTCGATCGTCGTCGCTTTGCCGGGCGCGGGTAACAATGCGGCCGACAATACCACGGTCGGCATCCGCAAGGATAATAACTTCTACACCGGCGACATGTTCTTCACGAAGCACCTGTATACCAGCCACGCAAATCGCGTCGACTTCGTCGGCGGTTACTACTACGCTCGCATCGACGATGCGATGAAGATCCGGGCTCAATACACGGCGCAGGACGCGGGCGGCACGGTGCCGGTCGGCACGGTCGTGAACGTGGGGGACAACTTCCTCGCCAAGAACGAGTTCAACGGCGGTGAAGTCGGTTTGATCTTCGACTTCCAGGATGGTCCGTTCACCTGGCGAGCCCTGGGTAAGATCGCTCTCGGCAGCATGCACCAGCGGATGGCGATCAGCGGTTCGCGTCAGGAAACGTTCGGCGGCATCACCGACGAATTCAACGGCGGCATCTACGCTCGGGACTCGAATATCGGGGACTACTCGCGAGACGTCTTCTGCTTTATCCCGGAAGGCCAGTTCGACCTGATCTATGCGTTGACCTGTAACTTGGACCTGAAGATCGGTTGCACGTACATTTACGTCAGCGACGTCGCCTTGGCTCAGGGCGCCGTTCCGGGGACGATCAACCCGAGCGGTGGAGACCCGGTCTACACGTTCGGCAGCGACGACTACTGGGCGCTGGGCGCCACGTTCGGCGTCGACTTCCACTACTAAGCGAAGTCGCGTCGCAGCAGAAAAAAAAGAGAGCCGACCTTTGCGGGTCGGCTCTCTTCGTTTCTTGACGTTCGTTCTGGTCGGAGTTTCGACTAGATGTCCGTGAAAGCGACGTCGACGGTCGACAAGTGATCGACGATCGTGCGGATGTCGCCGGTCAACATGAAGATGACCGCATCGCTGGTGTCGGCGATCAGCAGGAAGTCCGGATGGTTCGGCGAGAAGGTGACCGGAGCGATCACTTCCGGAGTCTGATCGTCCCCATCTTCGTCGATGTGCATGATGAACTGGCCGGACTTGGTGGCCGAGTTGAACAGGAAGCCGTCGATTGAGACCAGTTCGCTCCAGCCTTGGTCAGGCGAGTACCATTCGAGCTTGCCGGTACCGTTGGCTTGCTTCGACACCGCGAAGGTGATCGAGTTTTCGCCCACTTGGGAGAGCTGATCCATGATGCCGCGATAGGGGCCGGTACGACCGACGTAACCGAGGTTCAGGCCGTTGATCTCGAGTGCGTTGGCGCTGATCGTCAGGTTGTTGATCATCACCGAGCCGTCGGCCAGGATGGTCCAGCCGGCCGGCAGCGGATTGTTCATCGCCGTACCGTACTTGTAGACGAACTTCGGCTGCGTCACTTTGACCGAGTAGGTCCCTTCGTCGATGCCGGCGAACCGGAACGTCCCGTCCGCTTCCGACGAGAAGGCGGTGCCGACGACCACGCCTCCCTGGTACAGGGTTACTTGGACGCCGCCGATGAACTGTTCCGGGCTGGCGTTGTTATTCGCATTGTCGTCCCACTCTTGGTCGTTGTTGACGTCGAAGAAGAGTTGACCCGTGATCAGGCTGTGGATCGGCACGCGGATCGTGACGGTCGCGGTGTCGGTGATCGGCATCCCGCTTGCGTCGAGGACCGGATCGCCGGCGTCATCGACGTAGGTGATCGTGTAGGTGAAGGTTTCGAGGCCTGGAGTCGCCGAAGCGGTGTAGTCGATCGACTTCATGTCGGCCGCGATGACGACGCGACCGTCGGCTACCGCCGTACCGCTGTCGTCGGCGATTCCGGTGATGATGATATTATCAATCGAAACCGCCTGGCCGTCGCCGGCGACGAAGTCATTGGCCAGGACGTCGAGGTTCTGCGACTCGTTAACTTCCACAACGGCGAATGGAGTCACCGCGTCGCCATCATCCACCGCAACGGCAGCCGCGGAGATGTTGATCGTGACCTTCGCCATGTTCGAGGTCATGGGATCGGTCGCATCGGTCAGCGTGTAGAAAAACGACTCCGTTCCCGATAGGTCGGTCGGCAGGCGATAAAGCAGGAACTCATCCTTAAAACCAGCGACCGGGTTGGCCAACTGATTGGTGATCATGACGCGGCTTACCAAATCCGGATTGGTGGTAAGCGAGGTGTCGGCGGAGATGCCGCCCGGCGTGAGGATCACTTCCGAGCCGTCGGTCAGCAGGTTTCCGTTGAAGTCGAGGTCGTTCGCTTTGACGTCGATCGCCAGGTACTTTACCCCACCGATGTCGACGATCCGCGGATCGCTCGCTTCCATTTCGTTCACCAAGTCGGCCGAAACGTCGACCAGGTCGTTGTTGGCGCCCGGAACTGGAAGGATGGTGATATTGAACTTGGGAAAAGCCAGATTGACGATGTCGAGCGGCTGGCCCAGCGGAGCGTCGACGCCGTCGCCGACGGCGTCCTGGAAGAGGACGGCGGCCAGGTTGATGCTCGGCGTCACCGGATCATCAAAGACCGCTTTGGAGCCTTGGAGCATGAAAGTGCCGGCTTGGGTCGGGGTGAAGTCGACGGTGTACAGCATTTGCATCTCTTCCCAGCCGGCGCCGATGAGGTCGGTATTGGCGACGCTGGAATTACCGCCGGCATGGGCGATCAAGCCGGGGGTGCTAATGCTGGTCGGGACGCCGCCGCTGCCATCGAACGGAAGTTCGACCGTGCCGGCATCGACCGGCTGAACGATCGTCGAATCGAAGCTGATGTCGAGATAAGCCGCGGTAACGTCAGGCGTGGTAAACGCGCCGCCGGTGAGAGCCGACGTGTTGCGCATGTAAACCTTCAGCGTGAAGGTGTCTTGCGTAAGGTTGATGTTCACGGGGGTCATGACCGGCATGTTCGCCATGTCGAACGTCGTGTCGGCGGTGTCGACCAACATCCCGTTTTGATAGATCTCAAACGTGAATGCGGCGGAATACGACGAATCGGCGTCTTCCCCTTCGATCAGCGAAGAGAGCATCGAGTTGAGGTCGAGCGGATTGAAGGCGCCGTCGTTGTTGACGTCGAGATAGAGGACCTGCTCCCCTTCGAGTCCCCCAGCCGCTTGCGAATTGACCATGTAGTTTTGGAATCCAAGTTCCAGTTGCGAAACCAGAATTTGGAGGTCGGTTTGGTCAACGACCTCGTCGCCGTTGACGTCGTGCGACATGTTGGCGTTATGCCACGCGTTGAGGTCAGCAGCCATCATGGCTCGTGATTCCAGGGCTTCCATTTTGGCGCCAAGATTCCGCGAGGAGCGACGGGCGGAGGGGCGGCGTTTGGAGGCAGATTTATTTCGCTTTTTCATGGCCAGCCAACGGTTCTGGATGTGGTTAAACGGGAGAAGCGGGGAGGTTTGGGGCGTCTTGTGCCCCAGGATAGTTATGCCAATCAGGCTTCGCAAACAAATTCCTCAAATCGCCCTGATCGCTACGGTTCATCCGAGCGGAGTAATTTGTGCGGTCCGGCAATTCGATGCTTTTTGTCGCAGCGCCCGGATGAGTAGTTCCCGAACTGGAGGATTTTTTTGCGAAATCGTTGGATTTTGCCGCGAGAAGGCCGGGAGTAAGGAACTTCGCGCCATATAAGCGCGTCAGATTTTCACGAACCGTCCCGAGTTGAGCCGTAATAATCGCTACAGTCGTCATAAATGCCGCAATTGCACCTGTAGCGGCAGAATAATTGTTGTTGGCTTCTCGGGACGCAATTATCGTGGGGATGTTGCTTTCCGACATCACTTCGTTTCCACCCCTTCCATCAACGCTCCCTTTTCGCGGAACGCGAGAACTGCCCATGTCCAAAAGCTTGCGTCGATACCGTCCTCTTTTTGAGACGCTGGAAGCTCGAGAGGTACTTACCGCCTATATGGGGGTAACGCTCCAGGCGAAAGATCTGGCGGGGAATACGATTACCTCGGTAGCTGCGGGGCAGTCGTTCAACCTGCAGGTCTGGGTCGACGACTATCGCTACATTGCAGAAGCGTCCGCGAATTACGTGACGGATCCCGACGGGGACCAGTACAATCCCAACCCGCTCGGCATTTCCTCGGCGTTCGTCGATATCTTGTACAACGCGGGGGCGTTCGATTTCGATTCGGTCACCGGTCTGAAATCGGGGTCGGGTTCGCCCGGTTTGGGGGCTGCGTCCTACAACGCCGTAACTTCAAGTGACGGCAAATTGGAGCGAGTCGGTACCATCCAGACGTCGTTAGCCTACGGCAATGGGCTGGCTCGTCTGTGGGTGACCGTGCCGATGATCGCCGAGAGCACGTTAGGGCAGTTCACGATTTCCGCCCAGCATCCGGTCACCAACGAAACCTTCCCCAATACAACCGAAGGAAATCAGCAGCGTCGCGCGTTCATCGACAACAACCCCTCCGTTCTGTTGGCCGGCGGCAGCGTAGCGTTGAACCCGAACGAAGTCGACTATTCCGGCGCCACGTTGACGCTGGAAATCGTCGAGCCGGGCGCGCCGGTCGATATTGAACTGCGAATTGTGAAAACGCCGACCGCCGTCGACTCCAACGGCGAAATCAACAGCAACATGTTGCCCAACGACGCCGAGTGGCTCGACGAGTGGGACAATTTCTATGTCGAAGTCTATGCGACGGCGCCCGACAGCTATTACCTGAAAACGGTCACGCTGACCCTCAATTTCACCAACTCGTACCACAACGTCCTTTCCTTCTCGGACGCGTCGAACGATTCGTCGTTGAAATTCACGACTTCCGGCAAGTCCTACAACAACGGCACCAGCAATGTGACCGTCACTTTCTCGACGGCGCTGAACGGGCTCGGCGATAACGGCAAGTCGGCGCTGCTCGGACGAATTTACTTCGGTCCCGATACCGGCACTGGGGCTGGCGTCGCGAACGCTGCGACGACCGATTATCCCGCTCCGGTCGATACCAAGTTCACGCTGACCAGTGGAGCGGCCGGCGTTCAGCTCAACTCCAGCGCTCCGGTCGAACCGGCGATTTTGTCGATCGGTTCATCAACCAACGCCGATCTTTTTGCGGTTCCGTATGACCTGGACGACGACAAGGCGATTTCGCTGGTCGACCTGACCTACATCGTGCGAAACATCGGAACGCCGGTGACGACCAGCAACAAGCTGTACCGGATGGACTACACGCATGACGGATACATCGACCTGGTCGACCTGGCGATGATGATTCGGAATATCGGGACGTCGACCACCAACGCCAAGAGTTCCCCGCGGATTTACTACTCGGGCTTCCCCTACTTCGGGTCGGCCATGGGGCTGATGGAAGGGGAGTCGATTACCTTGAGCGGTAACGCAGGTTTCGTGTTGGAAGGGGAATCGATCGTTCAGGAATCGACGCCGATCGAAAATACCACGTCGACGACCGCCTCGATCCCCAGTTCGACGACGAGTTCGACCTACGTACCGCTGTTCATCGCCGAGCCGACCACGAGCGTCACGATTGAGTCGGAATCGGATCCAGAGGTTGATTCGGCCCTCGTCGGTCAGGAAACTATCGGTAGCGCCCTGACGACCGATGGCGACGCGCAAACCTTGTTGATCATTGATGCGGCCGAACAGTCGCTGAAAGAAGAATCGACGTCCGATTCGGATGCGGTCGACGAAGTATTCGCCGACCTGGCCGTGGAAGACCCGCATTTAACGATGTAATTGAATTCCAGCGACGTCGCGTCTGGTTTCTTCCCTTTTTGACGGCTGTTTCCGCTCTATGTCCTCCGCTCGCCGATTTCGACAGCAGCGCACGCGCCGCAACGGAAAATCGGCGTCGGCGGCGCTGCGGTTCGAATCGCTCGAATCGCGGATTAATTTCTCAGGCGTCCCGTTCGGCGCCGCTGCGACCGATACCGGCGAATTCATGCTGGGGGACGTCTCCGTCACCGTCGTCTTTCTTGAGTCGAACGGCCAGATTGACGCGAGCACCGAAGATTGGACGCAGTCCCTGATCGACGCCAACAAAGCGAAGGTGGACGAGGCGCTGCAGTGGTGGGTCGATACGCTCGCGCTGCAGAATTCGGTCCACGAGCTTAACTTCCATATCGACTATCAATACGCCGATACGCCTGTGCCGACCCGCTATGAGCCGATCAAGCATACGGCCGCCGAATTCGACAAGTGGGTCGGCGATTTCTTGACCTACGTCGGCGCCGAACGGACCGGCGATATTATTAAAGACATCCGGCTCTACAACAATTTCGTCCGCGTTACCGAAGGGACCAATTGGGCCTTTACGATTTTCATCGCCAACGCAGATGATGATGCTGACGGCTTTTGGGATGGCAATGTTCTCGGCGGGTTTTCGATCGCGGGGGGCGCATTCCTGGCGTTGCCTAGTTCCCGTCCCGCCAGCACGATCGCCCATGAAACGGCACACCAGTTTTGGGCGATGGACGAGTATGGCGGTAAAGATTACTACGATCACCGCGGCTACTACGATACCCAAAACACCAATGCGACCCTCGAAAATCCGCATCCTGAATTGATCGTCGATAGTCTGATGCTATCGGGCCAACGGCTGCAGAACGCGTACGACAGTCACACGAGTTCGACCTCGCTGTTTGAAACGATCGGCTGGAAAGACTCCGACGGCGACGGCATCTTCGACGTTCTCGATCAGCCGCTTTCGCTGAAGGGCAGCGGGGCGCTCGACGCCGATACGCTGCAGTATCATTTCGTCGGTCAAGCGGCGGTCGGCGTTCTGCCGAATTTAAACACCGCCGGAACGCAGCAGTCGGTGAATAAGTTTCTGCAGCATGACATGACCATCAATACGGTCGCCGCCGTGCAGTACCGGATTGACGGCGGCGATTGGCAGACGGCGCAGACGTACGACGATTACGTCGCCGACATCGACATTTCGATCGCATTGCCCAATTCGGGGAATCATACGATCGAGATTCGCGCGATCGATGCGACCGGAGCGATTACGTCCGACGTCTTGACTGGCTCCACGTCCGAGATCACGCCGGTCGCGCAATTGGGCGCCAACGGCTTTCTGTTTGCAGATCGCAACGGCAACGGCGTCTACGATTTCGGCGAGACGGGGCTGACCGGCTGGACCGTCGCCCTGGTCGATTCGCAAAGCACGCCGGTCCAGACCGAGATCCTGGTTGAGCCGGACGACTTTGGCGCCGGCGACGTCATCGACGATCTCGTGCCAGGAGCTTCGTTCTCCGCCTTCGGCGACAATATTACCCCGGTCTTCCCCAACGTCTTTTCGCTGACCAACGTCGATGCGACGACCGGAGCCCGCGTCTTTGGCTACTATCGTTCGACCGACGAGTCGACGGGCAACTTTTCCGAGTGGAATTCGCTCCAGCAACTGCGGGTCGATTTCGACTCGCTGGTTAGTCGCGTTTCGATCGACGCCATCGGGACCGACGTCGGCAGCATCGGGCGGCTGGAAGCGTTTGACGCCTTGGGCAATCTGATCGGTCGCTATACGACCGCGGAACTCGCCGCCGGGGAAGCCGAAACGATGAGCGTCGAATTCGATTCGCCGCAGATCTCTTACATTGTGGTCGCGGGCCAGTTGGAGACGAGCGTTCGTCTCGATAACTTCTCGGCCGGTCGACCTGCAACGGTCGAGACCGACGCTTTTGGCGCGTTCGCGCTGCAAATGGACGTCGCCGGCGACTATCAACTGCAAATCACGCCTCCTGGGGGCGACTCTCAGTCTTACTCCATCGTCGGCAGCACGACCGTCAACTACGCCCTGGCGCCTTTGACCGGGTTTCAGTTTGCGATCCACATCGAAACGTTGGCTTGGCGCAATCCTTATAACGCCGCTGACGTTAACGATGACGGGACGGCCGATGAGAGCGACTTTGAGTTGATCCTGGCGGAACTTACGAACCAAACCTATTTGGCCGTTGGCCAGATCACCGGGGATCACTCCTCCCCTGCCCCGTTCCTCGACGCGAACGGAGATGGCTATTTCAATTTGCTCGACGCCATGCGGGTCCTCGACCGGCTCCTGATCGCTCAATTGGGAACGCCGCCGCAGGAAGGGGAAGCGGTCGTCGCTGGCGACAGCTTCATTGCGGGCTCGAGCAGCGGCGATGAAGCGATCGATTCGAGCCAGGAATCGTCTCTGGAGGCTGCGAGCCTTCCGGGAGAATCGTTGGTTGAGTCCGAATCGAGCGTTTCGGCGTCAAACGACTTCGTCGTTGCGACCGCCGCTCAGCCCTTCTCCGCCTCTCTGGCCGATCTGGGGCTGGGTAAGTTGACCGCAACCGTCGCTGTCGAGGGCGAAGACATCGCCTTCGAGGGAGGCGTGGCGAGCGATGAGGTTTCGCTTTCGATTGATTCGTCGAATTCCATGACGGTCGACGATCGGATTCTGGCGATTGCCGCTGACGATTTCTACTTGGGGCTGGGTCGCGACGACGAAGACGGGGAATTCGATTTGTTCGATCCCTGGGGCGGCGACCTGGACATTATTGAATAGTCCGCCGCCGCTGATCTGTCGCTGTTTGTCGCTTCTGATTGGGCAGAGACGGACCGTCGTCCATTCGGCCGCGTGCGTCTTGCTGTAGCACGCTGTCGCTCCGGCCCCCTTTCTCTCCGGGCAGGCCTTGTCGATCGATAGACCGCATCCTGCGGACGTCGCTGCGGCCTCCCATTCGCGCGATCGCCCTGGCGCCTCCGATGCTGCCCCGCAATCGACCAACAAAAAAGGCCTCCCCGTGAAGGGAGGCCTTTCGTTTGGTTGTCTGCGAACGGAGGAGACTACGCTTGGTCGTCGCTGATCAGGGCGATCAGGTCGTCCATCTCGTCCGAATCTTCGCCATCGACTCGCCAGGCGTCGTTGACGTCATCGGCGACCGACAACAGCACGGCGTCGATCGAATCGTCGAGGAGCAACTCGTCGCTAAACGACTCGTCAATTTCGTCGTACGCGACAGTCGACGAACTGGTTTGGCTCGACGTCGTAACGGTCGACTTCGTCTGCTGAATGCTCAGGCCGAAGAGGTCAATCGTCGGTTGGCTCGTCGGGTTGGCCGAGATCGTCGTCGTCGACGAATCGACAAGCGTGCTCGACGTCGTCGTAAAGGTCGGCGAGACCGATAGGCTGGCATCCGTTTGCGCTTCGCTCGTCGAGGCGACGACCAGCGGAGTGTTCTCAACCGCCGGGTTCACCACTTCGATCGACGAAACCATGCCGGAGTCTTCCACCAATTCCGGATTGACGACCACCGGGTTAGCCAGCAGGTAATTCAGGACGATGTTGTAGTCCAGAATCGTGACGGCGTAGTCGTCATTGGCGTCCAGGTAGTTCGGGATGCCGTTGGGGAACATAATCGCCGCGGCGGCGTTGTCGAAGCCGTCGTTGACCGGATGGTACGGCGACAGGAATTCGCCGGTCATCGAGTCGGTGTAGACGTGGTGCTCCAGTTCGTACAGGATCGCCGTCAAGTCGTGTGAACTGACGACCGTATCACCCGGCGTAATGCCGGCCGGCAAGGCCGCTCGGTACCATGGGTTTTCCAATCCCGGCGTCAGCGTGACTTGGTAGTCTTCCACTTCGCCGTCGATCGCCAGGCCGGTTGCGCTGAGGCCGCCGGTGCTGCTGTATCGCACCCGCATGAAGGTTTCGCCGATAACGCCTTCCGAGGAAAGCTTGAAGGAGATCGCCTGGCCTTGGCCGACGTTGGCGCCGCTGACGGCGTCGATGGTCAAAGCCCGGTCGAAGACGAGTTCGTCGTCCTCGAACATGCCGTTGCCGTCGAGGTCGACCCAGGCTTGGACGAAACCGTAGTTGGTTTCGTTCAGCGGAACGGTCGCTTCGATGTAGACGGTGTTGGTCTTGCCGATCGCCAACGAGCCGGAGCTGGTCGTGCTCGGGTCTTCAAACGTCACGCCGTCGTCAAAGTTGTCGCCGGTGGCGTCAACGTTCGGCTTGCCGTTCAGTTCCGAGTCGATCCCGGCGCCCAGGTGGAAGTCTTCTCGGATCAGGTGGCGAGCGCCATCGTTCTCCACATAGGTGTTGTATCCAGGCGAACCGATGACGTCCGGAGCGTCGCCGAAGTCGAGCAGGCCGCCGACTCGGATGAAGAAGCTCGTTTCATTGCCGGCGACCTTGTTCGGCTCGATCGAGTTCCCCGCGTTGTCCTTGATCAGGACCGGATCGGTCGGGTCGTAGGCCATGCCGGTGGTCGGATCAATCGTGAAGCGGTTCTTCAGCGTGACCTTGTAGGTGACCCCTTCTTCAAATACGCCGGAAACCGGAGTGATTCGAATAATGTTGTTGGTCGCGTCGTAGTCGAAGCGATAGTCGACCCCTTCGACCAACGTGGTCACCACGCCGGAGCTAATCTTCTCGACGATGAACGAATCGGACGAGACGGTCGAGTCGTCGATGCCGGAACCCTGCGGTTGCGTCGAGAGACCGCTGCTGTCGATCAGCTGGATCGAAATGTTGGTCAGCGGACCGTTGAGCAGCTGAACCACGTCGACGGTTTGGTCCAGGTCCAGGTTCGCGGCGTCGTTGTCCTGCGGATCGATCAGCACGCCGCTCGGACCGCGGGTATCGGCGCGGTCGAGGGCGCCGACGTCCTTGAAGCTGCTGACGCCGACGCCGCCGCTCGAAGCGACGGTCGGATCGTCGTAACGCAGCTGCCCCGACTGATCGCGAATCGGCGCGATCACCGGCGAGGTGGCGATGCCCAGCGGGCTGTTCAGCGTGTTGAACTCGGTGCGATCGGCGATCGAGTCGAACGCCGCGTCAATCGCTTGCGAGCCGGACGCCAGGTAGAAGTTGCCGTCGGCGGCGTCAACGAACAACGCAGCGCCGCTGGCCAGCAGGATCGGCGATTGTCCAGTCGTCGCCGAGGCGCCGGTGTTGGCGCCGTTGTCCTGGAAGACCGTACGGATGATGCGAGTTTGCGTCGGCGAGACGCCGTCGGCGGCGACCGAAATGCCGGTCGCAAAGTTCGCAACGATATTGTTGACGATCCACGGACCGGCCTGGTTGTTGACCTGGATGCCGATGTCGCCCGAGTTGACGCCGTACAACGTGTTGTTGATGATGCGGCCGACCGGGACCGAGCCTGGGGCTTGCGTCGTCGACGACGAGTCGCCGCTATACAGGATGGCGCCGGTTTCGTTGTTGAAGACGATGTTGTTGACGATCGTCACGCCGGTCGCCAGGCGAGCCGTGTTGAGCTCGCGAGTAACGCGTGCCGAGCCCTGGTTCGGCAGGTTGTCGCCGCCGTCGGCCGCCGAGCCGCGAGCGGCTGCGTCGACCAGGATGCCCCAACCGGACGAGTAGGAGACGCGATTCGAGCTGATGATGATCTGCCCTTGGTCGCGGAAGTTGTTGCGATCTCCATCGTCGCCGTTGCCGTACGTGACGAATTGGAACGGATTGACGTAGCCGTCGTTGATGGCGATCTTCAGCTCGTAGGCGCCCTTCACGTCCGAATAGGTGCGGCCATTGTTCATGGCGTCGCTCGGATCGACGTTCGGATTGTATGCGGCGTTGGTGTTATGGCTGACCGCGACGATGTAGTGGCCCGTTTGCAGCGGGTTGTTGACGGTATAGGTCAAAAGCGGATCCGAGGCGCCGCCGGAAATTGCGGAAGCGACTTGAATCGTGTTGGTCCCGTCGAAGTAGAAGAGCCGGACCGCCGTGGCTAGCGGAGAGCCGAGCGCCAAAGCGTCGACGTCGATCTGGATCGTGTTGCCAAGGCCCAGTTCGACCCGGTACATGTCGACGTCGCCGTTGAGCGTCGAATCGTTCGGATCGTTGGCCAGCGGGTTGTCGCCGATCTGACCACGAGCGTGGTACTCGGCGTAGCCCGGAATGTTGACGCCGTCCAGCTTGGTGTTGGTCAAGCGAGCGGTGTAGGAGTATTGATATAAAGGGCTGTTCGTAGCTGTAACGTCATTAAGGAAGTAGTCATTGTTCCCTTCAACGAACCGCAGGGTCCCTGCGTTGATCGTGCCCAGGAGGCCGACGATCACTTCGTCGGTGTAAGGATTCTTCGGCGAGAGGTCGATCTGGCCGCGGGTCGTCTGCGAAGCGGTCTGCGAATTGACGCGAGCGATGACGCCGAAGGTTCGGGTCGATTCGGTCAAGCCGCGAGTCTTCTGGCCGGTGGTGTCGTTGATCCCACTGGTCAGGGCGCGAGCGACGTCCGCTTCGGACCAGCTCGCTCGATAACCGATCGTGTAGACTCCGGCGATCGTGTCCTGCTGAACCGTCGGGTAGGTCGTTTGCTGGTCCAGATCCCAGAAGCGGAAGACGATCGTGTCGACGCCGTCGCTGATTTCAATGCGGCTGTTGTTGGCGATGTCCTGGCCGGCGGCCGCCATGATCGAGTGCGAATCCGACAGACGGTCGTTGGTGTCCCAGACGTTCGTGGCGATGCGATCGCCGAAGACGACGAATGTGTATTCCGTTCCCTCACGCAACTCCAGCTGGTACTGACCGGTGAAGACGTCGACGTTAATCGCATTCGGGTTATTGGTGTAAGCGGTGCCGCCGTTGGAGGCGCCGGTCACCATTTCGCCACGTTCGGCGAAGCCGATGATCAAGTCGTCGATGAAGACGCCCTGGCCGGTATTGGCGACGCCCCGTTCGCGCGACTGGTTTTGCGCCGTATTGCGGTTGAAGACGTCGACCTGTCCATTGTTGGTGTTGGACGAATTGATGAAGTCCTGCATCACGCCGAAGGTGTCGCCCTGCAGGTCCGCATCCAGGCCGATGCGGGAAGTGACCGTGAGTCCGGTGAACGAATCGGTGTACGAGATGCGGTTGACGGAGTAGCCAGCCAGCATGTAGACGAATTCGTCGTGGATGGGGAACGCCTCGTAGTCGATGAGGTCGGTCGTCGTGTTGATCGTCGCCAGGGCCATCTCTTCGTGGAAGACGCGCCGCATGATTCTGGCGATCGTTTCATCGCTAACGCGTTGCTCACCCGCTCCATTCGGAGCTTCGTTCACAAAGCGATCGTCATGCAAGTCGATCACGGCCGTCGCTTGGCCTGCGAACATGCCGATGGTGCTTTCGTAGCCCTCGATCGCCAGGCCGCGAATCCCCAGGACGCCGTCGGTGTTGACCACGTACCGCGTTACGCTATTCGCCGTGACCGCAATGCGATCGGCGTTGTCGACGTCTTGAATGTCGCGAATCGTCACGGCGTTGCCGTAGCGGAAGACGCGAACCGGCGAGATCGTGAAGGCGTTGCTGACCGCCTGGCGGATCTTCTCGGCGATGTTGTCCGGCGTGTCGTTCAAGTCGAGCGAGATCGTAACGTCGCCGAAGGCGGCGCCGTCGCCGTTCTTGTCGAACTCGAACGTATGGGTTTCCATGCCGTCGGCCGAAGTCAACGTGAAGCGGTCCCCATCGGCGAATTCAGCGTACGAGCCGGCGGTGAACGTTTGCCCCTTGTTGAATTCGTAGTAGTAAACGTTTCCTGAATACGGGTCGGTTACCGAGAAGATTTCGCCGTCGACATGCTTGTTGGAGTCAAGGGCGCGAATTTCCGACGTGTCCGCCGAGAACTGCGAAACCGCCGGCGGGTTGGGGTCATTCGGATCGATCTGGGTCACCGCAACGCCGCCGATGTTCACCTGACCGCCGGTCGAGAAGTCGAACCGGAGCTTCAGGTTATCCATTCCTGCGAATTTCGACAGGTCGATGCGGACCTGACGCCAGCTGCCGGTGTTGTCCCAAATCTGCTGGACGGTCGTGGTCGCGCCGCTGGCGGTCGTCGGGGTCGTGACGGCACGCTGTTCGAGAGTTTCCTTGTCGGTTCGATCGAATTCGTCGTCGACCGTTCCGCCGAGAATGGCGTTGTTGTTGGTCGCCAACTGTTGCCAGTTGCCGTCGTCGCCCGCGATGAAGACGCGGAGGGTGTCTCGCGCCAAGTCGCCATTGACGTTGTCGGTGTCGGAGAAGTAGTTGAAGTACAACACCGGCAGGTCGGCCGCATCATAGCCTTGCAGGCTGAAGTCTTCTGTGATCAGCGTACCGTGGGCGCCCCCCGCATAGTCGTAGTTGTTGTTGGTGGCGTTGCCGGTCGCGTTGCCTTGCAAGTAGGTCTGTTGTTCGTTGCCGAACCAGAAACTGGAACCGCCGCCCTCGGCGTCGCGCCAATCGGTCACCGGCACGCTGATGCCGTGTCCGGCGTCGCCGGAACGAGTGCTCGTCATGTGCCAGAGGTTGCGATTCAGCGTGCTGAAGGCGACGCCGGTGATGTTGGCGGAACCAAGGTTGACCCCTTGGCCCATCGCCGTCGTGATCGAAGTGCGGCCGCCGGCGAAGACCGGCGCCTTGATCGCTTCTTCGTTGCCGAAGGCGTCGTCCTGGAGCGTGATCGCGTACATTGCGCCGTCATCGGTCATGGCGAAGAGGACGTTGGCGTAGTCGCCGCCGCTGACCAGGTTCGGTCCCGCATCGAGGCTGACGAAGCTGATCGGATTGCCGCCCTCGTCGGTGATGGAACCAAGGTAGTCGGTCGCGAACGTGCCGCCGTTGGCGCCATAGATGCGGAACACGCCCCCTAAGTCGTCAACCGCGTACAGGTTGCCCTGCAAGATCGTCAAGCCGGTAACCTGACCGCCCGAGCCGACGCCGCCGACTTGGAAGAGCATGTTGGTGTCGTCGACGGAGGCCGTTCCGCCGTTGAAGGTAACGAGCGAGGAAGTGGCGATCGCTGTAAATTGTCCCATGAACCCGTCGACGGCGGCGGCGATCTTCGCAGCGACGGTCGCCGCGGTGTCGCCGGCGCCGATGTTGACCACGACGTCGCCGGTATCTGGCGTATCGTTGGTCACGGTCGCCCAGCCGGGGCCGGTCAAGCCGGTGAAGCTGCCGGCGGTGGCCTGGATGGTCACACGGGTGCCAAACTGGCTTCCCGCACCTGGAACGGCGGTATTAACCGCCACGGCGACGGCCGCCGCCATTTCGGTCTCGGTCGGCGCCAGGTCAATCACGACTGGGACGGATCCGGCAGGGGCGCCCAAAAATGGGACCGCATTCTGGAAGTTGATCGTCGTGCCGCCGAAGCTGCCGGTGATCGACATCGAGGCGTCGCCGATCACGGAAATCGCGTTCCCCGCTCGATAGGCCGTACCTGCGAACTGCGAGTTAACGTTGTTGACGCTCGAGTTGTCGTTGATCGCTTTGACGACGGCGTTGATGAGCGTGTCGACCGATTGACCCGGCGTGTATTGAATAGTGACTCGAGAATCGGTCCCCACGTCGAAACCGCCCGGCGTGATCGACGCCGAGTCGGTGGTGCTGCCGTCCGACCCGTCTTCGAGGAAGACGAACAGGTCAACGCCAAATTCGTCGGTGACCCGCAGGTACGAACCTTCGTCGCCGGCCGTCAGGGCGCTGAAAGTGCCGAAGTCGACGTAGTCGTCGAACACGATTTGATAGGTATCGCCGTCCGCAGCAAATGTGTTGCCTTCTGAGACGGTGGTGCCGAGGGTGCGGGTGATCAGACCGGCGCCGTTGTCGGAGATCTGGCGATTAAACGCATTGAACAGGATGTCGAAACCCATGTTCAATTCGACCGTGATGACATTGCCGAGCCCGTCATCCAGGTCGAACGTGTCGCCGTCCTGGTAGTTGCGGATGATGGTCGTACCATTGGTCGCAAACGAGGTCGCGTCTTGGGTGATGATCGTCGACGAGCCTTGGCTTATGGCGTCGAACTCGGTGAAGATCTGTCCCACGGCGATCGCGTCGGCGCCGCCCAATCCGCTATATCGACCGCCGGCGGTCGCTCCGTTGTTGGAGGAGCCGTTCGAGTCGATGATCACGCCGCGATCGACGCCGTTCGTATCGAGTTCTGTGGCGTCCGTGCGGTAGAGAATGTTAGTTCCGTCGGTACGCATCGGGTCGTCGAAGTTGCCGGCGCGATCGCCAACGACGAAACCAAGCAAGCTTTGCGCACTGGAGCCGCTACCGTTGAGATAGCCGTAGGCGAGCGCGTTCCACTTATAGCCGTAACCGTAGCGGACGTTATTGAACAAGTGGTCGACGACCGGCGCCTTGGCGTTGGCGTCGAATTCGTACGTTTGCAGACCGTCGTCACGCAGGTTCGTTACAGCGCCGGTGCCGGTGTCGATTTGCAGGAAGTTACCGTTGCCGGCCGCCGTCTGGCTCGGGTTGCCGACGTTGTCGATCGAGTAGGCGTACAGGCTGCCGTCCGGGTGAATCGCGATGTCGCCGACGTCGAAGCCGAACTGGCCGAGGTAGGCTTCCACGGCGCCGGTGAACGGGTTGATCGCCCAAATCTGCGTCTGCTCGTTGCCGACGTCGACCGAGACGAACATCACCATGTCGCTCAGGTGATAGTCCTTCACCTGTTGACCGCTGTCGAGGAAGGTCTGAATGTCGGGAGCGCCCGCCGTCGACGAGGTGTTGCCGCCGATGTGCTCTTCGACAATGCGCTGAATCGAGTCGACCGGTTCCAAGCGGACCAAGGGGTTGGTCGGATTCTGCGTGTAGAACTGGGTCAGCTGGCTCGGGATCTGGGCCGTCGACGAAACCGCGACGTAGTAGGTCCCTTGCGGAATCTGAATGGTGCCGATGTACGGATCGTTCGTGCTGAGCGAGCCCCGCGTCAGGTCGGCTTCCTGCGTGTAATCCGAGTCGTACGCCGTGTTGGCGATGAACTGTGTGTTCGTCTGGTCGTCGCTGACGTTCGAGTCGGTGCTGACCAAAACCAGTTGGCCGGCCGAGTCGAAGACGGCGATCTGGGCGTTACCGCGGGTACCGCCCATGTAGTCGAGGTCGAGGATCAAGCTGGCGAACAACGAGTCGGCCGAGAAGCCCGGGATCGACTGCAGGTACTCTCGCGTCAGGTCAAACCGGAACCAGTCGACGTCGCCGGCGGCGGCGATGTTGCCGGCGATGCTGATCGCATCGCGGTCGGTGGTCAGAACGTTGCCGACGTTTTGAGCCGATCCTTGCGAGTTGTTGTTGTCGCTGGTGGTGTCGTTGTCTTCCGCCGATTCGCCCAGCAGCGGCGAGTGGGCCGGTTGGCCGATGACTTCGATGCCGTTGGTCGCGTAGCGAACGTCGGCTTGCTTGATGGTCGAACCGCCGAATTCGTCAATTTCACGCAGGCGGATTTGCAGTTGGTAAACGCCGGAGGTCAAGCCGCCGGTCAGTTGATCGTTGCTGACCAGGTAGCTGCCGCTGGCGTTTTGCGTCGTACCGAGGTCATTGCTGTTGCTGCGAATGCGGACGTGGTAGTTGCGAACGGCCGCAGTCGGGTTGCCCGGCAACACGATTCGCATGCTCGGATCGCGCGGGTTGATCGTCCAGCGATCTTCGTCGTACGTGCCCGACTTCGGCATCGTGTTCAACTGGTTCGCGGCGTCGATATTGCCGAACAGCGTATCGTTGTCGAGCGAGCGAGCGATCACATTGCCGCTATCGTCGATCAATTCGATGATCGCATCCAAGGCGTAGGTTGTGAGGTCAAGGTCGAGCCAGACTTCGGTTCCCGGCACCGCTTGGAACGAGTAGACGTCGACGTCGCTTGGCGAGCTCAGGAAGCCCTGGACCTCGAAACCGAGACGACGGTTGTCGTCGCCCGAGTATTCGTCCGGCGCCAGAATGCCGAGCGCCTGGGCCGACTGCGGCGAGCCGTTGGTGCCGACCGAAACGGCGTTGTTGCTTTCCGATTCGACGATGGTGTCGACGTTGCGATCGTTCGCGTACTCGTCGATCAACAGGCTACGCCAATCGCCAGGCGCCGCGGCGTTGGCGCTGCCGTTGTTGTTGGTGTCGGTTTGGGCCATGCCGTTTTCATCGAAGCCGGCGCCGACGGTGTCGTCCCGGAACGAGGTGAAGACGACCGGGAAGCCGGGCTGGCCGATGACTTGCAACGTACCGCCGACGCGATCTTCGATGTCGAGCGGATTGCCGCTTGCGGTGATGCCGGCGTTGGCGCCTTGCAGTTTGACGACCAGGCTTTCCTTGGTCGAGCTTTCGATTCGCAGACCGCCGTAGGTGTGAAGGTCCGGAATGACGATTTCGTTAAACAGAACATGAACGATGTCGGTGTCGTCCCAAACCCCTTCGGTGTTCAGCACGCCGCCGCGGATGATCATGCCGTTGATGCCGTTGTTCGTCAGCAAGTTGTAGCGAACGAGGGCGCCTTGGTTGTCGCCGACGCCCGGGGTGACGTCGATGAAGCCGGTTGAACGTCCCCAGTCGACGACCAGGTCTTTGTTCAACGAATTGACGTTGATGTTGATCGCGGCGCTTTCGTTGTTACGAATGTTGTTGCCGACGATGACCGGTTGGGCGCCCGCGACGAAGATCGTGCCGGTCGCGTTCGCGCTATGGCCGGAGCGAGTGGCTCCGGTGTTGTTGACCCCCAGGCCGTCCGCATTCAATTCCAACAAACTGTTGGCGACGCGAACCGTGGCCTGGTGAATTTCGATCGGGTTGAAGAAGGCGAGACCGCCGTCCACGCGCGAGTTGCCGCCGCCGTAGGCCAAGATGACGTGATCCAGGCTGCCGGTCGAGGTCTGAGCGAAGTAGATGCCGCTCCAGTCGCCCGCCGCCGCGGTGGTCGCAGTGCCGTTGCCGTTCGTGTCGAAGGTGCCGCCGAAACCGAAACGATCGTCATGCAGCGAGGTGAAGATCACTTCGTTGCCGCTCGAACCTTCCGCGGTCAAGTTGGCGCCCATTTGGACTTCGATACGCGAGCCGTTCGACTTGAGAACGATGTTCGGATCGATCAGCAGGCCAGCGTCCAAGCGAGGTCGCAGGATGCCGAACTGGTCGACGAACAGGCCGCCCGGAGTCCCTTCGATCAGCAGGTTTTCGAGCAGGACGTGAACGATGTCGGTATCGTCGAACTTGGCGGTAACGGTCAGCTTTTCGGTGAGGTTACCGGCCGGAGTTACGATCCGAATCGCAATGCCGTTGTAGGAGTTGTCGTCGTACAATTCGAGGTACGGAGCGCTGCCGTCGGTCGGCGTAACAAGTACTCCGGTATCCGCAACGAAGTCGTTGCCGAAGATCGCCGGGCCCGAGCGGGTATAGTCGGGAGTCGCCGCATTGAACTGCCCGGAGCGATAGCTGCCGGTCGTGGCGTCGTAGACCTGGAAGTTGGTTTGCTCGAAGCTGTTCGGGTCGGCCGAGAACGCGGCGCCGCCGCTGGCGACGACCTGGTTGAAGTACAACGCCGGGCGGGTTTCTTCGAGGTAAACCGGAGCCAGCGTGAAATCTTCGCCGTTGATCGACGCGATGCCGCCGCCGAAGCGGAAATCGCCGCCGACGACCGAGTTCAAGAAGATGCCGTTGTCCTGCCAGGCGCCGTTCTCTTGTTCACGGTCGACTTCATTGTTGAAGAAAATGCCGCCCCAGTCGCCGGCCGCAGGAGCGAACTGCAGGTTGCTGCGATCCCCTACCCCATCTTCGTTGTACGAGGTGAAGATTACGCGTTTGCCCGCTCGCGCCGTATCCTGAATGACGTCGCCGTCGGCGTTGACGTACGGATCGAAGCGTTCCGGAATGCCGAGAACTTGCATCGACGCGAAGCTGCGATCTTCGCTGACCGACGTCGAGCCGACTACGACGGCGCCGCCGACGCCAAACTTGAAGATGGCGCCTTCGTCGATCATCACGGTGACGCTTTGCGGAACGATCAACTGCAGACCGTCTTCCAGTACCGTGCCCTGGGTCGTGTCGTAACCGATATAGTAGGCCAAGTCCTGGTCGTTGCCGACGATTCGGATGACGTCGCCGACCGGTTGGCCGAACAGGTTGATCGCGGCGACGTTGCGCGCTTCGGCGAAGTTGATCGCGTCCTGGATGTTGTTAAACGGACGTTCCAGCGTACCGTCCAGCGCCGGCATGTTCTGGCCGCCGCGGGTCGACGATTTGTCGACGTAGATGGTGATCGGCTGGTTGATTTGGACGACGTCGCCGTCGTAGTGCGAAGTTTCGGCGCGGAACCAGAAGTTGTAGTTGCCGCCGACCGCTCCATCCAAATCGCCGTCGATGGCGGCCCCTTCGGCGGCCCCGCCCGACACGCGCATCGCATCCAGGGTTTCGATCGCAGCTGAGAACACGACCGGAGAATTTCCGGCGACGTTCGTCAGGTCGATACGATTGCCGACGTTGGTGGCAACGACTGCGAAACTCGGGTTGGACGCGAGCGCTCCGTTGTTGATCGCGTCTACGAGCGCAGCGACGATGTCGCTGGCCAGCGCCGTGCGGAGAATCGGGACCGCAACATTGCCTGCTGCGACGGTGTCCGGGTCGCTGAGGCTGGTCTTGAAGTCGAGCTCAAACGTTACCGAGTTGCCGATTGTGTCCTTGATGGTGATCGTGTTCTGGCCGTCGACGTCGTAGTTTGGGTCGCCGAGGACGTAAGTGTCCGCCAGAGTGTTGACCTGAATCGAAACGCCAGATTCGAGTTCGGCGCCGGTGTCTTTGATCGCGTTGGTCGCGTCGGGACGGAAGCGGATTTGCAGATCGTAGGCGCCTTCCGTCTTACCGCCGAAGCCGGAGTCGGCGATCGAAGGATCGTAGGCGTTGTTGCCGCTCGCGCTGACGCCGATGTAGTAGGTTCCCTGCTGCAACAGCAGATCGACGAACGAATCTTCGCTGTAGTAGTCGTCGTTACGGGCGATGAGCGTGCGCGAGCCGTCGCCGTTTTCCTGGTAGATGGTGATCAACGCGTCGAGGCTGCTGAGGGCGTTGCCGTTGGCGTCGGTCAAACGTTCCGCCAGGATTTCCGCCGTCAAGCGGCCGGTCTCCGGAATCTCGAGCTTGTAAAGGTCGATATCCTTCGATTCCGGGTTGTACATGTACTGCATGTGGACGATGTCGTTATCGCCCGGGAAGATATTTTCCGCGCCCAGACCGTAGTTGTTGGCCCCGCTGCTTTGCGTGGTGAGCGGCGGCAACTCGTACGAGTGTCCCAGACCCAGGAAGTGACCGATTTCGTGAGTCGCGGTGCTCTGCCACGCGGCGCCATATTCGTCGTCGCCAGCATTCTGGTGATCGTAAACGTCCATCACCACCAAGCCGCCGCCGGCGATGCCGGCCACGCCGCCGACGCCGGTCGGAACGGTCGGGGCGACCGCACGCAAGTCGCCGGTGACGACGCCGAGATCCCAGTTCTGGCCGTTCCACGGCAGGTTCGGATCGTACGAAACTTCGACGAAGGTGACGCCGGCGTAGTAGCTGTACAACGCCATGATTTCGCGCGTACGCTGCTTCTGCGCTTCGGTGATTACGTTGATCAACGCGGCGCCGGTGGCCGGGTCGACTCCATATTGAATCGGGAACCCATATCGGAATTCGGTAATGCCGGCATGGTTGTCGGCGCCGCCGAGCAAGTGTGCCTGCTGATCGGCGTAGTCTTCGCGGTGACCCGGTTCGTCGGAGGCACCCGGCAGATTGAGCCCGTAAGGCGTGACATTCGTAATTTCGCCATGAATGACGACCGTTTGCGAGCGATCGACGATCAAGCCGACCGTGGCGTCGCTGACGGACATCGTCGGACGACCCGTGGGGCTGGTGATCTTGTAACGCGTGTCGCTGTAGGTAGTCGCGAGGGTGACGTTCACCGTGACCGGCGTCATCTGGGCGAGGAACCCAGCTTCAATACCGGCGGCGATGGTCGAAGCCAGCATCGCACGCGTGCTGGAGGTGTTGCTGATCAGAGCCGAAATGTCGATGGCGATGTAGTTCGCATTCGACGCTACCATGCCGTCGGTCAGTTCGAACGTCAGGACCGTGCCGGCGCCGTCGTCGATCGTGAAAATCTGACCGAGGACGTCCGCCACCAAGTCGCCGTTCGCGTCGATATACGCGGCGCGGGTGACTTCAAACTCGTTGTTGCCTTGGAGCAGGCTGTTGCCGTTGGCGTCCGAAATGTCGGTCGCCGTATCGAACATATCGCCGGCGTCGGTCGAGTTGGTGTTCGTGTTGATCGTGTCGACGCCGAGGGTTCCGGTCCATTCCTTCGACGTGATTTCCTTGCTGCCGATCTGCAGGCGATAGACGGTCGCCGCGGTCGGATCATAGCCGGAGGTGCTTTCCGCCAATTTGTCGAGATCATCCGAGAACGTCAGGATGATGAGGTCGAGATCGGAGTCGTAATCCACGTGGGTGGGGAAGAAAGCGACTTCGCCGTTTTGAATGCTGGCCGAACCGCTGCTGGTCGTTTGGAACAACAACTGGTAGTAGCCCGGATCTTCGGCCAGGACCGGATCCAGATCGTCGTTGTTCATGTAGATGTAGATCTGGTCGGCTGCGACGCTCAGGTCCCCGTTCGGCAGCGCGGTGACCGGTTGCGGAACGATCGACAGAATCTGGGCGCCCAGGTTCAACTCGAACGTCGTCGACGAAGTGAGGGCGTCGTCGAGAGTGCCGCCGGAGTTGGTCGCCTTCAGCGCGCTGGTGACTTCCAGGCGATATTGATCGTCCGGCAAGGCTTCGCCAAAGCGGATGACGATTTCATTGGGGCTGTCGCCGATCCCAATGAACCCGCCGAACGCCGCCGAGCCGCCAACGATATCGACATCGTCGGCGTCCCCTAGCACGTTGTTGTCGCCGGCGCGATAGATGTGGATGCCGGCCGCAATCGTGGTCGGGTCGATGACGTGATTCTCATCAAACCGCAGCGTCAGATTGTGCGGCGAGCTATTGAGGATCTCGTTATTTTCCAGCAGGTCGCCGTCATTGGTCTGAATGCCGATCAGCTGGAACGAGTCGGCCGCCATGACCTGACGTTCTTCCAGTTGCTCGTGATTCAGCGCTCGCTTCCCACTGTTTCGCTTCTTGCTACGCAGGTGATTCTTGAGGGCAGCTTTGCGTTCAGTGGTTGTACGTCGACGAGTGTAGCGAATGGTCATGTAGACGACCTCTATCCTCACTGGAAGGGGGCGGGAGTTTCTCCCGGGGGGGAGAACCGCGTAGGACCTGTTTGGTGTTGTTTTTGGGTTGGATCACCCCTGTGATGTTGCGTTATTGCATCATTTCAGGGGTTAAGCCGGATTGTAATTACGCCCAAACTGTGTTCCGCATGAAATGTACGGAATTACCCAGATTGCCCATTCCTTCCTTCTTTAAGGGGTTGGAATGTTCTAGCGGGACCGGTTTTAACGATTCCGCCAGGGCGTAGAACCTCACTCGAAACGCGCAAATCGAAGCTTGGTTCGACGTTTGGACGTAAGGGCCTGACTGGAAGTTCCGGTAATTTCGTCCCAACCGTTGAAATTTGGCAACGGAGGTTTGCGGAAAAAATAAGAATTATGCTTGGCGCGTAAGGGTGTGCCCGCAGACCGCATAAGTACGGGGACCAAAGTCCCACTTCCAGGGTGGGGTGGTGCTCAGAGCGTGGGTTGGGGCCAGGGCCTGTAGCTCGCCGGCGACAACCGCGGGATTAAGACCCATAAACAGCTTCTGTTCTAAGGCCAGCTGCACCAAAAGGGGGCCGAGCATCGGGTCTTCGCATGTTTTGACGCTTGGCTCGGAGTCGCTCGAGACCGCTTCGTTGGCGATCGCAATGCTCCCTTCGGGACCTGCCAGGCTGGCCAGCAGTTCCAGGTGACGCCTGCGAATCTGCCGAACTAGCGGGAGTCCCTCTTCTTTGTTTTTCTGTTCTTCCGGAATCGCGTCGATCAGCTGCGAAAGGACGCAAAGGGACGCGACGACGTCAAACTTGCCGAGGGAGGAGAGTTGGGAAGCGACGTCTTCGGCGTCGAGATCGACCGGCGCGTGAATCAGGATTTTCCCCTGGAGCCCGCTGAATTGCCGTTTCAGCCCTTGCTGAACCGCATCTTTGTCGAAATCGATCAGGTGAATTTCACGGAACCTCTTGGCGATCGCCGTCAGTTCGACGTCGTTGCAGTTGCCGGCGCCCAAGAGGCAAAGCCGGGGGGCATCTAGAGGAGCGGCTTCGAGAATCAGGCGCGTGCAGTGCCGGCGATGCTCTGCGTAGCGTTTCCAATCGCCGGCAGAGTCGAGATTGCGCTGTCGCAGTTTAGCCAGTGATTCTTCGTTCACCTGATTTCCTTCCAAGGCCAATAAAAAAGCGGCGGAGAGACGAGCTGCTCCGCCGCAAGTGGTTCGATTGCCGCAGGGGACGTTAGCCGCTGATCAGATCTTCTTCCCAGGCGGCGTCAACGTCAATCGCGATTTCATCGATGGCCGATTCGACCTCTTCCGTCATCAGCGTTGAGCTGCTCGACGAGTCGATCAGGAGGTATTCGGTCGAACTGTCGGGATAGAGGTAATCGACCATTTCTCCTTCAACTAACGTTTCGTCCACAGAGCTTTCCGAGTCCTGGCTCAGCAAGCTGCTTTGACCATTCGGCTTTTCCAGAACGCCAGCCAGGTAGAAGCTGACGTCGCTGGACGACGAGGAAGTGGTCGCGGCGTTGGAGGAAGTGAGGGTTGAAGATTGCGTCGTGGGGGAGGGATCGAGGATCGGCGCCGGCGTAATGGTCTCGGAGATCGAATCTTCGACGGCAAACGCCGCGTCCACCGCTTCGCCTTCGGCTTCCCCTTCTCGGTTGAGCTTCTGTTGAATCATCTTCCCGAGGAGTGAGGCGTAGTCGAGTACGTTAAAGGCGCCGTCGCCGTTAACGTCGATGTACTTGTTGAAGCCGGCGCCCGGCGAGCCGAGTACCGGTAGGGTTCGCGCCCCTTGATGATCAAGTTCGTACAGGAGGATCGTCAGGTCGTGCGAAGAGAGGACGCCGTCGCCGTTAACGTCGCCGCTATTCGTTTGGTTGATGAACGAGGTGCTGAAAATCGACAGCGCCCCAGCGCCCGGCAATCGCAGGGTCAAGGTAGCGGTTTCGGTGAAGCCGGCCGAGTCCATCGCGGTGTATTCGACGACGATATCTTCGGTCAGTCCAGTGATGCCGGTGGCGTCAAAGACCAGTTTGTTGCCAACAATTGAAAACGCCGAATCGGGCGCTCCAGCGGTTTGCGAGCTGAAGCCGGTCAACGTGATCGTGCGATTGAAGAACGTTTTGTCGTTCGCCAAGACGTCGTAGGTCTGATCGGGCGTGTCTTCCAAGTAGGTGAAAACGTCGTCCTTCAGGAAGAGACCGCTTTCGGGGTCACCTTTAATGTAGACCTGGTAGTCCTCGACTTCGCCCGCGAAGCCGGCGCCGGTTGGGCCAAGGTTCTGTTGGTAATCGAGGCGGAACCGAGCGTTCAGCGGAATGCGATACGCATCCGGCAAGCTCGAATCGTCGATGACGGTATTCGGGATCGTAAACGTGTAAGTGTGAATGCCGGACTGCAGTTGCAGATTCTTGAAGATCTGTTCGCCGGGGTCGTTGAAGTCGCCGTCCTTGTTGAAGTCCATCCAGGCCTGCAACAGGGCGGTCGAAATGACCGTCGACGAGTCGATGGTGACCGTGTTGGTTCCGATCTTCAATCCCGAGCCGAACACGACGCCGTCGTCTTCAAATGGCGAATCGCCCAACTGCAAACCGTCGACCACCGGAGCGGCCGCGTAAGGCAGGCCAGCGTCGCCGTAGTCGACCGCCGGAATGGCGCCCGAGTCGAGCGACGCGTTGATGGTGATCCGCGTGCCGTTCACTTCGATGGTGTGCGTGATCGGGTCGGTATTGTAATAACCGGGCTCGATCACCTGCAAAATGTTGAACGTGCCGCTCTGACGCGGATAGAGCGTGAACTTGCCGCTCGCGTCGGTGACGGCGGCCGGTTCGCACAAGCCAATCTTGCCGTCGCCGTTTTCGTCAATGAAGAACGTAAAGCCGGCCAGGCCCGGTTCGTTCGCTTGGCGAACGCCGTCCAGGTTGATGTCGTTGAACTTGTAGCCGATCACGCCGTGCATCAGGATGTCGGTTTCGGCATTCGCCGTCACCAACTCGTCGTTCGAGAAGGCGACGTTCGTCGCGGCGAGAGAGATATCCTCGCCAAAGTCGCGGCGTTCAGTCAGGAAGAAGTTATCGTCGTAGTTGATGAAACTCGAATAGGATTCTGCGGCGTTGGCCATCGTGGCGGTGAAGCCAAGCGCCTGCCCTTCGGCCGTCGGAGCGTAGAGCGTAGCCGAAGCGGCCAAGTCGGCTGCGGTGACGGCGCCGGTCGGCAGGAAGTCGTAGTATCCCGTTCCGATGCTGCCGCCGCCTGCCCAGACGTCCAGCCCGCGAGTGTTCACCGCAGCGGCGATCAAGGACTTCGCGGCGACGATCGAGTCGATCTGGAGATCGTCCAGGCCGTCGGTCGGGACGGCGTTGATGTCGGACAAAATGATCAGGGCGTCATTGGAAAGGATCTGAGTCCAAACCGACGAGGTGATGTTGTCAATGTCGTAGAAGGTGGTCGACTGATAACCGACTGCATACTGGCTGCCGCTCGAGAATCCCCAACTGGCGGTATCGTTACCGATAATCGCGATCGAGTACTGATCGGCGGCGATTTCCTGCGAGGTTCCCTTGCCGCGGAGGAAGTTGAGGATTTCGTAGTCGTATCCCAACTGCCCGTTGTCGACGCCGTTATCAAGAACCGAGTGCCCCGTGACGAACAGGTTGGCGCCAAGTCCGGCATGAATTTGAATCGCCGGCGGCCCGGTGTAAACGCCGCAGGTATCGGACGAGCCGATTGTGTCGCCGCCTGCGAAGAGAGCGGTGAGAACGGCTTCAAGACCATTGACGTAACCGTACCCAGTGCCGAAGTCGTATCCCGAGTCATAGCCGGCGGTCGCGGGATCATCCATGTCGATCGCGGTGTCGCGCATGATGTCGTTGATTTCCAAAGCCGTCAGAGACGGATTGGCCTGACGCATCAAAGCGGCGAGCGCCGCGGCGTGCGGAGCGGCGGCCGACGTACCGAAGAAGTTCGGGAAGCCGTTCAGGTCAACGTCGAAGCCGAAGAAGGTCGTATCGGTTCCGTCGGGAGCGACGATGTCGACGTTCTGGCGAATGACCGGATCAATTCGGAGACCGTTCTGGTCGATCAAAATCGGCGTACCGCCCGCCGACGAAAAGCTTTCGAGTTGCGGCGGCGACGTGCCAAACTCCGGCGTATCGACATAGTAGGCGGCGCCAACGCTCATCGCATAGGCGGCGTTCGAGTGACCGACGGCCGTGCCGCTGTCGGTGGCGTACTCGTTGATCACCATGTTGCCGGAGAAAATGTTGTACTTGATTCTGGTCGGGAATTCGCCATTTTGAGCGAGGATCATGATCTCGGCGTTGACGTCGGTCAGGCCGGAGTTGATCACGCCGAAGAACTCAAAGCCGTCCACGTTGATGTCGACGCCGCCGGCGACGACTCGGTTGTTGACGAGCAGGTAAATGTCGAGGTCGGAGTAAGCTGACAGGCCGTTTTCCGTAAAGAAGTTGTCGTCCCATTGGAACGCGATCACGGCAATGCTCAGCGCGGGAATCGTAACCGACTGACGGTCGTCGACGCCGGTCTCGCTCGGGTCAAAGTCGTATGCAGTGCCGCCGAAGAAGAACGGAGCGCCAGCGACTCGGCCGATCTGACCAGGGTAGTAAACGTTTTCGCTCGCCACGAACGGAGCTTCGTACGATTCGCGAGCGCTATTGCCTGCCGACGTGAAGTAGGCGACGTTGTTTTGGACCACGGCGTCGGCGGCGCGGGCGATCATGCCGTCAGAGAACCACGGTTCACTCGCATAGCCGACGTCGTCGACGATCACGTTCGCTCCGGCGGCGGCCAGGTTGTAAATCCCTTGGGCGAAACCGGCTTTGCCGGTGAAGGCCGTCGTAAACGCCAACTCGGCGCCCGGAGCGACGTCATGCACCAACTGCAACATGCCGCGTCCTTCGTCGGTTGATGACGAAGTGATGTAATCTTGAAGCACCTGAACCGGGGTGGTATTGCCGAGCGGATTGCCGATGCCCGGAAGGTCGCCGGTGCTGACGTCGAGCGCTGCGCCGCCAAGCGCATCGTAACTGTCCGAAAGAACGCCGATCTTTACGCCGGTTCCGTCAAAGCCATATTCGGCGCGAACGGTATCGGTAAACATCGAGGCATCCCCTTGGCTGTCGACCGAGCCTACGCTGGTCGACACGATCGACGGCGAAACGCCGCCGAGCGCAGGAATCGCCGCCAAGTCCGCCAGCGAGGTGATCGGCAGCCAACCAGATACGGTGTTGCCATACTCGCCGGTTTGCGTGAAGCCAATCTGCGACAAGCTGGTCTTTAGCAGCGACTTCGCGGCTGCGTTGGTCGGCGCCAGGTCGAGCAAGACCCGATCGTTCGAGTCGATCAAAAACGGATCGCGAATCTCGGCGGAAACGACGCTGCCGGAAGTGCCGTCGGCAGCATCGGGGTCGTCGACGCCGGTACCAACGCCGCTTCCCCCACCAGTGATCGTGTCGTGATAGAGAAGGGTTAGGTTCCAGCCCAGGACCGCCAAGGGACCGTCCTTGCCGACGCGGTCGGTTCCCATAAATGAATCGAGTGCGTCCTCGTAGCCGGTCGCATCCATCACCATGCGGGCTTCCAGCGATTCCAACCGCGCCTGCGAGCCACGGAATTGACGGCGGTTTTTGGCTTTACGAGAGGACCGTTTCATGGTGTGAATCTCCGAACGCTGATCCGGCCCGAGAGAAGTTGCGGGCTGAATCCCTTGCGTTATGGCTGTCTTAGCTGTCGGTGGTGAGGAGTATGCGGATCGTACCGGGTTAGTCAAATCTTCGGACTACAACAAGTCCAAAGAGGGGAGACTTACCCGTAGCAATGAAAATAGTTGCTCGCCAGTCCGATTACAACGGATCTAACGCAGTCTCGCCGAATTACCTAGATTTTCTGGTTTTGGCAATTGTAGGAGAGTTTGCAACGCGGCTTAGACGCAGCGGCAAGACGGGGAGTTCCCCGAATTTCTCGGCGAGAAACGCAAAAAGAAAAGGCCGGCGAGATTCGCCGGCCTTTTCTTAAGTTCTTAATTTGCAACCGGTAGCGACTACCAGACGCACTCCAGCCCGGCCGTGGCGCCGTGATAGAGAGCCGATCCGTTGTCGTCGATCGAGATCGAGCGGCCAACCAGGGCGGCTGGGCCCGTTCCCAACGCGGTCGTGAAGTTGTAGTTGTCGATCGAAAGGGCGACGCCGTCGACGTAAACCACTTGGTAACCGAGCTTTAGGGTGGCGTGCGGCGTCAGCTTGAAGTTGCCGTGGAACCCACCTTCGGTCACCATCGAAGCCCGATTCGCCGAAGCTTCTTCAAATACCCCGGCGACCGTGCCACCATCGTTCAGCAGGATCGTCGAGTGTTGAACCCCCCGATTGCCGTACAGGCCGCATTCCAGGAAGCCGGTCAGGCTCAAGCGAGTCGTCAGGCGGGTCGTCAAATCGCCACCCAACTGCACGCCGTACATGTCGTTGTCGGTGTCAACCGAGTAGTCCATGGCGCCGGTCGCACCGATCGCGACGTAGTTCGAGCGTTCGCTCAGGCGGAAGTAGCGGAAACCGCCCCACCACGAGCCTTGGAACCAGCAGCCGGCGCCGGTCCAACCACGCTTCAGATTGATTTCGATCGAGTCGAAGCGGTTGTTGAGCGAGAGACCGACGAAGTCCGACTGATCGCTTTCGGCATAGCCGCCAAGCGGGTCGCTACCGAAGTTCGACAGCGGCGAGTAGAGGTCGCCGGCTCCCGTGACGAAGGCGCCGCTTCCCCAGTTGCCAACGCCCATGTAGCTGACTTCAAGGGTCGAGCCCGCGAAGCAGATCCAGTTACCGGTCATACGAATGCCACCTTCGGTCTCGAAACCGAGCTGGTTGCTGTCGAGAACCGTCGGGCCAAGGACCCCGGACGAAGCGAAAGCCCGACTCGGAACGTTTCCTTCCAACTTGAAGAGGGTCGCTTCGGCGCTGAAGTCGAAGTAGCGGGGAGCACAACGGCCGCCGTATTCCGACAGGTCCCAAGCGTTGCCGATCCCACGGCTGAAGCCGCAGTACTGGCCGCCGCCGAACAGGCCGCAGCAGCCTTGGCAGCCGTTGCCGCAGCAACCGCAGCCCGAGCCGCGACAAGTCGCACAGCCGTGACCGCCGCAAGCGGCACACGTACCGTTGTGGTACGACGCTTCAACGACGCTGGGATCTTGTTGGATCATCGGGTTCGGCTGAGCGTAAGCGGCCGGAGCGGCGCCATACGGCATCATGCCGGGGTAACCCATGCCGGGCTGGGGCATCATGCCCGGATAGCCCATGCCAGGCTGCGGCATCATGCCGCCGGTCATCATCGTCGGTTGGTAGGGGTTGGCCTGCGGATATTGGCCCGGTTGGGCGTTTTGTCCGCTACCGCCTTGCGACGGGGGATCGCTGACCAACGGCTGGCGCCACTGGCCGCTCGCCAGATAGGCGATGCCGGAGGGTTGGCCTGCGGAATCGTGTTGGTCAGAGCCGGTCGCGTACGTGGCTTTCTGCGCGACCGCATCCGTCGATGCTGCGAGCATCGCCATCAAGGAAACGATCCACAAACTATGGGCTCTCATGGGTTCCTCTTTCGCAGACGAAAGGCTGTCTTATCGTTGTGGAGACGAAGGCGGGCCAAATGCCATGTCCACGCGCTCCGTTGATTGCCGCCAAACTGACGACGAATCGATACGATGACTGCGAGGCGTATTTTCGATACCTTCACCACCACCCATCGGCACGAAACGCTCGCATTAACCAGCACTTTCAGAACGAGCCGTACATTTTTGCCAAATTCGCGCGGCCGGAGATTGCGAGCTTTCGCCGGTGGGCGGCAAGGTTTGCCTGAATTGCCGAGATTGCGTGCTAGCGGGTGGTTTCGGCGCCGGGAGGCGGAAATCGCCGCCGATATCCCTCTTTGCTCGTAGGCGATAAACTGGCGTTCCGATCGCGTTCGACCCCTGACGACTCCTGGATATCGCTCCCATGCACGAGATTTCCGCCTCCGGCGATCCGTCGCTCAACAAGGCTTCCTTCTACGCTCAGCTTCGCGAAGACGTCAGCGCCATCCTGACCGGCGAGCGGGATTGGATCGCCAACACCGCCAACTGCGCCGCGGTCCTCTATCACGCATTACGCGATGTGAATTGGGCCGGCTTCTATTTCCTGCAGGGGGAAGAGTTGGTGCTGGGACCGTTTCAAGGAAAGCCGGCCTGCGTGCGCATTGGACCCGGCCGCGGGGTATGCGGCGCGGCGGTTGTGCAGCGGCAGACGCTCGTGGTCCCGAACGTTCATGAATTCCCTGGCCATATTGCTTGCGACTGCGCCTCCAATGCGGAGATCGTCGTTCCGCTGATCGTGGGGGATCGCATCATTGGCGTGCTCGACATCGATAGTCCGGTGCTTGAGCGCTTCAGCGAAGAGGACGCCGCGGGGTTGGAATCGATCGTCGCTTGCTTGCTGTCGGCGTCGGAAGTCGGGGGATAGTCGGCCGGCATGTTAAGCTTCTGCGCGCTTTCTCCGTAAGCGCCTGTTGCGACTCCTTCGAGCCGCGCCGATCAACTATGATGGAAGGGCCTGCTTGAACCCACAGCGTGGCGCGTTGCGATTCCCCTTCCCTACCCCGCTCATTCCCCCTTCTCCAGGAAAGTTCCCATGCCGCTGCATCTTCCTTCCGTCAGTCGTCGTCAGTTCCTCACGCATTCGGCCGCCGCGCTGGCTGGTCTCTCCGTCTTGCGCGTCGGTTACGCCGCTGATGCCGACGAGTCTGTAACGTTGGCGTTCCTCTCCGACACGCACATTCCGGAAACGCCGATGGTGGAAGCGCGCGGCGTGAACATGACCGCCAACCTGGAAGCGGCGATCAAGGAGATCAACGCGCTCTCGACCAAGCCTGCGGCGGTGCTGTTCAACGGCGATTGCGCTTACCTCAAAGGGCTGCCGAAGGACTATGCCAACTTCGCCAAGTGCGTGCAGCCGCTGCTCGACGCCGGGCAAGAGTTGCATATGACGATGGGGAATCACGATAACATTCCCGCGTTCTACGACGCGCTGCAGAGCCAAAAGCCGGAGCAGCCGCTGGTCGAATCGAAACATGTCGGCATCTTAGAGACTCCCTTCGCCAACATCTTCCTGCTCGATTCGTTGATGACAACCAACGTCGTCACCGGCGAGCTGGGTGACGCGCAGCTGAAATGGCTGAGCGAAGCGCTTGACGCGCGAGCCGATAAGCCGGCGGTGGTGATGGCCCATCACACGCTCGACAAGACGCCCCCGCAAGCTGGCAAAGTGATCAGCGGACTCGCCGACACCGCCGAATTCCTGGAACTGATGCACGCCAAAAAGAACGTCAAGGCGTACGTCTTCGGCCACTCGCACGTTTGGGCTCACACCCATGAGGGCGACCTGAACTTGATCAATCTGCCGGCTTGCGCCTACGTCTTTAGCGACGCCCAGCCGAACGGTTGGACGCTAGGTCGCTTGAATAAGGATGGAATCGAATTCGAACTGCAAGCCCACGACAAGGGCCGCAAGGAGCATGGTCAGGTCTTCACGGTGAAGTGGGCGTAGATCGCTTGCGACCCGTTCGCTACGACGTTTACAGTTCGACGATGCGCCCATCGTCGTCAACGCGATAGATGTTTTCATGTTTGAATCCCCACGTTCCGCCGATTTGGCGAATGTGGGGTTCAAACGTAAAGCAGGCGACTTCTTTCAATCGCGTCGGATCTCCAGTCTGGATGTAGATTCGTTCGTCCAGGCGGCCCGGCAGCGTATGGCCGAAGTTCCCCAGAAAGTCGAGCGTCTCATAACCGCCGTCAACAATCACGGCCAGCATCTGATCGTAGAGTTCGCCGAACGTTGTATTGCTGTCGGCGATCGACGGCAGTATCTGATGAAGTTGCAGGACGAAGCGTTTGCCCCGCCGCAGCTCCGGTAGCGAAGGCTCGTCAACAGCGCGTCCATCTTCCACGCAATAGCTGCGAGCGCAATCCCCCCAGACGCCGTCGAGCGAGGGACTTATGTCGACCGTCACCAAGTTGGTCGCGCCAACTAGTTCGTTCGCCGGCTGATAAACTTTGCCCGAACTTGAAAGCGAACTGCGCGAGCCGAGCAGTACCAGCGCCGGGCAATCGTAATACCACGTTTCCGACACGCCCTGATCTTGAAGCATGCCGACCGCCCGATCGGCGATCGACTGTTCCGTATCGGTCGAGACGATCGTCGGCCCAAGATCGCGAAGGACTCGCTTGGCGATCGTTTGGACCTGCTGACGTCGCTTTAGCAGGGTTGTCGCGTCCATTGGTCACCGTCAGGCGCCATGCTTCGACTTCTCCGAGTCGGATTGCGTCGTGCCGTTAGCGCCGTTCGCTTCTTTCTTCGGCAGCACGTAATTGGCGACGGTTTCTTGCTCCGCTTGACCTGAAGTCGCCGGCAAGAGACGAGTCGCTTTCGGTTTCTCCATCTGCGTCTTCTTGCCCCAGATCATTTGTACCAGCGCTTCGTACGCTTCGACCGTCAGGCTGAACATGCTGGGGACCAGCACCAGCGTGAAGATGGTTGAGAGGATTAGCCCGCCGAGGACCACGCTGCCGAGACCGCGATAGAGTTCGCTGCCGGAGCCGGGGAACATCACCAGCGGCATCAGACCGAGCACCGTGGTCGTGGTGGTCATAAAGATCGGGCGAATACGGGAACCGACGCTCTCCAACACCGCTTCGTCGAGGTTCATCCCATCTTCCCGGATGTGATTGAGCGCCTGGTGAACGATCAGAATCGGGTTGTTCACCACCGTACCGATCAGAATCACGAAGCCGAGCATTGTCAGCACGTCGAGCGATTGCAGCACGAACAGATTGAGGAGACTCAATCCCATGATCCCGCCGGCGGCGCCAAGCGGTACGCTGAAGATGATCACAAACGGATAGAGCCACGACTCAAAGAGAGCCGCCATCAGCAAGTAAGTGATCAACAGCGCCAGAATCAGATTGAAGCGGAGCGACGTCCAGGTTTTGCCTAGCTTGTCGGCGGTGCCGGCCAGGTTGATCCGATATTCCTGGCCCAGCTGTCCGCTCGCTTCCAGCGGCTGGATGATTTCGCTGGTGATCTGATCCATCGCGTATTCCATCGGCACCTCCGGCGGCGGCGTCACTTCGATGATGATCGAACGGAGTCGTTCGCGGTGATTCACCTGCTCCGGACCGCTGCCGATGTCGACGTTGGCGATAGCGCCCAGCGGCACGATCGAACCAAGCGGCGTCGCGACCGGCAGCGCTTCGATCTTTTGCGTCGCGTCGGCGAACCGGGTTTCCCCTTTGATCGTCAGGTCGATCTTTTTGCCGTCCAGGAAGTAGTCCCCTGCGTAGGCGCCGTCGACCAGCGCGTTGACCGCATAGCCCATATCGGCGCTCGAAAGGCCGATGTCGGCCGCTTGAATCAAACGTGGCGAAACGTGCACTTCCGGGCTCGAAAGGTCGAGACTCGGAACCGGGCGAATCTGGGCGTTCGGAATCAATTGGACCGACTGCCGCAAGATATTGCCGCCGAGACCCACCAGTTTCGGCAGGTCAGGACCGGTGATTTCAATTTCAATTTTGCGACCGCCGGTGAGCCCGCGTTCGAACAAGCTTGATTGCGTCGCAACGGCGAACGTCCCCGGCAACTTGCCGCTGACGCGCTGAATGAGCGGGATCAGCTCGGCGACGCGCTGGTCGTCATACGTCTTCAGTCCCATAAAGACCTGGCGTCCTCGCGCGACGAAGAAGAAGTCGCGAATCGCCGGGAATTCTCCCTGATCGAAGTCCGCATCGGTCGGATTGACGTCCCAATAGGGCTTCAGGTCGGTTTCGACCACTTCGCCCAGGTCCATCAACTGGTCGAGGTTATAACCCGGCGGCGGCAGCAACACGCCGAAGACCAGGTTGCGGTTGCCGTTCGGCAGGTATTCGACCTTCGGCCAGAACGCCCAGCAAAGGAAAATCGCTCCCGCGGTAATCCCGCTGATGAGCGCGATCCGGCGAAGAACGCCTCCTTGGAACCAGCGATTGAGCTCGACGATTCCGCGAACCATCTTCTGGCCGGCGCCGGATATCGTTTGTTCCACCGCGCCCATCCGATGGCCGTCAGCGGCGATGACCGCTGGGATGTTGCGCTTTTCGTCGATTTGCTTGTTGCTGTCTCGATTTTCCTCGTCTTCTTTGCTGAAGAGTCGCGACGCCGCGACCGGAATCACGGTAATCGAAACGATCAGCGACAGGGCGACCGCGGCGCTAATCGCTAGCGCAATGTCGGCGAACAACTGCCCCGCTTCTTCCTGCACAAAGACGACCGGCAAAAAGACCGCAACGGTGGTCGCCGTCGATGCGAAGACGGCGCCCCACACTTCGGTCGTCCCGCGAGCGGCGGCCGCCAATGGGGAATAGCCCTTCGAGTAATAGGTGTAAATGTTTTCGAGCACGACGACCGCGTTGTCCACTAACATGCCGACGGCGAACGCCATACCGGCGAGGCTGATCACGTTGAGCGAGCGGCCGAGAACACCCAGAATCAGGAACGTGCCGACGATACTGATCGGAATCGCCAGCGCCACGACGAGCGCCCCACGGGCGAACCAGAAACCGGCGCCGATCAAGATCGCCATGCAGAGGACGAACCACCACGGACTGAGATAGGCCGAAGCGATCGCCGACGCCATCGCAAACGGAATCAAAATCAGCGTCCGCGCCCCAAGGTGCAAGAAGAGCATCAGCACGCACATCGTCAGCGCGCCGCCGATAAAGATGTTTTCCTGCACCAGGTTGATCGAAGAATTAATGTAATCGGTTTCGTCGTAGACCTGGGTCAGCTCCAGGTTGTTGTCCTTCAAAACCCCTTCGTTCAGCAGCTTGTTCGTCTCCTTCAGGCCATCCATCACGTCAAGGACGTTGGCGCCGGTCTCGCGCATGCAGTTGATTGCGATGCTTGATTCGCCAAAGCGGCGGACGATGCTGTCGGGCTTCTTATGTCCCAGTTCAACGTGTGCGACGTCGCGGACGAAGACCGGCGCCCCGTCTCGAATCGCCAGCAATTGGTACTCGACCTGCTCCGGCGATTTGAACTGGCCGAGCGCACGGACCACGTACCGGCGTTTCCCTTCCCAGAAGTCGCCGGCTGAGGTGTCTTCGTTCTGGCTCATCAAGACGCGGCGGACGTCGCCGATGGTGAGCTGACGCGCGGCGAGCAGTTCCGGATCGACGATCACTTGCAGTTCGTCTTCCAGGCCGCCGTTGACGTTCGATTGCGACACGCCGCTGACTCGTTCGAAACGGGCTTCGATCTCATCTTCGGCGAAGCGGCGGAAGTTCATCACGTCGAACGGCTTCGGCTCGCAAAGATCGAGGAACTCCGGACTGGCTTGGGCGAGTTGCTGCAAGCTGTAGAGGAGTTCCGAGTTGTTCTCCGCCTCTTTCCGAGCCTTGGCCAGTTCCGCCGCCAAATCCGGATGAGCGTGCCCGAACGCGTCGAGCTGTGCATCGCTGAAGATCGGCGGCGGCATCAGTTTGACGTATTCGGGATTCGTCTCAAGCAACTTTCGCAACCGGACCATCAGCACCGCCGGATTTTCGGTCGCGCGGGCCATTTTGAGGTTCTCGGCCTGATCGGGATGCTCCTGCAAGAACTTCGCGTATCGCGCTTCGGTCGGCATGCGGGCGCTCAGCATGAACCAGGCGATCGGTTTGTCCGACGCGTTGCTGGTGGTGATGACCGGCTGATCGGCGTCTTCCGGGTAGTCGGGGACCTGGGCGAGTCGGCTGTTCACCAGCAAGAGCGCTTCGCTCATGTTGGTGCCGATCAAGAACTCGAGCGTGATCGTCCCTTTCGAGTCGGCGCTTTCCGAAGTCATCTTGGTGATGCCTTCGACGCTTTTCAGCTGCTCTTCCTGCTCGATGATGATTTCCTGTTCGACTTCCTGTGGGCTGGCGCCGGTCCACTTGGTTTCGATGGTGAGGGTCGGCGTATCGACCTCCGGCGTCAATTGCATCGGCATCCGCAGCAGCGCGACCACGCCGAACAGCGAGACCAGCAAGACGCCGACCGCGACTTTGACCGGGTTGTTGAGAAGTGCGTCAATCATGACAAGGCCTTAGCGCGGGGAGGAGCTGGTGGAGGTGGGAGCGGCGGCCGCTTCTTTTTCTTCCAGTACGCGAATCGGCTGGCCGGGACGAAGCCGCTCGTTACCGAGCGTCACCACTTTGCTATCGGGCGAGATGGAGCCGAGGATCTCGATCTTGTTGCCGCTGGTAATGCCAAGTTGCACCGGAACCAACTGCACGATTAGTGAGTTGTCAGGACCGGGCGCGGTGACGAAGACCGACGCTTTGCCGGCGCCAAGCACGAGCGCGTCTTTCGGGCAGAGGATCGCTTGTTTCGTTCCGCCGGTCGGTAGTTGGACGCGAGCCAACATGCCGGCCTTCAGCAGCGGAACGCCGTTTTCCATTTCGTTGGTCAGGCGGACTTTGACCGGAAAAGTGCGAGTCCGAACGTCGGCCTGCGGAACGATCGCGACGACCGTGCCGGTGAAGATTTTGTCGGGAATCGCCGAGATTTCGACCCGAACCGTGGCCCCCATCGGGATGTACGGAACATGGTGTTCGGCGACGTAAGCGGTGACGTCGACTTCATCCAGTTCGACCACGTCGACCATGTCGGCCCCCTGCTCCGCCCACGAACCGACGTCGGTATGCTTGCGGCTGATATAGCCATTGAACCGGGAGCGGATGGTGTACTTTTTCAAGCGATCTTCGAGTTCGCCGACCACCGCTTCCTGCACGTTGACGCGAGCTTGGGCTTGGGCGATCTTCTCGTCGCGCGCTCCTTTGACCATCATTTGGTGATGCGCTTCCGACGCTTTGTACGCTTCGATCGCCGCTTCGGCGGCGGAGACCGCTTCGTCATATTCTTCTTTCGAGCTGACGCGGCGCGTTTCGTACAAATCGGTCGTTCGATTGCGGCGCGCGATCAGGTAATCCATCCGCGCCTTGGCCGACATCATCTCGGCGTTCGACTGGGCGATCTCCTCTGCTCGGTTGCCATTCTTCAGTTCGGCCAGTTCCGCTTTGCGAAGTTCCAGCTCCGCTTTGGCGGCGGCGATTTGCAGGTTGATCGTCTCGGTCAGGATCTGCGCGATCGGCTCTCCTTCTTTCACGGCGTCCCCTTCGTCGAAGTAGAACTCCGAGACGCGACCGGCGACCGCGCTGCCGATCACCGCCTGACGGCGCGGCATGACGGTGGCGACGAACGCCTGGCTCGAGGAGACCTCCTCTTCATGAAGCGACTCGATCACGACCGGAGCGGCCGGCATCGCTTTTTGAGCTTGCGCCGACGCGGCGCCGGCGAGCGCAAACAGCACGCTGAGAATAACGAGACGCGACATTACGAGGTTTCCTGTTCTTGGGGGGTAATCGCGGCGTCCAGGACGAGCACGGGATTGGACGCAGGGCGGGATAGGTTGTGCAATACGCGCTTGAGCAGCGATTGCAGTTGATCGATTTCTTCGCGAGTCATGCCGGCGGTCGCTTCTTGACGCGACTCCATCAGGCATTGAACCACCTGTTTCCATACCGGCGCCGCGCCGGGCGAGACGGTGATCAACTTGCGGCGGCGATCATTGGTGGCCGTCTTACGCACGATCCACCCCATCGCTTCCATCCGGCAGAGAATGCCGGCCAGCGTGGGCGGCTCGATCATCAGCCGCTTCGCCAGTTCGGCCTGGGTCATTTCGCGGTCATGGACCAGCCAACCTAGTACCTGAAACTGGCGGAACGTAATGCCAAACGGCATCAAACGCTCGTCGAGCGTTTGATGCATCGTGTGCGCGGTGAGCCCGATCCAATAACCGATGCTCGACTGAAAGTCGTACTCTAGAGGATCCATGTTTTCCGCAAATAATTAGTTAGCCTAGCTAATATAATTATTTGCTAGCGGAACTGGATCGCAAGCGCAAACTGCCCAAAGGGGCTAATTCTTAGCGAGCAGCCCGGCCCCCTCGGCCGAGGTAAAACGCCGGGTCGTCGATGATCCACGGCGTTGACCAGCTCTTGCCGTCGTCGTGGTTGAAGATGTTGAAGAACATCCCCTGCACCGATTCGATCGTGTAGTTGTACGGCTTGTGCGACGCGACAAGATCCTGGGCGGTCAGGTCGTCGACCCCCTTCGAGATGTAATAGTGGCAGCGACCATCGGGCGTGAACGACATGCCGATCGTGTACCAGCCGGTCTCGGTGATTTCGGATGAACGGAAGTCGCCCCGTTCCGAACCGCGGATGACCCAGAAGGCTCGCGACCCTTCTTTGGTGAGTTGATGCTCGATAAAGATGCCGGGCCAGCTCTGTTCTCGTTCGGTGGAACTACGGCTGAACAAACCGCCGCCGCTTTGTTTATGACGGCTGCCGGTCACGGTAGCGCGAAAACCGAATGACGCCGCTTCGGTGAATTGTTCCCACTTGTCGAACGGCTGCAGGTAGACGCGAACGACGCAGCTCGGGTATTGCGAGACCGAGTACGAACCAGGAATGCGGCAGATCAGATCGTCTTGGCCAAGGTCGCCGCTCGGACGCCCCGGGACGTTCGACTGCAACGTCATCATCAGCAGCGAACCTTCGCTACCTTCAATGCCATCCGGCGGAGTGTGGAAGCGTTCGATATGATCGGGATGGCCGCGCTTCGAGCTTTCGCCCCACATTTTGTTTTTCGACATGCCGCCCGGCAAACGAACGTTATTGTCTTGCTCGTGGCTCGCCTTCGGGTTGTTGGGAACGTATTCCCACTCTTCATTTTCGAAGTCGTCGTACCAGATTCGCGTGCCAGTTCCGGGGACGAGCGGTCCCTGAGCGGCGGCGAATTGGGAAACCGAGGCGACGGCCAGAACCAGGCTAAGCAGCAGAATACGCGACATGACGACTACTCAATAATAACGCTAGCGAGAGCGAATTAGGGGAAGTGACGCAGGCCCCACTAGGCGACGTATCGGCGCATAGCAGGGTCGGATTTCAGTAAACCAGTACGATTGTGCCGGGTTTTTCGCTTGGCTATTGGGGGCCAATCGCCCAAAGGGCTTGGAACGTGCGGAGATAAATCCGTCCCCCAGAGATCGCCGGCGAGGCCGAAATTTCTTCGTCCAGCTTGTTTTCGGCCAGGATCTCAAAGTTCGGTCCTGGTTTGACGACCGTCACCTGGCCGTCCCGGCTGGTGAGATAGATCTTGTCGTCTCCATAGACCGGCGAAGCGCGATGGCGATCGCGATGCGTCCGTTCTTCATACAACTGCTTGCCCGTCTTCCGTTCCAGGCAGATCAAGTTGCCGTTTTCACGGCAAAGGTAAACGTAGTCGCCCACTGCTAGCGGCGAGGGGACGTCCGGAGTGGTGTCGAACTTCCAGAGGTAGTTCTCCGCCTTGTCGGTGATGTTCCCCTTCGAGTCGGGCTTCACCGCGACCAGGATGCCGCGTTTGGCGCTCGGCACGACGATCAAACCAGGCGCCGCCAACGGCGAAGCGACAAACCGCAACGTCTGATCGTAGCCGGCCGGCGGATGCAAACCGCCGACGCGCCACAATTCTTTGCCGTTGTCCAAGTCGTAGGCGATCGAGTAGTCGGCGCCATGGGTCAGCAGGAAGCGGAGCTTGCCGTCGTCGTAAACCATCGGCGAAGCGTACGAGTGTTCGCATTCGGCGTAGGCGTCGCTCTCGCGTTTGACCTGCCACGCTTCGGCGCCGGTGTCGGCGTTGAGCGCGATCACTTTCGCGCCGCCGCTATGAATCAATTGCAGGTAAAGCTTGCCGTCGTACAAGACCGGCGTCGACGTCAGCCCGAACTGAATGTCGAACTTGCCGAAACGATCCTGCACGTTCGTCTTCCAAATCTCTTTGCCGTCGAAATCGAAGCAAGCCAGATCGCCGGTGGTGAAGAAGCACCAGACATGCTTGCCGTCGGTCACCGGCGAAGGAGAAGCGGAGTTCCCCTCGTCGCCTCGAACAACTTTATTCCCTTCGCCGACCGCCTTCTTCCAAAGCTGCTTGCCGGAAGTGTCGAGACAGATCAGCACCAGCTCTTCTCCATCGACCGACGTCAAGAAGATGTGGTCGCCCCAGATGACCGGAGTCGCGCCGGCCGCGCCCGGCAGTTCGACGCGCCAAGCGACGTTGTTATCTTTCGACCAGGTGGTCGGCAGGTTCTTTTCGCTGCTGATCCCAGCGTTGTTGGGACCGCGCCAATCGGGCCAATTTTCGGCGTGGGCTGTCAGGCAGGCAAGAAACGACACCAGGCAGGCGAATAACGGAAGTGAGCGGAGTGAAGTGCGAGAAGGCATGATTTAGGTCTCGGTAGGCGGAAAAAACGACCAAGATGGTCTAGTTTCCGGCATTTGGGGCGGCAGGTCAAGCAAAGCAGACGCTTCCCACCCTTAGAAGTAAGGTAGAATAGTAGAGTCACTCCCTAGGCGAACATCTGCATGCGATTGTCCAGCATTCCCCAGCTCTACCGCAACATGAACCGCGGCGCCGAGATTGTAGCGGTGCTCAGCCGGTACGGCCTGGCCGATTGGATTCAGCAGTTCAACATCGATTTCGCCAAAGGAATCTTGAAGGCGAAAGATGGCGAGCTGCTGGCCAAGTACACCCGCGAAGCGCGGATTCGGATGGCGATCTCCGATCTGGGGCCGACCTACATCAAGCTCGGACAGATCCTCAGCACGCGCCCCGATATCGTTGGGGTCGAACTGGCCGACGAACTGAAGAAGCTGCAAGCGGACGTCCCGGCAGATCCGTTTCACATCGTTCGCAAGACGCTTGAGGCGGAGCTTTGCCAGTCGATTGAGTCGATCTTCGCCCGATTCGATGAGACGCCGATCGCTTCGGCGTCGATCGGTCAGGTTCATCTGGCCGAGCTTCTCGACGGCAAGACGGTGGTGGTGAAGGTTCAGCACGCCGACATCGAAAAGAAGGTGAACGAGGACCTCGACATCCTGGCTGGTTTCGCCAGCCTGGCGGAGCGTCTGCCGGAGTTCGCGCCGTATCACCCGGTCACGACCGTCGCCGAGTTTCAGCGCGCCCTGCGGCGCGAACTCGATTACGGGCGTGAAGAGCGAAACATGCTGCAGTTCGCAGCGCAGTTCAACGACGACGAAACGGTTTCGATTCCGGAAGTCTATTCCGAGTATTGCACCTCGCGGGTGCTGACGATGGAATATGTCGAAGGGGTCAAGCTGTCGCACCGCGAAGCGCTGCTCGAGATGGGGGTTAATCTGCCGGAAGTCGCGCGACGCGGCGCCGAACTATACGTCCGGATGATCTTCGATCTTGGCTTCTATCACGCTGATCCGCATCCCGGCAACATTTTGATTCTGCCGGGCGACGTGATCGGCCTGCTCGACTTCGGCATGGTGGGGCGGATCGACGATCGGCTGCGCGAAGAGATGGAAGATCTGCTCGTCGGTCTGACCAGCAGCGACTCCGACATGCTGGCCAGCGTGATTATGCGCTGGGGAACCTTGCCGAAGCACCTGGACGAAAACAACCTGCGGCGCGAAGTCTCCGACTTTATCAACGACTACGCGAACCGTCCGCTCGACAAGATGAACTTCGGCGAAGTGATCAACGACATGTTTCGGATCATACGCCACTATCAAATCGCGTTGCCGCCGCAGGTCGCGATGCTGTTGAAGACGATGGTGATGCTCGACGGAACCGGCCGGATGCTCGATCCGGATTTCAACCTGGTTGGACTGCTGCAAAAGCATCGTCGCCGCATCATGATGAAGCGGTTCTCGCCGATGCGGCGAATTCGCAAATGGACCCGGTTTTATCGCGAAGTGGAGCGATTGGCGGAAGTCGCGCCGCGGCGCGTCTCGGAAATGCTCGAGCAGATCCGGACCGGCAAGTTCGACGTCCATCTCGACCTGCGGATGCTGGGACCGACCGTCAATCGTTTGGTGACCGGGATCATCGCGAGCAGTTTATTTCTCGGCTCGTCGCTGATGCTCAGCATGAAAGTGCCGCCGCTGTTGTTTCATGAACGGGGGACTCGAACGCATGTCGAGTCGCCGCTCAATCCAGTCGAGAATGCCGAAGAGGAAATCAAATCGGTCGTCGCAGAGGATGCGGCCTACATGGGGATGCGCGACATCTCGATCGTCGGCATGTCAGGCATCATCATCAGCTTCGGCATCTCCTTACGACTGTTGCTGGCGATTAACAAATCGGGGCATCTCGACCGGTCGGAATAGCTCTTCACTAGCCCGCAGCACAAGCGTGGGAAATGCGGTGTCCGTTCGATCGCACGCCTACCGCGTATACCGACTCTTCTGCAAAGGTTGCGTACCTTTGAGGTTGGCGAGTTCTGCGACGACGCTGTCGCGGCGCTGGTTGTTGCCCTGCGAATTGAGAAATGCGAGATATTCTTCGCGATATTCGATTCGCCGCTGCAAAGGAAATACCGGATTGTCGTCGGAGATTTGGATCAGCTCTTCATAGATCGGCTGGAGGTCGTCGAGGTCGTCAATCGCGACTTTTCCTCGCGTGAACTCCTGGAGCAGGCGAGCGTAAAATGGAGAATACTCACCGTATTTGGGAGGCTTGCCATAGAGCCCGCTGCGGGCATAGTGGAGCGCTCGGCGATGCTCGCCCGCCTCGTTCAGCATCTTGGCGAGAAAGCTGGTCAATAACGCGTAGTAGGGACCTTGGTCGAGATCTTCAAACTCTAGCAGTGCGACCGCTTTTTCTCCGGCTTCAATTGCCGGCCCACTTTCGTTTTGTCCAATATGCAACCGGCATAAGACGGCGAGAGTCGTGCGATAGAGGGTCGAGAGATACGCGCCGTTCGCTTCCACCACCTTGCGGACGTGACTCGCCGCGGCGATCGCCTCAGTTCGCCGTCTCTCATCCCCCATTTCCACAATCGTTTCGGCCCAAGAAACTTCAGCGCAAGCGTAGAGATGCGAATCGACGCCAACTGCCGTTTTCGCATGCTCCATCGCCTGTTCGAAATGAACAAGCGCATCCCACTGTTTTTTCTCGTCTTTGCTACTCTGTCCCAAGCGACGCTCCTGTTCCGAGCGAATGGCAATCTCGCGGACCTCCTCGGACGACTTTTCCAGATGCAACAAGTCTTTCAGGACGAAGTCAGCCTCCGCGACTCTCGCGGCGGAACCCGCCGCTTTTAGCGCGGCGGCGGCTTCGCGAAATTCGTAGAGCGCCTTGATTTTTCCCGGAAGGTCAAACTCCATTCTCGCTTGGTCGTATTTCGCCATGCCTGCGTAATATTGAGCCGACAATCGCTGTTGTTCCTCTCCGGCAGGACTTGGTTCCGGCGGCGAAACGCCTTTGAGTTGCGCGATTTGCAGGTCGACTTCCGGGATGCGGTCTTCCAATGCGAGCGATTGTAAGACCGATCGATATTCGACCAGCAGTTCACGTCGTTCGTGCAGCGGGAAACAAGGGACGTTAGTCGTGAACATCAGGATGTCCGACCATGCGTCCTGAACGCCGTCATGGTCCTGAAGCTTGATCTTTGCGCGAGAGTACTCTCGCAACAACCGAATGTGATCGTCCGTTTGCAAGCCGTTTAGCGGCAGGCTGTCGTTCATCCCGGTCCGCGCATAGTGGAGCGCTTGCTCGTGCTGGCCCGCTTCATTGAGCAATTTTGCCAGTGTCCCGGTCAGCGTCGCATATTCGCGTCTTCGCTTGTCGCCAGGCGTTTCAAATAACGCCGCCGCCTGCTTGCCGGTTTCGATCGCTTTGGTGAAATCATCTCGCATGACGTAAAGAGCGAACAAGACGACTAGCGCGTCACGGGCCCGATTGGATCGGCTGGCTCCAAGCGAGTCGAGCACTTGCAACAGATGGTTGGTTCGCTGGAACGCCTCTTCTCGTTTCTCCGGGATACTGTATAGGTGGTGTGCGATCGACAATTCGCAAGTAATGTAGTGATGCGACGCCTCCCCAAATAGCTCGGCTGCGATTTCGCGACCTCGTTGAAAGTGCCGCACTTTCTCGTCAGGATCTTTCGTTTCGTCGCCCCGTTGCTTTTCGGTTTGGATTTCTCGAACTCGTGCGAACTGGTCCGGCGGAAACGTCGCGGCAAGTTCGAGGTCGCGCAAATGAAGTCGGATGTCGGCAGCGCAGGCGGGCGGGGTCTCAAAATTGGTCGCCGCCATCAGCTGGTTGAGCGTTCGTAGCGTCTCAAGTTGTCCATTAAGATCGAATGCTGCGATCGCTCCTTTGAGCCGGACGTCTAGGTCGCTTGCTTTGCTCTCAAATTCTTCTTGGGAGAGTGCCCCTTCCGCCCAGACTTGACTTCGACGAGCGGCGGCCTCGAGGGCAAAGATAGCGGCCAAGAAAATGAGGATCGAGAGTTGCCTGATCAACTTCGGGCGCTCCAAGGAAAGTGCTACAAGCGCGGTGGATGCGTGCGAACGAAGCTAGATATGCCAGTTTGCCTCTGGAGTCAACCCCAAGTGGCGGATTCTCGCCCCGCTGCGGATGGGCGCTGCGTAAGGTGCTATTGCGCGTCGGCCGCCAGCAGCGACAACGTCCGTACCTCTGACTTGCGATCGAAAATGTCGATCAATTGCAGCCGTATGCTGCATTGGCGCTGGTCGACCTGGAGTGAAGAAAGGTCGATCACCACTGACCGGGCATGAGGAATCTTTTCGGCAACGCGAGCCAGCGGCTCTCCTGCGGCCGAATCGTCCGCGAAGAGTTGAATCTCATAGGCGAACTGCGGCGTGGTCGTCTCTTCCGTTTCCCAAGCGACCAGCAGATTGCCGTCATCGTTTTGCGTCAGCTTGGCGCTTTGAATCTTGATTGTCTCAAAGGCGGGCTCAGTCTCGGTTCGCTCGATGGCGAAGTTTGACGGGTTGGTCGTTGACATGGCGGTGTCGGCGCCGCCGCTCTGCATGAAGTAGTACTTCCCCGTGCTATCGCTCTGCACGCCGCCGTCCCAGTTGGTGCGGTAGTTGTACGACCGTTTCCCCTCGACCAGATCCCAACTATTGACCGAGTAGTGCGCTTTGCCAAAGGGGAACCACGTGCCGTCCGCTTTTCGTTTCCAACCGTTGCGGAAGTTGACGGTGCGGGCGTTCTTGCCGGTGTCGAGCCAATCTTCCAGGAAGGCGTCGGTCTGTCCTTCGAACATCGTTTCCGCCGCGACGTCCATGGTGACCAGATGCGTCCACTTGCCGGTATCGCCGGCGCGGGCCCAAAAACCGAACTGCGTGTGGTCGCCGACCGGCCAGGTCCGCGCGACCAGCGTGTACCAAACGTCGACGTTCCAGCCCAATTCAAAATTCCACGACTTCAGGCCTGTCCCTTCGCCCCCAAATTTCTCGGTCTTCGTGCCCGGGCCGTGATGTATCGCCTTGATCGGAGCGGATTGCGCTTGGTTATCCCAGATCGAAAAGATGAAATTGTGCGCTTTCGGATGGGCTTGAACGCCTGCGTAGCCGCCCCCTTTTCCGCTCCACCCCAACGTTTCGTAATAGGTGTAGGTCGCTTCGCCGGCCTTGGGCACGCGGACCTCGTTAATGATCACGTCGCCGGCAAAGCGGTCGTCGAAATGCATGTGCGACGAGGGAGCGGCGTTCTGGGCGTTCGCGGCTGGCGAACAAAATCCAAGCAGTGAGAGCAGCGCCAAAGCGACGCAGATAAACCGGTTCATTTCCAAGAGACTCGCGTTTGGGATCGTCTGTTCCGCCCACGAAGATGGGCGAGAACGCTACGATCATCGTACTCGGAACGCGATGCTTCTCAACACGGCGGGCACTTCGGATGGCTAGACTGGCCCAGAGATACTAGCCCGAGGCGCGAGCCGAGGGAATGGGGTTAGAATCATTTGAGAGGAGCGCGTCTTCTCCAGGCCGCAGTGCGAACGGCGTCTCTTTTTGTAGCGCAAACCACTCTCCCTCGGCTCGCGCCTCGGGCTAGTATTTTGCGCTGCGGCCTACCCTGCCCTTACGCAGCGCGGCGTTGGTCTTCTTGGACCGGAACCGGGACGGGAATCAGTTCCGGTTCGGGGCGAACGACGAGCGTCGCGAGCAGTTCTTCGAGACGGCGGTTGAGATTATCGAGCTCTTCCAGCACGTAGTCTTGGCGGGCGTTAATCTCTTCGACGATGTTGTTGCCGAGCGGTAACTTCAAAGGGAGGCTCCTCGTCGATGGTTGGCTCAAATCTGCCTACCGAAGATCGTCCAGCCGAGCCGCCAGAATGAACGTGCGGATGCGCCTCTTGTGAAGATCGCGCCCCCAGGGTGAGAAACTTTGCCGCCTGGGCAAAGCTTGTCTGGCTGCTGGCGTGCCGAATTGCTAGCGATTCGGCGTAGGCGATAGCAGCTAGACGTTCCGCGACAGCGACTGCGTTGGATGGTGACAAGCTCTTGCGGCGTCTTCGCCGGATGAGCATGTCTTCGCCCTATCGAAACGCATTGAAGACATGCTTACCCGGCTATCGCCGTGAAAGCATGGCGCCAAGTAAGAGGGCGAGTCGCTAGACGTTCCGCGACAGCGAGAAGATCGGCAGCAGCAGCGCCATCGCGATGCCGCCGACCACCGTTCCCATCACGGTGATCATCAGCGGTTCGATCAGGCTGGTCGCCGTCTTGATCGACAGGTCAACTTCCTGCTCGTAGTGGCGACTGACCTTCATCAGGACGTCGTCCAAGCGTCCCGTCTCTTCGCCGGCCGAGATCATTTGCACCACGGTCGGCGGGATCAGCTTGCTTTTGGCGAGGGTCTCGTGAATCTGATGACCCGAGGTGACCGAGTCGATCACGTTCCGCCACAGCTTGTCGTAATAGTAGTTCTGGCTGATGTCGGCGGTCAGCTCAAGCGATTGCAACACCGGCACGTCGCTGCGAACCAGCGTACCGAGCGTGCTCAGACTGCGCGCGATCGTGATCTTGCGCATCATCGGGCCGATGATCGGCACGCTGATCTTGATGCTGTCGATCGTCTGCCGACCTTTTTCGGTCTTCCGGAAGAAGTAGAACCCGATCCCGGCGGCAAGCAACCCAATCAACCAGGCCCACCAATAATCAAGCAGCACGTCGGACGCGGTCATCATAATAATGGTCGGCGTCGGCAGCTTGGCGCCTTTCCGCTCGAACAGCGGAGTGAACTTCGGCAGGACGTAAGTCAGCAGGAAGATGGTGACCGCCGTCGCTAGCACGACCATCACCGCCGGGTAGGCGAGCGCGGCGCGGACTTTGTTCCGAATTTCGACTTCGTTGCGGAGGTAGGCGGCGATCCGTTCCAACATTTCCCCGAGCATACCGGTCTGTTCGCTCGCTTTGACCAGCGAGATATAGGTCCGGTTGAAATGCTTTGGGTAACGGGCCAAGGCGGTCGAAAAGTCTTCGCCCCCTTCGACGCTGCGGCGGATGTCGGTCAGCAGCGTCTTGAGCGCTTCGTTCTTCTCTTGCGACGCGACCGATTCGATGGCGGTCGACAAGTTGATGCCGGTATCGACCATCACCGCCAGCTGGTTGGTGAAGTAAATGATGTCCGACCTGCTGATTCGGGACGGAAAGAGAGAGCCCGCTTCTTCTTCCTGCTCGAGCGACAGGACGTGCATCCCGTCGCGGTGCAGCATCATCGCCGCTTCTTCCGGCGAACCGGCTTCAAGCGCGCCTTCGTGCACATGGCCGAGCGAATCGCGAGCTGAATAGGCGAAGCTTAACATGATTGGGATTCTTACCGACTTGGGGTTACGTCAAATTGGCCATCGAAACGTCGCCGGTGGCGTGGAGCACTTCTTCAATGGTCGTGATTCCTTCGCGAACCTTGCGGAAGCCGTCGTGCTGCATGGTGATCAAGTTCTTGCTCTTCACGGCCAGTCGTCGCAAGTCGCCGATCGAGACGCCGGCCACGATCGCGTCGCGCAGTTCGTCGTCGATCGTCAGCATTTCGTGCACGCCGAGACGACCGCTGTAGCCGGAGTTGCGGCAATAGCGGCAGCCGATCCCTTTGCGGAAGACCGGGATTTCGTACCCCATTCGCTCCAGCGTTTTGCGCAAGTTGCGGGGAGGTTCGTACGGTTCGCTGCACTTCGGGCAGATGCTGCGGACCAGTCGCTGGGCCAGCACCATGTTGAGCGCGGCGCCGATCAGGTACGGTTCGACCCCCATGTTCACGAGTCGCGTCACCGCCGAAACTGCGTCGTTGGTGTGGAGCGTGCTGAATACCAAGTGCCCGGTCAGGGCCGCTTGAATCGCCGTACGCCCCGTCTCCTCATCGCGGACTTCACCGACCATGATCACGTCCGGGTCTTGGCGAAGCAGCGTGCGAAGCGCTTTAGAGAAGGTCAGGCCGACTCGCTCCTGCACCTGAAACTGGTTGATCAGCGGCAGATGGTATTCGATCGGGTCTTCGACGGTGCAGATGTTGTTTTCCATGGTGGCGATTTCGTTGAGCGCCGCGTAAAGCGTCGTCGACTTACCGCTACCGGTCGGACCTGTCACCAGCACGATGCCGTTGGGAGCGTGAATGTTGGAGAGGAAGCGGTCGAGAATGTCCTCGGCGAAACCGAGATGCTTCAGGACCAGCGTCACCTTTTTCGTATCGAGCACGCGAATCACGGTCTTTTCGCCGCGATTACCGGGGAACGTGCTCACACGCAAGTCGATCTTGCGAGAGTCGAGCATCACGTGGACGCGACCATCCTGCGGCAAACGCCGCTCGCTGATGTCGAGCCCGGCCATAATCTTGATACGACTGTTGACCGCGTTCAAAAGGTGCTGAGGAACTTCCAGCGATTTGTGCAGCTTGCCGTCGATGCGATACCGCACCCGCATGCAGCGCTCGGCCGGTTCAATATGAATATCGCTGGCGCCTTCTTTGACGGCGTTGTAAATCACGTAGTTGACCAGGCGAATGACCGGAGACTGGCCCGCGATTTCCTCGACGTCGCCGATGTCTTCGATCGCGTCCTCGATCAGCGTCACTTCCGACTGATCGCTATCCTCGATGATGTCGTCGATGACGAACACCTTCGAGTCGGGCAGGTTCTGGATCATCCGCCGCACGTCGCGCGGCGACGAAGCGACGATCTGCACCTGCTTGTCGGTGAGGGTCTGGATTTCGTCGATCAGAAAGAGATTGGAGATTTCGGTGACCGCGATCGTCAGGACGTCGTCGATCAAAAAGAGAGGGAAGACCAGGTTCTTTTCGATGTAGTCGCGCTGCAGGATCCCGACCACCTTGGGATCGTAAAGTCGCGCTTCGAGCTTGGCGTAAGGAATGCCGTATTCGACCGCCAGGCACTCGATGATCTGGTCTTCGGTGCAATAGCCGAGGTCGACGAGGATTTCGCCGAGAAGCTTGTTCTTTCCTTTGTTCTTTTGGTGGTCGAGCGCGAGCTCCAATTGCTCGATCGTAACGAACCCACGCTTGGTGAGAACGTTACCTAATCGCATCGGGGCGCTCGTGGTGGGCGCGTTCATAGGGGCATGTTTCCAATGACGATTAGACGAAGCTCTTTACCGCTTCGATCATGTTTTCAAATACCTCCAACCGCTTGTCCAATCGGGTGATCTCCAGGATCTTGCGATTGACGTGATTGGAAGTGGTGATTTTCAATTCTCCTCCCCCTTCACGCAGTCGCTGCTGCGCCGAAAGGAGGCAGGTCAAACCGGCGCTGTCGATCGTTTCGGTCCCGTCCAGGTCGACGATCACCCGATTGCGTTCGCGCGAAAGCAGGAACGCTTCGACGCCGTCCGCCTGGTCCTCGCCCAACTCTTCCGGCGTGTGAACCACAACGACTTCACCAAAGATTTCGGTTTGCAAGCTCATGACGATCTAGGGGAGAACGGTTTAACGGAGGAAGCTGACCGGCGGCTGCTCGAACGAACCTGTCGTGAGAACCGATTCGACGCAATTGACCAGGCCGCGGGGACTGAACGGTTTCGCCAGGATCGCGGCGATGTCGAGCGACTCGAGGTTGTCGTCCGACGTCATCTCAAAACCTTTGGCGGTCAGCATGACGATCGGCAGTTGGCGAGTCGCAGCGTCGTCACGAACGCGGCGGCAAAGGCCGAGGCCGTCGAGTCGCGGCATGTGGAAGTCGGTGATCAGCAAGTCAGGTATTTGCTCCTGAATCGCCTCCCACGCTTGCTCGCCGTCTTCGACGCATTCAATTTCGTAACCGCTTCGCTTCAGTTTGAACTCGGCGGCGCGGAGGATGTGCATTTCGTCGTCGACCAGCAAAATGCGCTTGCCGACGTTCGCGGCCGAAGCGGCGTCCGCCGGATCAGTCGCCACTTGATGGAACTCTTGGAGGGATTGTTGAGGAGCGCTCATCTTGATTGCCTTCAAGTGAAATTGGGGCTACGAGACGGTTTCGGCCACTTGGACCGTGGGGAGGCGAATGCGGAATGTCGAACCGACGCCCGGTTCGCTGGTGACGTTCAGGTCGCCGCCGTGAACGTCTTCCACAATATGTTTGGCCAACGGCAAACCGAGCCCGGTTCCGGAGGCCATCTTTTGATCTTTCTTCACGCGGTAGAACTTCTCGAACACGCGATCGCAGTCTTCCGGGCTGAGGCCGACGCCGGTGTCTTCCACCTCAAACACGACGTCGCGGTCCTGCATTCGACTGCGGAGCGTCACTTTGCCGTTGTCGGGGGTGTACTTCAGGGCGTTCGACAGCAGGTTGATCGCGGCCTGCATAATCATGTCGCGATCGACCAGCACGCCCAGGTACATCGGGCTGAGGTCGGAAATGAGCGTGATGTTCTTTTGCTCGGCGGTCGGTTGCACGATGCGGAAGGCTTCTTCCAGCAGTTCGTTAAGCGAACGCGGCTTTTTGTTGACGTTGACGACCCCTGCTTCGATCCGGGCCAAATTCAGCAGGTTATCGATCAACCGTTGCAGGCGATCGGCCTGGCTGTTGATCACTTGCAGGAACTCGTCCCGCGTCTGTTCATCTTCCGCTTCGCCGTCGGCGAGCAGTTCGACGTAGGCCTTGATGCCGGCCAGCGGGGTTTTCATTTCGTGGCTGACCGCCGAAACGAATTCGGCGTTGCGGCGTTGGATCGCTTTGTAACCGCTAATGTCGCGCAAGACGGCGACGGCGCCAAAGTTCGGCTCGTCGGCGCCCAGCTCGTTTTCGAGCTGCTGGCCGATCGTGCTGACGGTGATGCGGTACCAATGTTTGTCGCCGGTCGAGTCGAGCAGCTCGATTTCGCTGACGCGCTGCGTTGGCGTTTTGCGGAGCCGGGTCTCTTGCAGCAGTTGGACGATTCCTTCCGACGCGATCGCTTCTTGGGCCATCTTCTTTTCGATCAGGTCGGTGATGCCGAAGATTTCGCGGGAGATTTCGTTGGCGAAGATGATCTCGTCGTACTGGTTCGTCATCAGAACCGGTTCCGACAGCTTCTCGACGATCTCGCGCATCTGTTCGTGGCGGAGTCCGGTCAAATGCGCCTTTACTTCGCTGCGGACGCGCGATTGTTGCAGTTCGAGCGCCTCGTCCGACAGCGCCTTCATCCGCCGATAGCAGAGTTCGAGCGGCGATTTCCAGCGGGGCAAGTCGCGAGCTTGCGGGCAAGCGGCGTGCAGATCGTCACTTTCCAATTGTTCGATTGTCGCGTTGGCCAGCATTTGCAGCTGGCGAATCGCGCGGTCTTCGGTCGATCGTGCGGTGCGCCAGATGACGAACAGAGCGACCGTAGCGACTCCGCCCGCTCCGCATGCGAGCATGCTGCCGACGCCGAGCTCACCCGTCACCAGGCAGACGATAGTCGCCGTAGCCAGTAGCAGCGCGCAGGCGATTGCGGCTATTAGCTCATTGGCGATAGGCGACTTTTTGATCATCGTATTAACTCGATTTCAATGACACATTTGCCCCTGTAGCGCGACGGCGGCGGAATCTAGGCGCATTAGCGCCCACCCGCGTTTGACGCAACATCTTTGAAAAACTAGGTCGGACAACGGGTTTGTCCAAGAAACGGAGTCCACCAACCCGGTGGGAAGATACCCCTTTTCGGGGCTTATGGCGCCGAAGATGCCGATTATGCCTGTGGCGCCGAGAAAATCAGATGCCGCGACGGTTTCCCTTATGCGACCTGAGAACTGCGGCTCTCGCCGGTGCGGACCGCTCGCAGCGAAGCGGCGAGCTGCGACAGCTCTCCCCCCGCTTCATATTGAAAGGAGATTTCGACCACGTCCCCCGCTTCGACCTGCTGGGGGCGATCGAGCGGCATCACCAGGAACTGGTTATGCCAGGGAACGACTCGCTGATCCTCGATCAAGACGGTCAGCGCGTTCTTGGTGATGAAACGAACGCCGTTCATCATGCCCGCCTTGGCGATTCGGAACTTGCCGCTCCAGGCAATATTGGTGCGCAGCGGTCGGTCGTACCAGACCATGTGATGCACCGCCGTCTCCGCCAGCACGCTAGTGTCAGCATGCTCGTCGGCCGGAGCCTGGAAGAGGGGCCCGGTCGCCAGGAAGCCTTCAAACTCAAAGCATTGCTCGACCGGTTGGCATGCCAGCAGCGTCCCTTCGGGAATGAAACGCGGAAGCTGCGGCCCATGCGCGGCGATGTAATTCTTCTGGAACGCCGAGATCACTTGGACCTGCTTTTCCCGCAGCAGTCCGACGTGCAGCATCTCGCAAACGACCGCATCGACCGGCGTCGGCGGTGCGAATTCGGCCGCGTCGGCCTGGACGATATGAACCTGGTCGGCGACGTTATTCGCTTGCAGCATTCGTTCGGCCGCTTCGACCAGTTCCGGGTTCCGCTCGCAGTACCAGACTTCAGCCCCGGCCCGAGCGGCGAAGAACGACATCACGCCGGTACCGCCCCCAAGATCGACCACCTTGTCGCCCGGTTGAACGCTCGCTTCGATCGCCTCGCGAAAGCTCTTCATGCGATAGCTGTCGCGGAGCATTTCAAAGTGATAGTGAAGCGGAATGTACTGTCCAAGGACCTCAGTTTCTTTGGGCATAATCTCTCTTCGGCAAAGCTGGCAAAGAACGGGCGCAGAGCGAGGGTGGGAAAAATAGCAGGCGCCAGCATTTGACGCAAGCGAGAAATAGCGCACGCATTTGGCGAGAAAATGCAAAAAGACGCCCTAAGAATGCCAGGAAAGGAGGTTTTTCCGGAAATTAGCTCGTCTTTTTCCTCGGGTATGGAATAAAATTAACAGGGTAGGAAGCGATGAGGTCGCATACCCTCTCCTGCAGTCGCACCACACGCGAAACGGAGTTCTTCAATCATGCCTCTGAAAAGCTTATTGCTGATAATCGGAGCCGGCTGGATCATGCTTGGCTCGCTGGCGCTAGGTCCAGGATTGATCGTCTATCCGCTGGCCTGGACGGCGGTGGCGGTCGGCTTCTACCTGCTGCACCGGATGCTGGGGGGCCAAATCTCGGGCATCAGCACGCAAGCAGTCGCGTCTAAAGGGGCTGCGCCGCATGCCGGCGCCAGCGGATCGTCCTCGCGAGCTTCGACGGCGTAACGTCTTCGACCGAATAACCATGACGTTTTAACATCGCGTGCTATCAACACGCGCTGGATGTGCCGATCGCTCCGATAAAAATTTCGCGCTGCATCGCGATCTGGAAGAACGTGGGAAACCGACGGAAGCCAATCTCAATCCGTCGCATCGGCTCGCCGATACTTCGGGATAGTTTCGCCCCGATTGGTTTCTTACTGCTCAGGATCGCACATGCTGAAGGAATTGGACGTCGAGAATCTGTCTGCCGAAGAAATCGAGATCTTGCTCTCGTGCGGCAGCGACATTTTGTCCCCCTCGCAAGTGCTCGAAGTGCAACTCTTCGTGCAGCGAATTGGCGGGATTACGAACGCTTACGAAGCGGTACGCGTTCTGAAGAAGTTGGAAGCGGCCGGTTAGCTGCAAATGCAGCCGGCTGCCGTCGGTAAGACGGTCAGCCCGAATAACGACTACTCCGCGGACCCGCTTGAGGTTTCGTACCGCATCAGCTCGACCCAATCGAGGTAATCCTCGATCTCGTCATACGGCATACCGAGCTCCAGCGCCGACTGAATCGCAGCGATTCGTTCTAAGTACGAGTGCGACGACTCGAGCAGCAACTTCGCTTTTTCATGAGCCATGGGCGATGTCTCCCCCCAAGGTACGACCTGTTCGTTGCAACCATAGCACCGAATAGGCATTCAAGAAATACGAACTTTAAAAATCGTCGTGCGCTAGCCCTCTATCGACCTGCGCGCGGGGCTAACAATAGTTATCTGCAATAAATCTATGGCGCTAGCGGCGCTGTCGCGTTAGCTGGTGCGTTCCGGTTATGACGGTCGCGCTAATTATAGGAGCGCCGCTTATGCAGGGAATGGTCGGCACGTCCCGTTTTGGCGAACTAGACTTCAAAGCCCAGTCTCTTCTGCCATTAACGGAGGTTCGCCGTGTCCGCTTCTGCAACGCTTGATCTGAAGAACAGCCTGCTCGCATCGCTGATGTCGGACGAAAACTTTCGTCCTGAAGAGCCGAAGTCGCTGGAAGAGACCCGTCTTTCTCCGCAGCTGATCGAATCGTTGATCTGCAAGTTGCTGCTCAACATCGGGTCGGCCAGCGGTCGCCAGATCGCCGAAAAGATCTGCCTGCCGTTCGGCATTCTCGATTCGCTATTCGCTTCGCTCCGTACGCGCCAGATCTTGCAACATACCGGCTCGGCGGCGCTGAACGACTACGTATACGCGCTAACCGACCAAGGTCGTACCCGCGCTCAGTCTTATATGGCCAGCTGCACGTATTTCGGCTCTGCGCCGGTCATTTTGGAAGATTACATCACCTCGGTCGAAGCCCAGTCGATCCGCAACGAATCGCCCCAACGCGACCAGTTGGAAGAAGCGTTCGCGGGACTTTCGGTCGACGACGACCTGTTCGATAACCTGGGACCCGCCGTCAATTCAGGCGCCGGGCTCTTCCTCTACGGAGCCCCGGGGAACGGCAAGACGACGCTAGCGAAGCGGATTACCGCTTGCTACGGCCAGCATATCTGGATCCCACGGACGATCATCGAAGACGGCCAATATGTGAAGCTGTTCGACACCGTCTACCACGAGGTGATCGAGGAAAACCAGAACAGCATTCTGAAGGCGGACAGCTTTGATCATCGTTGGGTTAAGATTCGGCGACCGACCGTGATTGTCGGCGGCGAATTGACGATGGACAGTTTGGAAATCAGACACGACGTCATCAACAACATCGGCGAAGCCGCGCTGCAGATGAAAAGCAACTGCGGCTGCTTGTTGATCGACGACTTTGGCCGCCAGCGAATGGAGCCGACGCAGTTGCTCAACCGCTGGATCGTGCCGCTCGAAAACCGCGTCGACTACCAGGCGCTAGCAAACGGCAAGAAGATCCAAGTGCCGTTCGAGCAGTTGATCATCTTCTCGACCAACCTCGAGCCGAAAGACCTGACCGACGACGCGTTCCTCCGTCGTATTCCGTACAAAATTGAAGTCCGTGACGCCGAGCTCGACGAGTTCCGTACCCTCTTCCGGATCTTCGCTAAACAGTTCAACTGCGAATACAACGCCGCCGCCGTCGACCACCTGGTCGAAAAGCACTACCAACCGGTCAATCGCCCGATGCGACGCTGCCAACCGCGGGACTTGCTCAGCCAGGTCCGCAATTACTGCATCTACAAAGGGATCCCGATGGAGATGAAGCCCGAGTATTTTGATCGGGTGGTGAAGAGCTACTTCACGGTGGTCTCCGGAACGGACTAATCCGATTCGTAGCACAAAGCGTTAGAGCGGAGTGATACAATCGTTGAGCAAGCGGTTTCCTACCGAATCGGGACTTGCCAACGATGCTCCGCGAAGAAGAAATCCAGACCCATGCCGGCGGCGCATCGCACGGCGGCGACTTCCCGCGACTCGTTCATGCTCCTACCGGAATTGAACGATGTCATCCCGGTCCCTTAGCAGGCGTCAATCGCTACGAACTTACGCAGCAATGGTTGGCGGAAATCGAAGCGGAATTGGTCGCGCACGGCCTTCACCAATACGTCATTCCAGAGTATCGAACGAAGAACCGGCGGCAGCAGAAGCGGCCGTAATTGGTGCGCCGACCGCATTTCCCTCGCTTGCGCTTCAGGCTACGAAGATAAAAAAAGGGTGCGTCGAAACGCACCCTTAGTTCACCGTTTTGTCGATTACGCTTCGGCGCCCATTTCCACCATCAGCGGCCGACTGACGACGTAGAATTCGGTCGTCGGGATGTCGTCGCGAGATTCGGCGTAGCTGGTCGAATCGATCGGTTCGCTCAAGAGGGCCAAGTCGTCGCGAGAGACGAAGCCGAGCGGTTTTCCTCGGTCGACGATCGCGACGCAAGGAGTGGGATGTTCCGAGAAGTAGTTCACCAGCTCGCTGAAGGAAGCGTTCGATTCCATCTGCGGGAAGTTGGCGTCGACCAGTTCGGCCGCCGTCAGTTCGCGGGAACGGACCGCACGGTTTTGGACCACGTCACGGGTAATGGCGCCGGCGAATTTCCGCTGGGCGTCGAGAACCGGGGCGACGTCCAGGTCATGCTTGGCGAACGCCGCAATCACCTCGTCGGCTGGAGTGGTAGAGGCCAATTGAACGAAGGTGGGACGAAGGACGTCGGCGGTTGTGGTGCCGTCAAACAAGCGGCCGTGCGAACTGCCGCCAGCGGCGTCTTCGTTCTGCAGTTGACGCAGCGAAGCGACGAAGTTGCCCCCTGATTTTTTCGCGAATTCGAGCCGTTCCTGGACGTTTTCCCACAGTTCCTCGGCGATCGGTCCCGAATCGGCCGAAGCGGCGACGCCGACGCTGACCGACAATTTGAGGGTGCTGTCGGCATGTTGGAAATCGGCGGCGGCGATCGTTTGCCGGATTTCCTCGGCCCACTGATACGCCTCATCCGAGGTCGAATTGGGAAGCAGAACCGCTAACTGATCGACCGAAGGCTGACACATGCGGTAGGTCGGCAGCATTTCGCTGCGAATGATCGTCGTCACCTGTTCGACGATCCGATCAAAACCGGGATCGGGACCAAAGCGAAGCGCGTAATCGACGTCAAACAGAACCAGGCTCACTTCGTTGCCGGTTGTAGCGGCGTCGCGCAAATCTTCACGCAAGAGACGGAGGAGAACCCCGGAGTTCCCCAAACCCGAACCCGAACGCCGACCGACCCGACGATGAAGACGGCTTTCGACTTCCAAAGAGCGAGCTGCGGCCCGAATGCGGACCAGCAGTTCGGTAAAACGCAGCGGACGCGGAATGATGTCGTCAGCCCCCCCGGCCAGCGCGTCGAAGACCCGCTCCGGCGAGTCGCTGTCGGTGATCGCGATCGCATAGACGTACGCTTGGGTGGAGTGCTGATCCCGCCGTGGACTTTGCAGAACGGCGGCCGCCCGCGGCGTGTTGGTGTCGACAATGACCAGGTCCGGCTCACGACTAGCGAGGGCCCATTCGGCCTGATCAGCGTCGGCCGCCACGTACGCTTCCAAGCGGCAAGCGCTCAAGAATTCGGCCGTACGTCGGAGAAAAGAGCGGTCAGGCGATACGAGCAATACGCGGAGCGGTCGGCGTTGCATAAGCGTCACTTGCTGAATAGCGGTCGAAAAGAAGAGAAGAGCGTTGACTTTTGGCAACATCGCCGCCGAAGCGACTTTGCAAGCCATCGATAACATAGGTCAAAAAGATTCGGCAAGCGGAGCAATCTTGGGAAACAAATTGGCAGGATTCTGGAAAATCCGTCGGTCCGGAGAATTCAATGCTATGTTTTCGATGCATGTCGCTCCGCTGCGCGTGCGCATAACCTTATCCAATGTCCCCTTTCTCGGCAAAAACTCGATGTCGGAAGGGTTCAAATCGACGTGACTTTTCGCCTGCGAGAAGGTTCCCCATGCACACAGAAGTCCTGTTCGATCCGCAAGTAGGCGCCCCGTACTTCGAAATTATTTCGGCGGAGAGCGGCGAGACGCGCAAACTGGCGATCGAAAAGTTTCCTTTTTCCATCGGCCGCAACGACTCGTGCGACTATCCGGTGGAATCGGGACGCGTATCTCGCGAGCACGCCTTGCTGCTGAAAGAAGGCAACCAGTATCTGCTTCGCGATTTGAACAGCACCAACGGGACCTTCGTTAACGGCGAGAAGATCACGGAGAAGGTAATCTCCGACGGCGATACCTTGATGGTCGCCGACATCGAATTTGACTTCCACAGCGGCAATCAGGCGCAGCAGCGGCAAACCGTCACGCTGCAAATGGACGGAAGCCCTCCTGCGGCGCCGGCGAGCGAAGGAACTTTTTTCGATTCGCTGCATGCGTTCCGCCGCTGGCAAGAGATCGCCGCCGTGGGCGGAGTTCGCGTCGATTTCGACGGCATCTACGATCTAACTTCCGGCGATCCCTTCGGCTTTCTTGTCCGCCGCATGATTGACGGCAACGTCAGTCCGGACGATCCGATCAGCCGCAAGATTCTTGATACCGAGTGCCGTTTGACCGAACGTCTGCTCCGTTTGCACCGGCTGCGGGCTTACTCGGCGGCTGAGATGCTGCCGGAGAACGCCTGTTTGTTTCTGCGGCCGGAGCAATACGAGATCGGCTCGACCAGCTTTCTCGATTCGGTCGCCTACGCGCGTGATCAGTCGCCGGAAGCGCGGCGGACCGTCATCGTCATTCCGGACGAAGCGGTGTGCGAACTGCCGTTCTTCCGTGAGTTTATGAACGAATTGCAGTCGATCGGTTGCGAAACGGCGTTCGCCGGGTTCCATCCGTCGAAGTCGCGGCTGGAGGATTACCTGGACCTGGCGCCCGACTACATCGAATTCCACGAAACGGTCGCCCGCGAAATCGACGACGATGCGCGACTGCAAGAGGCGATGCGCGAAGTGATTCGCACTTGCCAGGAAAAACACATTACTACGATTGCGACTGGGGTGCATGCCGAAGCGAGCGCGCAGCGGTTCCGCGACCTGGGAGCGAATATGAGTCGAGGAAGGTATCGACGTCGCGACGCTGGGCAAGCGTAGCAAAGACGTCTTACAAATATCGCGTTGATAGAGTAACCGGAGCGCGTTTCCAGGCCGGGCCGTCTGGAGACCATCGCAACCATGAAAGCGTTTTAAGGCGAACTTTCCGTGTCAACCGAAGTTCCAGCGCATGTACGCGAAGTAGCAGGCTACCGCGTGCGCCAAAGAATTGGCGCAGGTGGGTACGGCGAAGTATGGATCGCCGACGCCCCTGGCGGACTGCAAAAGGCCGTGAAGTTCGTCTATGGTTTCCATGACGAAGCCCGCGCCGCTCGCGAATTGAAAGCGCTTTACCGTATCCGTAGCGTGCGACATCCCTTCCTCCTCTCTCTCGAGCGGGTCGAAGTGATCGAAGGTCAATTGGTCATCGTGACCGAGTTGGCCGACAAGAGCTTGAAGGATCGTTTTGAAGAGTGCCGCACCGCCGGGTTGCCGGGCGTTCCGCGGGCCGAGTTGCTTCGCTATCTCTGCGACTCGGCCGAAGGTCTCGACTACATGAGCGAGCAGCACTCGCTCCAGCACCTCGACGTGAAGCCGGAGAACCTGCTGATCGTCGGCGATCACTCGAAAGTGGCCGACTTCGGCCTGGTGAAACATCTGCAGGACGTCACCGCTTCGATGATGGCGGGGCTGACTCCGGTCTATGCGGCGCCGGAAGTCTTTCACGATCAGCCCTCCAAGCAAAGCGACCAATACAGCCTGGCGATCGTCTTCCAGGAAATGCTGACCGGCGCCCTCCCCTTCCCTGGGAAAACTCCGGCGCAATTGACGGCGCAACATCTCAGCAGCAGACCGCGACTCAACTCTCTGCCGGAAGCGGATCGTCCGATCATCGATCGTGCACTGGCCAAGGATCCCGCTCAACGCTATCGCAGCTGCCGCGAACTTTTGCAGGCGCTCGTCGCCGCGTCCGATCCGTCGTCGAATCTGCCGGCGAGCGGCGTCAGCGTTCCGCTGGAAACGACCAACACGGATACGAAGACGATCTGCGCCTCCGACACGCGCACCACCGAGCCGACCGACGAAGAAACTTCGTGCGAACAGTCGGCGACGATGGATATGTCGGCGCCGGAACCTTCTCCGCTCAATCACCAGCTGTGGGACCATCTTCCCGAGCTGCAACCGACTCGCAAAGGGCCGGCCGCGTGGAACGCCGCCGAGTCGAAGCATCGCCCGACCTTGGTGGTCGGCGTCGGTGGGATCGGCGTCCGTTTGGCCTACTCGATCGAGCAGAAGTATCGCGACAGCGGTAAAGAACAGGGACAAGCCTGGTATCGTGCGCTCGCGGTCGATACCGACTCGCGGACGTTGAACTCGATGGAGATTCCGCCGCCGCTTCCGGAAGCGACCGACATCACGCGGGTTTTGATTCCGCTGCGCCGACCGCAATCGTATCGAAGCGAATCGGCTCGCATTATGCAGTCGGTCAGCCGCCGCTGGCTCTACAACATTCCGAACTCGCTGGCGACCGAAGGTTTGCGACCGCTGGGACGGATCGCCTACCTCGATCACATCGACACAATTCTGCAACAGATCGGCGATGCGATTGACGATGTCGGCGAGCAAGCGCAGCTTACGCCGAACGCCGTCGCCGGCGATCCGCGCGTCATCGTGCTGGCGTCGATCAACGGCGGCGCCGGCAGCGGAATCGTCCTCGACCTGGCCTTCGCGATCTGTAATTTGTTGCAGAAAAGAGGACAGGATCTGAGTGATCTGGAAGTGATGCTGGTCCATGCCAGTCCGCGCAAGACCGACGAACAGGACCTCGCACGCTCCAATGCGCTCGCCTGTTTGACCGAACTGCATCAGGTCTTGGCGTCTCAGAAGTATCCAGGCGATCCGTCGGCACGAGTTCCTGAAATTGATCTTCGCGGCGTCCGTCGCCCAATTTTCCAGTTGCTGCACTGGGGGGATGAGCTGAACGAGGGTGACTACGATCGCCAGATCGACGAGCTGTCCGACTATCTGCTAATGCGAGCTCGCAGTCGCAGCGGCTGCTATCTCGACAATCTGAACGCCGAATGCTCGCAGAATGAAGGGGGCGTACCGACGGTCAACACCTTCTCGACCTACACCGTCCCGCTCAGCTCACGCTCGGCGACCGAACGCTATAGCTGCGAAATCGCCAGCGCCGTCGTCCAACGTTGGTTGGGGGGCGAAGAGCTCTCTGGCGGCGATCGTCGCCGCATGGCGATGCTCAACAAGCAGGACGAAGAGGGGGAAGAACGCCAGAATCGCTTCGAACGAATCCTGCAGCAGCATGTCGAACAGCTGGTGAGCGACGAGAACCTGTCGCTAGATCCGCTGTTGCAGACGATGTTCGTGATGGTCCACAACGAACTGGGGGCCGATCCGGACGAATACTTCCGCGCGATCTTGTCGCAAGAGTTCAAGCAACTCGACCAGCCGTGCGATGATCCGCTGCAGCGTTCGCTGAAAGTCTTTGAGTTCCTGGATCAGGTAATCGGTCAGGGCGCGGCCGAAATGGAATCGACCGAAAAACGAGGCGTATCGCTGCGCAGCGAAATCTCGCCGAAGCTGCGTGGACATGGCGAAGAGACCGCGCATCGCGTAATCGCCTGGCTGCTGTCCCACTTGGACCAGGAGGAATTCCGGCTGCAGCGAACGCGCGAATTGCAACACGCGGTCGACGACTATTTTCGCCAGTTGGAAGACAAAGCCCGCGCGATGGCCGAGCGTCTGCAAGGAGAAGTCTATCGGCATCGGCAGAAACTGCTTGACGCGAACTTTGACGGCAAAGACGCTCGCAGCCGCGATCGGGCGAAGAACGCCGCCAGCGATTATGAAGCGTGGATCAAATACGCCCACCTTCGAACGCATGGCGTAGCCCTGCTCGGCGTATGTCAGTTTGCGCAGGTCTTGCGAGCGAAGCTGCTCGACACGAATCTCGCGCTCAAAACCGTCGAAGGTGAGTTGCGTCGGCTCGCGAACTTCTTCGACTTAGAGATCGGCGCCGCTTCCGATACGTCGATTCGAGCGGTAGAGCCGCGTTTCCATGAGTTTCTGCTGGTCGCCGACCGCGAAGCGCGCGCCCGAATCTGCGAAGAGTATCATGGCCTCCAGAATCTGCTGGTTTGCACACGCGATGGAGCGATGAAGGGGGCGAAGATGTTGGAGAATATCTGCCGGACCGTCATCATTCGAGCCCAAACCGATCTTTCGCAATCGGTGAGTCCCGTTTCGCTGACCGGCGCTCCGCCCCGTGACGAAATCGCAAGGGCGCTGACCGATTGTCGGCCGCGACTCGCCTCGTTGGGAGGCGCCTGCGCCGTGAGCGTCTTTTTCCCCTGCTCGAACATTGGGGAATCGGAAGTTGGCAAGCTGCCGACGGCGGAAGGCGCCGCCGGGCTCGTTCCGTGCGATGTGCCGGAAGTCGTTTACTGTCAGCACGTCGAAGGGACGCCGTTGCGCGATGCGGCCCGGATGTTGGTCGACAACCGTCCCGAGTACCGCGATATCGCAGCGCGGTTGCACGGGCGAATTGACGTTAACTGGCGCGAACTCTAGTCGCGAGCGACTTAGTAGCGACGCGTCGCCTGATTGCGCTTCGCCGCCTGCATGCGGCGATATTCTTCGACGGTAACGACCGGCGCCAAATGGGGCGTCGCGACCGGGTCCGCTTTCGGAATCAACTTCTGTTGCGTCGGCATCACGACCGGTTCCGGGATCGAAGGCGTCTGGCGTGAAGCGACCTGCGGAACTGCGGCCGAAGTCGGCGGCGAGGCGACGCGGGGAACGGCACGCACCGGATTGGCGGGCGTCGTCGCAAGTTGCTCATGCGGCGCGGCATATTCCGGCTCAGACGTCGGTTTCATCCCCGGTTGCTCCAAGTTGCTGACCCCGGTCGACATCTCCGACGGCGACAGTTGAGCGAACGCTTCGGGGCGAACGGGCGCGGGCAGCGGCTGCGTCATTGGCTTCGCCGGATTGGCGAGCGGAGTTGACGAGGCCAGGTCGGTCGGCAGTTGCGGCGCGGCCAGCTGTTCGGGCATGGGGATTTCGACCGGAACCGGAGTCGCCGCGACAACGGTCGGGCGAGCAGGAGTCGCCACCGGTTGGGCCGGCGTCGGGACTTCTACCGGAGCCGGAGTCGGCTGGGCCGCAACAACGGTCGGTTGAGCGGGCATCGTTACCGGAGTCGGTTCAACAACCGGTTGAGCTGGAGCGGGAGCCGGAGTCGGAGCAGCGGCGACAACGGCCGGGCGAGCCGGCGAGGTCGGAACTGCTTTCACCGCTTCCGCGGCGGCTTGAGCGGCAGGCGATGCCGTCCCGTTAGTTTCTCCCTCGAACATCGGGCGGAACTTATCGACGCGACGGCTTTGTTTCAGCTGATCGATGATCGAGTCGCCAGCGTGAACTTGCGTTTGAAAGGCGACCAGCGTCGTCGCTTCGGACCGCTTCCCAGTCGATTCAGCAGCTGGCGCCGCATCTTGCGTCGGGTAGACCGCTTGCGGTTTCGCGGCCTTGGCGCCAATCGGGCTCGATGCAAGTTCGGTCATCGACGATTGCGGCATGCCTGCATCGCTACGCAGCGGATTGGCGTCTACTTTCGGAGCGGCGGTGACGACGCGCGACGAATTGACGGTCGGATTCTCGATCACCTGGGCTGCGACCGGCGGCTCCTTAGCGGTCGTGACGACCGGGGTGTTGTCCGGTTTCGGCGCGCTGAACGGCGACGAATTCAGTTCGACGATTTGCGACGGGGCTTGAGTCGGGCTAAGCGATTGCGAAGCGATCGCAGGGTTCGTGGCCATCTGCGGCTGAGCGGTCTCGGCGACGGCCGGCAGTTGACCGGCGGGAGAATCTTGAGCCAGACCGTCCTTGGCCGCGTCGTTCAGCGCGTTGCGGAGGGCGGCGGTCAACGAGCCCGATTGCGAACGGGGCGATTGCGAAGCGAACGTCGGCTTGGTCGGCGAGGCGAGCACTTCGGTCATCGGCGGCGCCCCGTTTTCTTGCGGCGCGTTGGCGACGGCGTGAGGATTCGTGATCGCGGTCGGCTGCGATGATTGGGGAACGACCGTTTGTTGTTGCGGGGCGGTGACGCTCGGCTGCATCTCGGCCAGGTTGCTGACCTGCGGCACAACGACCTGCGTCGGCTGCTGGGTTTTCGGCGCAACGACTCCAGCGCCGACGTCGCCGGTATTGTTGTACTCGATTTTCGGCTGCGTCGTGTTGGCGACGCTCGCTTCTTGCGGGGCTTCGGTCGCCGGAATGGTCGAGATCGGATCGGCCTGCGGCTTCGATTTGCCGCGACCAAACAATCCGCCAAAGAACCGCGCAATCGGCGGCATCGGCTTTTCGCCGTTTTCGGCGACTTGCGGCGCAGGTTCGGCGGTCGTTTTCGCGTCGACCTTTTCTTCCGCCATGCTTTCGACGGCTACCACTTCTTCGAGCGATTTATCTTTCGAACGGAAGAAGGGAAAAGCGCAGCCCACATTCAGCGCCAGAGCGAGCATAGTAAGGCGAAGAAGCAGCGAGTTCGCACGCGGCATTGGGACGACTCCGTCGATGATGCGTCTGATTCAAAGCGGAGATCGCTGCTAGCAAGAATGCCGGCGCGTCTCCCTTTTTTGTTTCGGTCACATCAACTGGGCAAATTCAGGCGAGCTTGTCGTTTTTTTCGATTCTGCCGAATATACCGCTGCCGTTGCTAGCGGCTGCCCTACTGAATAGGGGCCATTAAACGGGAAAGAGCCACCGTGAGGCGGAAAAGATACGACTGTTTCTCTAGTTCTTCCGCATGAGCTTCGCGGCAGTGCGTGAAGTCGGCTTCCAGCATCGCCGCAACGTCGGCAGCGAACTTGGTATCTGCGGCGGCGATCATGATCTCGAAATTAAGATGGAACGAGCGGTTGTCGAGATTCGCCGTACCGACCGCCGCGAAATCATCGTCGATCAACACCACCTTTTGGTGCAAGAAGCCGGGCTCATACCGAAAGAACCGCACGCCATGCGGCGCCGCTTCGGCGATGAACGAGAAGGCCGACAAATAGACCAGAATATGGTCTGGACGTTCCGGCAGCATGATCCGGACGTCGCACCCGCGGATCGCCGCCAACTGCAGCGCCGCAATCACCGGCGGATCGGGCACAAAGTAAGGAGTCGCGATCCAGACCCGTTTCTCGGCCATGTTGATCGCTTGGACGAAAAAGAGCGTGCAGCGTTCAAAGTCGTCAGCCGGACCGGTCGGCAGGACCAGCACTTGCTGATCTTCGTCCGTCGGCCGCGGCGCCCAATCGACTTGCGGCAGTTCGTGGGTCGCCCAGTTCCAGTCCTCCAGGAACGAACGCTGCACCGCTTGAACGGCGGGACCGCGGAGCACGACATGCGTGTCGCGCCACGGGCCGAACGTCTTGCTGCGTCCCATGTACTCGTCGCCGACATTGTGTCCGCCGACAAACGCCGTCTGACCGTCGACGATAACAATCTTGCGGTGATTGCGGAAATTAAGCTGAAAACGGTTGCCTCGTCCCTTGGTCGTATGAAACGGGACGATCTCGATGCCCGCTTCGCGCAGTTCGTGGACGTATTTGCGCGAAAGTCCGTAGCTGCCGATTTCGTCGTACAAGACGTAGACGCGGACGCCTGCCTTGGCGCGTTCGATTAATCGCGTTTGCAGCGCTCGTCCCAGTTCGTCGTCATGAATAATGTAGAACTGGACGAGGACGTATTTCTCGGCCTTTTCGATCGCGGCGAAAATTGCGTCGAAGGTCGCTTGCCCGTCGATCAGCAACTGAATCGAGTTTCTGCGGCTGAAGGGGAAGTCGGCGAGGTTCTCAAACGTCCGCAATTGATACGGCAACTTGCCGTCGACCAGATACTCGCTGGCCACGCCGCGTATCGTCTGGGTCATATGTTCGACGCCGCGGTTCTCGCTCCGACGCGCTTCGACGTAGCCATGGAAACGATTGCGGCCGAAGATCCAGTAGGCCGGCACCGCAATGTACGGAAACATGAAGAGGGTCAACGCCCATGCGATGGCGCCCTGCGACGTACGCGTTTTCATGATCGCGTTGATCGCAGTCAGGATCCCAATCGAATGGGCGCAGAGGGCGATGAGCCCGATTTCTTGGATCCACTCCATGTAGCAATTCCAGGCACGCGAAGCGTAAACTGATAGAACGTAAGGCGTTTAAGCATAGCATGATCGCCAAAACTGGCCGATACGTTCCGCCCGAAACGACCCAGAAACCGGTGCGGTTCGCCGGTTTGAATCGATCGCCACGGCGCCGCATACTAGTTACGTGACTCCCGCCCCGCCGAAAACTCCCCCTGGAAGCTTTCCATGTCCCGCCCTGCTCTGCTGGTGATCGCACTGTTTGGATCGCTGTTGGCGACCAATCTTTTCGCTGACCAGCGTCCCAACATCCTGTTCTGCATCTCGGACGACCAATCATGGCTCGATACCTCGATCGCCGGCAGCAAAGTGGCGGCGACTCCCACTTTTGATCAGATCGCCCGTCGCGGCGCCTATTTCAAGAACGCGATTTCGGCCTCTCCCGGCTGTTCGCCGTCGCGGGCGGCGCTGCTGACCGGGCGATACCCGTGGATGATTGAAGAAGCGGGGACTCACGCCTCTTCCTTTCCGCAGAAATACGTCGTCTATCCCGATCTGCTCGAGAAGGCAGGCTACTTTGTCGGCTTCACCGGCAAAGGTTGGGGACCGGGCGATTTCAAAGTAAGCGGGCGGACTCGCAATCCGGCGGGCCCTGCCTACCAAAAGCGGAAGCTCAAAAAGAAGCCGGCCGCCGGGATCAGTAACAATGACTACGCGGCGAACTTCGCCGACTTTCTGGCCGATCGCCCCGCAGACGCTCCTTTCTGCTTCTGGTTTGGCGCCATGGAGCCCCATCGCCCCTATCAACTTGGTAGCGGCGAAGAGGCGGGAAAGAAACTGGCCGACGCGACGCTGCCTCCCTTTCTTCCCGACGCCGATCCGGTCCGAGGGGACTTGCTCGACTACTGCCGCGAGATTGAGTGGTTCGATCAGCAGCTAGGAGCGATGCTGAAGCAGTTGGAGGAGATTGGCCAGCTCGATAACACGATCGTCGTGATCACCAGCGATAACGGAATGCCGTTTCCCCGCGCGAAAGCGAATAACTACGAATATGGCGTCCATATGCCGCTGGCGATCGCGTGGCCGGCGAAGATTACCGCCGGGCAAACGATCGAAGAGCCGGTCAGCCTGGTCGATCTGGCGCCGACGTTTCTCGCCGCGGCCGGAATCGCTCCCGCCGCCGACTCGCCGATGGTTGGGCGCAACCTGCTGCCCCGTTTGACCGGCGAGCAAAAGCAACTGACCGGCGGCGCCTATAGTTCCCGCGAGCGACATTCCTCGTCGCGCTGGAACAACCTTACCTATCCCCAGCGTTCGCTCCGTACCGAACAGTACCTGTTGATTCGCAACTTCCAGCCGCAGCGCTGGCCGGCCGGTGCTCCCCAGGTTTACGAGAAGAAGGGCGTGCTCGGGCCGATTCACGGTGGATACCACGATATCGACGCGTCGCCGACCCTCGACTGGATGGTCAAAAACCGAGAGGAAGCGGCGGTAGCGCCGCTGTTCCACGCGGCGGTCGATATTCGCCCGGGAATTGAGCTGTTCGACATCGAGAAAGATCCCGGCTGTCTGCATGATCTGGCCGAAGATCCGACGTACGCCAAGACCCGAGAGTCGCTCGAAAAGACCTTGGACGACTATCTGGCGAAGACCGGCGACCCCCGCGTCAGCGGATCTGGCGACGTTTGGGAGTCGTATCCCCGGTATAGCCCAATTCGCGACTTCCCGAAGCCCGATTGGGCGAAGTAATTCGGTAGTCGATTAGCGGAGAACGCTCCAACCGCCTTGCCGGTTTATGCTTATCGTTTTCCCATTCTGGGGTGGTGATAGCGAAAGTTCATCGAAATTTCTCGGTTCCTTGCGGCAACTCACTTCTAGGTTGCGGCGACTCCCCTACCGCTGAATTGCCCCCATTTGGTACCATTCACGATTCACTTTGTCCCAATTTTAGCGCTAGAGATACGTCCATGCGTCGCGACGACATTCGCAACATCGTCATTATCGCCCACGTCGACCACGGCAAAACGACTTTGGTCGACTGCCTGCTGAAGCAAAGCGGCCAGTTCCGCGAGAGCCAGCTGAGCAGCGAACGCATTCTCGATTCGAACGATCAAGAAAAAGAACGCGGCATTACGATTCTGGCCAAGAACATCGCGCTGCCGTTCAAAGGGGTGAAGATCAATATCATCGACACTCCGGGCCACGCCGACTTCGGCGGCGAAGTCGAACGCGTGCTCAGCATGGCGGACGGCGCCCTGGTGCTGGTCGACGCGGCGGAAGGCCCAATGCCGCAGACGCGGTTCGTGTTGTCGAAGGCGCTGGAATGCAAACTGAAGCCGATCGTCGTCATCAACAAGGTCGACAAGCCTGACGCGCGTCCGATGGAAGTGGTCGACGAAGTGCTCGATCTCTTCCTGCAATTGGGCGCCGACGACTCGATCGCCGACTTCCCCTATATCTTCGCCAGCGCGAAAGAAGGCTTCGCGTCGCACGATCCGGCCGATCGCAGCGGCACGATGGAGCCGCTGCTCGACCTGGTGCTTGAGCATATTCCTGGCCCGGACGTTCAGCCGGAAGAGCCGCTGCAGATCCTTTGCACGACCCTCGCCTGGTCGGAATACGTCGGCCGGATCGCGATCGGACGCATTCAGTCGGGGCGGATCAAGAAGGGGCAAAACGTCGTCGTCAGCAAAGTGGGCGACAAGTTTGAACGAGCCAAGATCACCGCGGTGCAGGTCTTTGAAAACCTCGGCCGCGTCGATGTCGAGCAATCGGAAGCCGGCGACGTCGTCGCCGTGTGCGGGATCGAGAACATCGACATCGGCGACACGATCTGCCATGTCGACAATCCGTCTCCGCTGCCGCGGTTGCTCGTCGACGAACCGACGCTGGAGATGGTCTTTACGATCAACACTTCGCCGTTCGTCGGCAAAGACGGCAAGTACGTCACGTCGCGTAACCTGCGCGAACGTCTCTACAAAGAGCTGGAGCGAAACGTCGCCCTCCGCGTCCGTGACGCCGGTTCGGCCGACGCGTTCGCCGTCTCGGGCCGCGGCGTGTTGCACCTGGCGGTCCTCGTCGAAACGATGCGCCGCGAAGGTTACGAACTGGCGGTCAGCAAGCCGCAGGTGATCACGCGGGAAGTCGACGGCACCAAAGAAGAGCCGTTTGAAAACCTGGTGGTCGAAGTCCCGTCGATCAAGATGGGCCCGGTTATGGAACTGGTCGGCGAACGTCGCGGCGAAATGGTCGAAATGAACCCCCGCGGCGATTTCACGCAGGTCACCTTCTCGATTCCGGCTCGCGGTCTGATCGGACTGCGAACCAAGATGCTCAACGCGACCCAAGGGGAAGCGATCATTAACCATCGTTTCGACTCGTATCGCCCGATGGGCGGCGACGTGCCGCGTCGCGCCAACGGCGTGCTGATCTCGAACTCGACCGGCAAAGCGGTCGGTTTTTCGCTCTTCAATCTGCAGGATCGTTCCGACTTGTTCATCAAGCCGGGCGAAGAGCTGTACGAAGGGATGATCGTCGGCGAGAACGCTCGCAACGAAGACATGGTGGTCAACCCGATCAAAGAAAAGAAGCTGACCAACATGCGGGCTTCCGGCTCGGACGAAAACATCGTCCTGAAGCCGCCGCGTCAGATGTCGCTGGAAGCGGCGCTGGAGTACATCGAAGACGACGAGCTGGTCGAAGTGACCCCGAACTTCATTCGCCTGCGCAAGATGATGCTCAAAGAAGCGGATCGTCGTCGCGGCGGACGGCGTAATTAAGCGCTGACGGCACAGTTAGCCTGGAAAAGGAAGACGGCTCGAAGATCAATGCGCCGCTGGCCAGCCTCAGCGATGAGGATCAGGCCTACGTCAATTCGATGCAGTAGCGGCAAACGATTTCATAGGATATTGGTTGATTTTGCCCCTCTGTATAGCTAACCTTGCGTCTTATTGCAGACGCAGCAGCTTCAGAGGGGTGAGATGAACAACGGAATCTTGTTACTGGCCGCAGAAGGCGAAGAGGGACGATACGCCTTATTCGCCTTCCTGATGAGCATCGTCTTTGTTGGCGTCGGCCTCTATGGAATCTTCACCGGGAAGTTGATGATCTGGGGACGCCAGCGGTGGCTCTTTTCCCTGGTGGGCTTGGACGAATCGTCCCCCGGTTTTCCCCAACTGATCGGCGGTTGCTATTGCGCCGTAGGCGGGATCGTCTTGGTCGCGATGACCGTTCAGGCAATGAAGGCGCCGGAAGAACAGCAGCAAGTGGCGCGGCCTGATATTGACCTCTCGCATCTGCCAGACCTCTCGAAGATTCCGGTCCACATGCCCCCTGGGACGAACAATCCCCGCCCAAGTTCAAGTCCTCCCGTCAGCAGCGTTCCCAGCACCGAAGCGCCTAAGCCGCGTGAGAACCGGTTCGATCCGGAAACGACCGAGCGGTTGCGCGCTGAGCGGATGAAAGCCGAAGCGGAACAGGAAGCGGCCAAGCGAGAAAAAGAGCGGCTCGCCCAGGTCGCGAAAGAAGCGGTCGAACAAATGAACCGCGAGAAAGAAGCGGCCCGTCAGGCGGCCTTAGAATTGCCCGACCCGCCGCTGCCGCTCAGCTACTTCACCTATGCCGACGTCGCGCTGCAAGAGAGTCCGGAGCTTGGAGAAAGTGGGAGCGAACGCTTTGCCGATCATGCGCCCCCGGGAGGCGTGATGGTCGGGGCGATCTTCTTTGTCGGAAAGAATTACGGCGCCTCGATCGCCGGCATTCAACCGATCTACCAAGTCGGCGACAAGTACGTCAAAGGGAAGATCTGCGGCGACGAGACCGATCAGCCGGTTCAGCAGTTGGCCGAAGCCGGCGGCGTCGTCGCAGGCTTCAAGTTAATGACTGGTCGGATCATCGACGCCGCGCAATTGGCATACGGGCCGCTGGACGGTACCAAAATTGATCCGAAGCAAGGATACTTTGGCGAACAAATCGGCGGCGACGGCGGCTACCCCGGCAACTACTACGCCGAAGGGAGAGCGATCAGCGGCGTCTTTGGGACGTACGAAAAAGGGAAGAGTCTCAAGTCGCTGGGAATGTACGTCATTCGCCGGATGCAAGTAACCGGCGCGGCGCCTCCATCCTCGATGAGCGCCGAGCTGCGGACTTTTACCAGCTCCAACGGAAAGTTTTCGGTCCAAGCGAAGTTCGTCGCGCTCAACGACGACGGCACGGTCAGCCTCGAAAAGGAGGATGGCTCGAAGGTGAAAGCGCCGCTGAGCAGCCTTAGCGCTGAGGATCAGGCCTACGTCAATTCGATGCGATAGCGCATCGGGCGAATGGAGAGTTTGCTTCCCGTTTTCCGCTCGGTTAAGTTGGGGGCACACCCCAACTTTTCTCAGGCAATTCGCGATGAGTAGCTCGTCCAACACGCGCGATCCGGTCGTCATGGTTCTGGCGGTCCTGGCCGGACTCTTTATTCTCATGCTGTTCGGTTGCGGCGTCGCATTGGCGGTCTTTATCCGCGTTACTTACGACAAAGATCTTGGCAAGCCGGCCCCAGGCACGGGGAAGATTCCGCCGCCGATTGTCGTTTCCCCCAATCGCGTCGAAGAAGATCGAATTCGCGAGTTGGAGCGACGGCGTCTTGAGCAGGACCGGCAACACGCAGCAGAGCAATTGCGCAGGGCGCAAGAGCAGAACCGAGCGGACGCCCAAATGCGCAGGGAAAACGAGCAACAACTCGCGGACGAGCGGAAGCTGACCGAGGAGGAAGAGCAGCGGCGATTGCTACGGATAGCGGTACTGGGAGATCCCGCGGTTCCTGGCTCGACCGGACGGTTTGGAGAGCCGTTGGCTACTGCGCCGGCCGCGGTCGAACTGCCGACGCCCCCAGCCCCCTTGCCTCCCCTCGCCTATGCGGAAGAAGCGGTCCAAGCAGGCGAGCGATTGGGTTGGACCAACATCGGTTCGCGGGAGAGCAAATTTATCGATCGCGCTCCGCCTGGGGGCGTTTTGGTTGGCGCCATCGTCTTTAAGTCGAGTCGATTCGGGACGACGGTCGCCGGCATTCAACCGATCTACCAACGACAAGATCAATATGTTGCGGGAGGGATTTGCGGAACTTCCACCAGCGATACGGCATTCAGTCTCGCCGAGGCGGGCGAAGCGGTCAGCGGGTTCCGCTTTCGTTCCGGATTGGTCGTCGACGTTATTGCACTAACGTTCGCTCCGCTGGAGGGTCTGCAATTGAACATCGACGATGAACGGCAAGGAGAACGCCTTGGTTCGCCCGATCGCGACCTGCCAAAAGTGTGGAGCGGCGACTCCAAGCTGATCGTCGGCATCTACGGCACCTATGAAAACAATACGAACGTCCGATCGCTGGGCATGCTCTACGCCGACCAGGTGACGGCCGGCGAACTGGGACCTCCGCTTCAACCGCTGCGGACCTTCTCCAGTGCGAACGGTAAGTTCACCGTCGAGGCGAAACTCGTAAAAATCAATGACGACGGCACGGTCAGCCTGGAGAGGGAAGATGGCTCGCGCGTGTCGGCGCCGATCGCCAGTCTGAGCGAGGAAGATCAAAAGTACATCGAGTCGCAGCGTTAATTTTTCGGACGCGGCCCCCAGGTTTGGTCGACGCAGCGCTCGCGACGGAGCAGAATAGGGACTTCCTGTTCCCTCCTCGCTTTTCCCGCCGGAGCCTTCGAGCCATGCGTATCGCCCCGCTATTGTCCTTGCTACTGTTGACCATCGCCGCTCCGTTATTGGCGGCCGAAAAAGAAAAGCATGTCCTGCTGCTGGGGATCGACGGTTGCCGGTTTGACGCCGTGCAGAAAGCGAAGACGCCGAATCTCGATCGCCTGGTCGCCAATGGAACTTATTCGCCGACGGCCCTGATCCTGGGAGATCGCTATCGCAAGAACGATACGATCAGCGGTCCCGGTTGGGGGAGCATCAACACCGGCGTCTGGGCCGACAAGCACAACGTGCAAGGGAACGAATTCAAAGAGCCCCACTTTGACAAGTTTCCCCACTTCTTCCACTTCGTGAAGCAGGCCTTCCCGGACGCGAAAACCGTTTCGATCGTCGACTGGGATCCGATCGCTAAGTACATCGTCTCCGACGCCGACGTCTCCCTCTCGACCAAACCGACTGGCGCCAACGTCGTGGCGACCTACGCCAAGGGAGACGAAAAGTCAACCGCCGAAGCGATTCGCCTGATCGAAGAACTCGACCCGAAAGCGATGATGCTCTACCTCGGCCAGGTCGACGAAACGGGACACGCCCATGGCTTTCACCCGAGTGTGCCAGAGTACATCGCCGCTATCGAAACGGTCGATGGACTAGTCGGCCAAGTCCTCGACGCGATCGCCAAGCGAATCGACGAAGAGTGGCTGATCGTCGTCACCAGCGACCACGGCGGCGAAGGCCGCGGTCACGGAGGTGGCCACAACAACCCGAACATCCTCCACAGCTTCCTGATCGTCAGCGGCGAAGGGGCCAAGAAAGGAAAGTTCGAAGAGCAAGTCTACATCGTCGACGCCGTCCCGACGCTGCTAACGTACCTGGGCGTGAAGCTGGACGACGCGTGGCAGTTAGATGGGCATGCGGTTGGGTTGAAGTAAGTCAATGTGCAGGCGTCATGGTCACGGCCTTGCGTGGCCATGAATGGGGTGACGCGTTCGCATACGCGCGTCAGGCGTGTCCAAACTGGCTATAAGAAGGTTAATAGGGAATTTGATACGTTTCCATCAAGTGTTGTCCCTAAACTTCCCATCGAACGATCTAGCAAATAGTGTTCTTTGGTCGTGGCTTTTGCTAAAGGAAAATGCTCTCCATTTCCCTTTCTTTTCGTTTGAAAACTACTTTGAGTTAGGGCTTTGCAAGAAATAATGGCGACTGAAACGCACCCGGAGAAGCGATCATGGATTTTCCAGGCCATTCCACAGTACTTCGATCTGAACGAAGCTCTAAAGCACATTCGCATATTCCGCTGGCGAATTAAGCAATTTAAGAATGAAATTCGAGCTGGTGACGACGTGTTTCTATGGCTTGCTGGGAGCGACGGCGGAGTGGTCGCTCGCGGAACGGTCGTCACCGATCCGCTGGACATGGAAGATTCGCAAGAGGAATTGCCCTTCGTCAAAGAAGCGGACAAAGATAAAGACAGGCTCTCTGCAGCAGTTGAGATCAATACGGTTTTCGGCGTCCCTGTTCAGCGAGAAGACCTCAAGGCCCATCCCGTTCTTTCGTCAATTTCAATTCTTAAGCAATCGCGAGGGACGAACTTTGCGCTGACAGAGGATGAGGCAGATTCGCTTGACGCACTTTGTCCGCGGTCTGAACTTCACGGTGCGTCGCTGTTTGAAGCCTTTTCCCTATTTCATGCGACTCCCGTGGAACAATTACGCGTGAGGATACGCCGCGAACGTGCTGCTCAACTTCGAGAGTTTCTCGGTGATATCGACGGCATTACTCTTGATGGATTCAATCGTGAAGTATGGGTTCTAGAGTCGGCAACACTCCTTGGCGGCGAAGACATCCGTGGCGCACTATTTGACTCCAGCCTTCTTGATAATGAGTTTGCCGTTCAGGTTGCCGTCGCGCTTGATGCTGGCGATCTGGAGTTGCACGGTAATTACGTTTGGCGTCCTGGATCAACGGTCTATGGTTCTCCACTCGCGAACGTAACCGATCAAGAAAAGTTAAGTCATGTAAAGCACGCGCTCCGATTGTTAAACGATCCGACGCTGTCGCCAAGTGAGAAGGTCGTTCAGATTGAGTCCGTCCCTGGGTTTGGCTTTCCGACCGCGACCGGCCTCGTTATTCTTCTTCATCCCGAAGAAATTGCGATAATGAACAAGCAGACGGAGGGAGTATTCGAGAAACTTCGTGTCAATTGCAAGGGGTTCGCTGCCTTCCAGGCGGCCGCGAGCCAATTGAGGTCTGAACTCGGTGCAGATGACTATTTGGAATTGGACTGGTTCCTGTACCAGATCAATCAAGGGATGATTGAAGTCGCGGATCGAGAGCAACACGAAAAGATGCTCCGGGACATTGACTGTCAAATCGAAGCGAGCATCGAAAAGTCTACGGCCGTGAACCAAACCGAAAAGGAGCAATTGGTAAAGTCGAGGATAGGGCAAGGGCAATTTCGGCACAACATCCAAAAGCTTGAATTGTCATGTCGGGTTTCCGGTGTTGACGATGTCCGATTTCTGATCGCTAGCCATATTAAACCTTGGCGAGCTTGCGATAATGTAGAGCGACTGGATGGAGCGAATGGACTGTTCTTGTCGCCAAACATCGACTTATTATTCGATCGAGGCCACATTTCATTCGAGGACGACGGTACGCTTCTGATCGCGTCCGTTGTCGACGAGAAAACGCTTAGATCACTCGGCGTACCTAGCGACATGACGAACTGCGGACATTTTTCGTCCAAGCAGAAGCGATACCTCGCCTACCATCGTCAGCATGTCTTTCTCGGATCGAACAAGTCTGAGTAACAAAACGACGGAGACGTTTCAGGGATTAAAACTTGGCACGGCAGCAGCCTTTAGTTCGCCCTGACTCGGACGACTAGTGCAGAGAAAGTTGGTAAGTCGCTGCAAAACGGATGATATCCAACGCGAGCTGCTTCCGCAGTAATCGTGACTCTTCAGCGAGGAGGGAAGAAAAGGACAGTGGTCTTTTTCGCGACTTGCCACGTCCCCTTGGATTCGTCCTGCCTATTTTTGCTTCGCATTGGCGAGAATTTCTTTTGCTTCCGACGCCCCGATCTCGCGTACGAAGAGGTTTCGCCATTCGATTTTGCCGCCATGCGTTTGCAGCATAATTGGCCCTTTCGGTGGAAGCGGTTGACTTCGGTCCCAGTAGTTTTCCATGACGGCATTGTTCACAACCAGTTTTCCGTTCAGCCAAACCGACGTCCGATCGCCAATCTGTTGAATACGGAGTTGATTCCATTCGCCAAACGGGAGGTCGGCTAATTCAAGCGGGTCGCGACCAGCCGCCCCAGGCGTATTGTTGAACAAGCCGCCGGAACCAAGATGAGGTTTCCGAGTTGGTCTTTGCGGATCGAACTCTTGATTGGCGTCCCAGATCTGTACCTGCGGCGTGCCTCTTAAATAGACTCCGCTGTCAGCTCCGGCGACCGTCTTGTATTCCAGTAGGAATTCCATGTCGCCAAATTCGCGTTCGGTGGTTGCGTATGGCCCCTCTCCATCATTGACAAGACTTCCGTTCTCAACTCTCCAGTATTTTGAAAACTCCGCTTGCTGCTTGAGTAAGTTCTTACTTTTATCCTCTCCAACAAGTTTCTGACTTTGGTGCGGGTTTAATCCATACCATCCGCTTAGGTCATGGCCATTAAATAAAGCACGGAACCCTTGAGGCGGCTTGGGTTCCTCGGAACGCCCTGAAGTGGGCGCCAAGGCCAGAGAGAGGCCGAACAAACACATTGTTGCAACAGTGAACTTCGTGGTCATAAGTCAATCCGAAGAATAGGGAGGCGTTTTTTTCGTAGCGGTCTACAGTGCGCAGAGGAGCGGGAATTAATTCGTCGAAACTGCAGCTTGGGTCGCCGCTTCACGGAGAAGAGCTACGGCCGTTTCTACGAGCATCTCTCCGGAACCTGGTTGAAGATTGGAATTGGTCACTTCGTAGCTCCCCCCGGCGTACGCTGCGCGATGTGGGACGTAGATCGTTTCAACGGCGTTCGAGAGTTCGATCAACAGCGTGGTGCGAAAGGGGGACGCCTTTTTGATGGCCAGGCCGAGGTCGACAAAGACCTCGCCCGGTAGGCAGACGATCGCCACGTCGCGGCCTACTGCGTACACCGTAACGTTCATAGGGAGCGTATCGCCGACGCCAGCCAGCGATCGGCTGAGTCCCCAGGTTATCTGCTCGGCAGCGTTTGCATGCGGCTGCTGATGACGGAACTGATCCAGCATTAGTTTTTTGTAGGCGGTTACGTGATCGAAAAAGTCAACTTTTTCATGGTTTCTGGCCAACTTCAAAATCGCCAGCGACCGCTCGACCTCTTGCGATGTGGCGTCCTGAAGCGGCAACTCGACGGTTCGTGATTTTACGAACAACGGCGTGGCCCCAGTCGACTCGAGTCGGTCGAGTTGTTTCGAGATTGTCTCTCCGAGCGAACGGCCAATGAAGTTGGTCTTGTTCCGCTCGCTGCGCGAGGGGTCAGAATGGTTGATGTCGCCGCAACAGCCGGCGCCAAAAATCGAGATTGTTTCAGGTCCCACCGCATCGCGCACAGCTTGCTCAATGAAGTAGGGATAATCGGCGCTCCAGTTGGTTCCCCCGACCGTGTCGAGGTGCAAAGCGAAGTTGCTTAGGACGCCGCGTGTGACGCTTCCATCGGCAGAGTCGATGGCAAGAATTCCTACGTCCGGATCGATCGGACCAGCAGCGCGAACGACATCCGGATTGGCCAGATTCATCCACGTCCGAACGCTGCCGTCGCGCATGACGAAACGCCGATTGAACGAGACGGGCGTTTTTTGCGTCGCCACACCGGCCCGCAACTGCGAAGGAGCGGCCGCTGCATGGGCTTGTGCGATCGCATCGACGGGGCCCGCGATCAGCTTCTTGATGTATTCGGCCCGCAAGGGATCTTGTCGCTCGCCCCCCAAGTGCAGGTACAGTTCCTTCGTATAGTCGGGGGCGGTATGCGAATGCGTGGCTGCGACGACGATATTCTCCGCAGGAATTCCCGTCCTTTCCGCCGCTAGTTTACGAATTTCACGCGACAGGTCGGTGGTAATTCCAATCAAGTCGCAAACCACGAGTGCACCAGCCGTAGTTCCATCATCCAGGACGATCGCTTTCGCCTTCAGCGAATCAACTGTCCCTTCCGCCAACCGTTCGTGATAGTAACCCGCCATCGGGAAGCCATTGGGCGGCGTAATATCGACTTCCGCTAGGCCTATCTTCAAGGAAGAAGTTTGCTCTTCCGCTCCTGCGACTGCCGCAATAAGGATCGCTAGAATTACGACGAGCAAGGGCGTCTGTAGGAATTTTCGATTCATTTGTCTCTTTCTAAATAGCCTTGCGCGAACCTGAGACGGTTAGACAAAACAAGACCTCGTATTCACTTGCGTTGATTGTCAGACCTTGAGAAGTGAAAGGAGTTCTTATGCGTATTGTTGAAGATGTGCGTCGGTTTTGGAAGATACTTTCCAAGCGAGAGCGACGGTAGCTTCATCTGCAAGCCATCTCGGATCAAAGGGGACGGGGGTCTTTTTCGCGACTTGCCATAACGTCCCCTTTAGTTTTCTAAGCGACAAACAGCAAGTAACCGATCGTCTCAAGCGCAAGCGTCCCCACCAAAACTCCCGCGGCGATCGAAGCCCCGCGCGACGTCACCGTCTGAGCCCCTTGCCCAAAGCCAAAATACCCGCCGCGTCCATTCCAAAGCCACAATCCCAGCGGCACGCAGACCACACCGAACAGCGCCAGTTGCCAGGACGCTCCTCCCAACTTCAAAATCTCCGCGGCGTCGCCGACCGGCAGGAAAACCGCCGCGCCCAAGTACGCTCCATTCGCAATCAAGCAAAAGCCGGCGAAGAAGGCGGCGAGCGGCTCTTGGCTGCTCTTGAATAGTCGTAGCGTCAGCCAGACGATGGCCGGCACGAGCGCTCCGAAGATTGGCCCGGCCCAGATGATCGGCAGTTCGTGCTGCGGCGCATGAAAATCGGTTCGCGAGATATCCCACGGGACCAGGTAGACGAGTTCTACCTGGCCGCCGAAGTAAAGGGTTGCCAGTGCATGGCCTAGCTCGTGGATGATTTGCATCCAGAGCCAGCAGGTAACGCAAATGGCGAAGGCGAAAACGCCGCGTCTCATTTCACCCGGCCGACCGGACGGAGGCCGGAGCCCTTCGTCTTGGTCAAACCGTCGCCAAGGTCGGCTCGCGCTTCGTCCGCCAGTTTCTGCAGTCGGGCGACGACGTCGGGATGCGAGTCCTTCACATCGATCGTTTCGCCGATGTCGCTTTCCAGGTCGTACAGGGCCAGGCCGGTGTGGGCCTGCTCGTAGTTGACCGGCAAGCCGTCTTTGCCGCCGGGGCGACCATTCAGGGTGCGGTAGCCGTGCGGAAAGTGAAGCTTCCACTTGCCGCTGCGGATCGCTTGCAGCTGGTCGCCGTAGTACATGTAGTACGCTTCGTGCGGGCTCTTCGCGCCGGGCTGGCCGGTGACGATCGGCCAGATGTTTTTGCCGTCGATCTTGTGGTCAGGCAGCTTGGCGCCGATCAGCTGGGCGACAGTCGGCAGAATGTCGATCGTCATCATCGGCGTGCTGACGCTCTTGCCGGCCGGAATCTTGCCCGGCATCCAGAAGATCGTCGGTTCGCGGCAACCTCCGTCCCACATCGTCCCCTTCCCTTCCCGCAGCGGACCGGCCGAGCCGGCATGTTCGCCGTACGAGAGCCACGGGCCGTTGTCGGAGGTGAAGATCACCAGCGTGTTGTCGTCCACCTTGTTACGGCGAAGCGCTTCCATGATCTGGCCGACCGACCAGTCGACTTCCATCACCACATCCCCAAAGAGCCCAGCGCCAGACTTGCCGGCGAACTTGTCCGAGACGTAAAGAGGCACGTGGACCATCGAGTGCGGAACGTAGAGGAAGAAGGGCTGCTTGGCGTGATCGTCGATGAACTCGACCGCTTTCTCGGTGTAGAGGGTGGTCAGGTTCCGCTGTTCCTCCGGCGTCACTTCGGCGTCGATGATTTCGTTTTTCGAGATCAGCGGCAGGTCGGGATAGGTCTTCTTGCGCTGCTCGAGCGACTTGTCGCGAAGGCCGGGATGGTAGGGCCACATGTCGTTCGAGTACGGTAGGCCGACGTAGTCGTCAAAGCCATGCTGCAGCGGCAGGAACTCTTTCTCGTCCCCCAAGTGCCACTTGCCGTAGATCGCGGTCGCATAGTCCTTCTGCTTGCAAATTTCGGCCAGGGTCGTTTCTTCCGGGTTAAGCCCGATCTTCGACTTCGGACCGAGCGCTCCCAAGATGCCAAGTCGATTGTTGTAGCAGCCGGTCAGCAGTCCGCACCGCGAGGCGGAGCAAACGGCCTGGGTGACGTAAAAGTCGGTGCAGATCGTCCCCTCTTTGGCCAGCTCGTCAAGATGCGGCGTCGGATAGGCGGTCGCGCCAAACGGGCCGATGTCGGCGTAGGCCATGTCGTCAATAAAGATGACGACGATGTTGGGAAGCTTGGCTTCGTCGGCGGCGAAGCTGACGGACGAACAGGCGAAAACGGCAACCAGAGCGGCCGCCGCCAAGGTGAAGGTGCGAAGCATGCGATTCTAGCCGGGTTGGGGGGCGAGATGGGCGATTTGGAAGGAAGTTCTCATTCTCGTCCATCCTGTCACATGGGTCAACTTTCTTAGCAACGCTTCGCCAAGACAAAATTGTTGTTTGAAAAGGGAAAACGGCGAAAATGAAGGGATTTGCTGCGACGGAATGCGGCGTTGGCAGCGAATTGATTCTGAGCGTCCCCCGCTTTAACGGCCCCTAAGTTGCCAGAAGATTTTGGTTCGAGATCTTATAGTAGTCGCAGCGTTAGCAGGGACGGCTAAGGTCGAAACTAGTCGCGAGTAGAGGATGGATTTAAAAACCGTTCGCGGATAACCCGCTCTGGAATTTCTAACAACCTTGCATGCGACAATGCGACATCTTCCGATGCTTTCCCAAACCGATAGGTGAATGCGACGAGAATGATTGAAGCGATCAACAGCAGGGAGCAGACGACGATTAGCCAGACTGCAGACATGATTGGGTCTTCGTCATGTGACGCTACGATTCCTAACCTTACAATGCCAAGCGATTGGAGGAGTAGACCAATGCCGAGAGATGTATCCACTAGCATAGCGATCGCGAGAAGATAGGCTACCGCTCGGAACCAAGCGAGCTGCACAGATTTCCATTGGAGCGGGATTCGTAAGCCTCTTGCCGGTGAAGCACTGTCGTCTCCTTCCAGGACCAGCCACGATTCCCGAGGTATGATCGGAAAGAAGCAGATGTGAATGAAACGCGTCTTAACGTGGAATAAACCCTTTAAGCGGTCAATTCTGCCGTAGTATCCATCTCCACCGAACATCGAATGTACCCTACCAACAAAAATGTATTACGGGGCTAAAACATTTCCGACGCAGCGCCAAATGTGATCGCGGCTATAAACGCAAAAATCCCTAGAACGAACGAGACAAACGCAATCAGCAAAAGTTTTACGCCTTTCAATTGGCGCAGCGTGGACTCAAGGAACGTTTCGCGATAGCTTGGTACCGGCTCATGCGCAAGCCAAGCTTCTATTTCCATCGCCAGTTCCAAGGGAGTCGTATAGCGGAGCCACGGTTCGAGTTTCATCGCGCGCAAGCAGATTGCTTCTAATGGGCGTGGGATTCCACGCCAGACCGAGCGAGGTCGTCGAAAGTCTCCTGCACGTACTTTCTGAACCATTCGTAAGGCGTTCTCATCCGAAAATGGAGCCTCGCCAGTAAGCAATTTGTAAAGAGTTGCACCAAGGCCATAGACATCAGACCGGCGTCCGACTTCGTCGGTTCGTCCCATCGCCTGTTCTGGGCTCATATAAGCAGGGGTCCCCAAAATGGCGCCCGAACCGGTCATTTCCGGCTCATTCACCACCCCTTCGATTTCTGTATATTGCGGAAACTGGGGATGATCGGAGACGTTCATTCGCTTTGCCAAGCCCCAGTCGAGGAGAAACGTTTCTCCCAACGCTCCTGTGATAATATTTAGCGGTTTGATGTCGCGGTGAATGACTCCGCGACGGTGTGCATATTCGACAGCCTCGCAGACGCGCATGAAGCTCTGTAGAAGTTTACGAAAACGTTGATCGCGTTGAATTGGGAGCAGTGGACGCTTTTGGTGAAAAAGACCGATCGCTTGACTAAGCGTGATGCCATGGATGCGTCGCATCGCGTAAAAGACGTCTCCATTTTCATCGCGACCGATGGCGTAAACGGGCACGATACAGGGATGTTCCAATTGCCCGGTGAGCTTGCCCTCCTGCACAAAGCGTTTGATGGCCGCTTCATTGTTGAGTCCGCCGTGGATCTGCTTCAGTAGAACCTCGCGTCCAATGTCTTCGTCGTAAGCGAGGTAGACGACGCCCATTCCTCCCTTCGCAAATGGACGCACCTTTCGAAAGCGAGGGAAGTTAGTTCCCGACTTGGCGGCTTCAATTCCCGTTCGCCCCTTCAGGGGAAGCGTGTCGTGCAATATCGGACCGGCGAACGATGATGTCGTTTCCACTGGTCCGGCCGATGCGTTCTCCAAGTCGTAGTTTGATAGTACTAAGTCGATGGTATCGAGGTACAGAGGATACCGAGCGCTGTAAAAAACGTGGTCGCAGTGGAATGACCGCTTGCGGCGGTGTTGCACGTCTATCGTTAATAGGGACTTAAAGAGATCCTTTCGTTGTGATTCCTCTACATTCTCAAGATACGAATCAATGTGGGGAGGATCAGAATGTTCGCCCCAGGCACAATCGAATTGTCCGCATATGGAGTCCAGGCGGGACGCATCTTCAGAGTCGCGCATTGATGCTCATCCAAAATGGTGTCCATTGTTGAGCCAATCGAGCGTAGCTTCTAGCGTTGTAACGACGTGCCGCTAGGAGCGACGTCAGACGCGTGCGTTATCGACGAATTGCAGAGGCAAAAATATTGGCCTCGGCAGGCCTGTTCGGCATTCTATCGTTGGGAATCACGGTCTGTGAAATTCTGTTTGAAGAAATGCAACGGTTTCGAAGGATTTCGCTCTCGTTAGAACAAGTTAACTATTTGCCTGCGGAATTTTCGTTCGCTTAGAATTGCCCGCCATAAACTCCTCGTACTTTTGCGATAAATGCCATACGACTTGTTGTGTTGGCTCTGTCGAATCCAATTGCTGGACCAGCTTAAGGCAGCGTCGCGAAGCGTCGTTAACCGCCCAACGTGACTCCATGCCGGAATAACCCATGTCTTCGTTTTCGATTTTTTGACCTCCTTGGAAAACGGACTTCGCTGGTTGTGGAATTCGTCAAGCGAACGCGTTGCCTTTCGAAATCGGCGTTAATCGAGATTTTGCGTTGTTCTTAAAAGGATCTCCCCGAGTCAGCCAACCATAGTGATTTGCGAAACATTCGACCTTCCAATACGCGGGTTCCAATTGGGGGGCGGTCATCGGCGCGATTTGCCCCGGTCAAATTGACTATTCAATCGGCAAGTCTAAATGCGCACACTAGCAATTAGTTTGTGCAAATTAATGCGGATTTGATGCCGCGTGCAATCTTCTCGCTTTAGGTTGCATGAAAGTTAACCCAGGTTGCAAGAATATTTTCTAGACGAAGATTGCACCTACGGTTAAATTCAAACTCACAGCCCACCCCTACCTTTCGCTTAGTTCGGCTTTCGGCCGCCACTAAGTCCCTCCTGCCAACTTACTGCGAACCATGATGGTCATCCCTACCTACCATTCGGCCAGGGACACCCGACGCTGCCGCATGTTTGGCGTCGTACTGGCGTTGCTCTTCTGTCAGCTGGCAGTCGCAGCAGACTCCGTTCCCGAGCAGGTCGCTCCCAAGAAGGTCAGCTTCGTTAACGACGTTGTGCCGGTCCTTACCAAGGCTGGCTGCAACATGGGAACCTGCCACGCGAAAGCCGGCGGCGGTCAAAACGGTTTCCAACTCTCGCTGCTCGGCTTTGAGCCGCTCGAAGATTACGAAAGCATCGTCCGTGAGGGACGTGGTCGCCGCTTGTTCCCCTCCGCTCCGGAAGAGAGCCTGCTGCTTCGCAAAGGGGCGAACGAAACTCCGCACAAGGGAGGCGTTCGCCTGGCCAAAGATACCGAAGGTTACGAAATCATCCGCCGCTGGATCAGCGAAGGCGCCGCTTATCAGGTCGAAGCCGATCCGACGCTCGAGTCGATCGAAGTTCAGCCCCCGCGCGGCGTGGTCAACATGGGCCAAGAGCAACAGCTGAAAGCGATCGCCACCTTCTCCGACGGCAGCAAGAAAGACGTCACGCCGTTTTCGCTGTTCGAGTCGAACTCGGAAGCGATGGCAGAAGTCTCCTCGACCGGCCTGGTGAAAATGCACGACATTCCGGGACGCGTGGCGATCATGCTGCGCTACCAGGACAAAGCGGCGGTCTTCACTGCTGCGGTTCCGCTCGGCGCTCCGATGGGCGAATTGCCGACCGCGAATAATTTTGTCGACGAGTTGGTCTTCGCCAATCTCAACGAAATCGGCGTCCCCCCTTCCCCGGTCTGCGACGACGCGACGTTCCTTCGCCGCGTTTCGCTCGATCTGACCGGGCGTTTGCCGACTCCAGCCGAAGCGGATGAGTTTCTGGCCAGCACCGATCCGGAGAAACGCAATCAGGCGATCAACCGCTTGCTGCAAAGCCCCGGCTACGCCGACTTCTTCGCCAACAAGTGGACGGCGCTGCTCAAGAATCGCCGCGACGATGCGAGCGACATCACTTCCAACTTTGCGTTCCACGCTTGGATACGCGATAGCCTGCTCCAGAACGTGCCGTATGACCAGATGGTCCGCGAACTGTTGGCCGCCACCGGCACGGTCGTCGCCAATCCGCCGGTCGCGTGGTACAAGCGGGTCAAAGAGCCGAAGGATCAAATGGAAGACGTCGCCCAATTGTTTTTGGGGGTTCGTCTGCAATGCGCCCAGTGCCATCACCATCCGTTTGAACGCTGGAGCCAAGACGACTATTACAGCTTGTCCGCCTTCTTCGCCCAAGTCGGTCGCAAACCGTCGGGCGTCCGCGGCGAAGATTTGATCTTCCACAAGCGCGGCATGGCGACCTCCAAGAACATCAAGACCGGCGAATCGCTGAAGCCGGCCGCCCTTGGCGATGACGTTGGCGAGATTCCCAGCGATCAAGACCCGCGGCTCCGTTTGGCCGACTGGATCTCGAAGCCGGAGAATCCCTTCTTCGCCAAGTCGCTGGTCAATCGTTACTGGAAGCATTTCTTCAAGCGAGGCCTGATCGAACCGGAAGACGATATTCGCGACACCAACCCGCCGTCGAATCCGGAATTGCTCGCCGCCCTTGAAGAGCACTTCATCCGCAGCGGCTTTGACCTGAAGGAACTGGTCCGCGTCATTACGCAGTCGAAGGCGTATCAGCTCAGCTCGGTTCCGAACGACTACAACCTGGTCGACGAACAAAACTACTCTCGCTATTACCCGCGTCGCATGCAGGCCGAGGTGATGCTCGACTCGATCGACGATCTGACCGGATCGCCGACCGCGTTCGCCAACTTGCCGCAAGGCACGCGAGCGGTCGGGCTGCCTGACAACAGCTACAACAAGGCCTCCCTCTTCCTCCGCGTTTTCGGCCGTCCCGACAACGCGAGCGTTTGCGAGTGCGAACGGGTGCAGTCGTCGAGTCTCGCTCAGAGCTTGCATCTGATCAATTCGTCCGAAGTCAAAGGAAAACTTGGCGCCGGCGCTGGTCGCGCCGCCGACATGGCGAAGAGCGACGCTCCGCCGGAAGCGAAGATCAAAGAGATTTACCGGGTCGCCTACTCACGCGATCCTAGTGCCGAGGAAATGCAGATCGCGCTCGAGTATCTGCAGCAGATTCCGACCGACGCCGACGGGAAACCGATCGCAGCTAACGTCGCCGCCCAGCAGAACTTCCAAGACCTGCTCTGGGCGATCATGAATTCCAAAGAGTTCCTGTTTAACCACTAAATAGAGGATGCGATGAACGACAAAGTGCTGGACGTCGTCCCCCGCCTACTCGTTTTGATTCTGGCGTTTACCGGACCTTCCGTAGCGATGGCGCAATCGGTTTGTCTGCCGGCGCCACGTCTGTTGACCACGATGCCGATGGGGGGACAAGTCGGCACGACGCTCGACGTCACCATCACCGGCGAAAGCCTGGAAGAGCTTGATCAGCTCCGCTTTTCGCATCCCGCGATCACCGCGACTCGCAAGCTGGCCGACGACGGCTCGCCGGTCGCCAATCAGTATGTGGTGACGATCGCCGCCGATTGCCCGCCGGGGATTCATGAAGCTCGCGTCATGACGCGGCTTGGCATTTCGTCGTCGCGCGTTTTCAGCGTCGGCGCGCTTCCCGAAACGACCGCAACCACGCCGAACACGAAGCTCGAAACGGCGTTGCCGATCGCGATCGACTCGGTCTGCAACGGCAAGATGACCGCCAAGGCGATCGACTACTACTCGTTCGAGGGTAAACAGGGCCAACGCATCATCGTCAACTGTGCGGCCCGCGGGATCGACTCGAAGTTGAACCCGGTTTTGGTCGTCGCCGACGCCAAGGGGAACGACCTGCGGGTCGAACGCCGCGGCGGTTCGATCGACTTCACGCCCGAAGCGGACGGCAAGTATGTGATCAAGGTGCATGACCTGACGTTTGACGGCGGGCCGTATCACTTCTATCGACTCACGCTGCAAACGATCCCGGCCGACGCGCCGTTGCCGCTGTTCGCTTCGACTCGCGATGTGAACGCTTTCTCGTGGCCGCCGATCGGCCTGGCCGCGACCGCCGCGATGACCGAGGTCGAACCAAACGACAAAGCGGAAGAGATCCAGAAGATCACCTTGCCGTGCGACATCGCCGGCAGCTTCTTCCCGGCGGCGGACGTCGACGCCTACGAGTTCACCGCCAAGATGGGTGAAGTCTGGTGGGTCGAAGTCGCTTCGGACCGTCTTGGCCGCCCGACCGATCCGTCGATCGTCGTTCAGCAGGTCAATGACAAAGGGGAAGCGGTCGACCTGGTCGAGCTGAGCGACATCCCGAGCCCGGTGAAGGTCTCGAGCAACGGTTACAGCTACGACGGCCCCTGCTACAACGCCGGCTCGGCCGACATCCTCGGCAAAGTCGAAATCAAACAAGATGGCGTCCATCGCCTGCGGATCACCGACCTGTTCGGCGGCACGCGTAACGATCCTCGCAATGTCTACCGCCTGATCATTCGCAAAGCGGAGCCGGACTTCGCGATTGTCGGTTGGGCGCTGCACATGAATCTCCGCAACGGCGACCGCAACGCCTTGTCGAAGCCGATGGCTCTCCGCGGCGGCGCGACGATGGCGTTTGAAGTGGTGGTCGTTCGCCGCGATGGATTCGACGGCCCGATCGAGTTGGGACTCGACAATCTGCCGGCTGGCGTGACCGCCGCGGGTTTGACGATTCCGAAAGGCGCCTCGCGCGGCATCCTGCTGTTGACCGCCGATGAAAAAGTAGAGCCGGGCCTGACCAGCGCCAACTTCTTTGGTCGAGCCGAGATCAACGGCGAGATGGTGACCCGCCAGGGAAGCTTCGCTTCGATGACCTGGCCGGTGAAAGACCAGTGGCAAGAGATCCCGACGCCGCGTCTGCTGGCCGACGTGCCGGTTTCGGCGTGCGGCGCGGAAGCGGCGCCTCTGACCATCGCTGCGGCCGAAGAAAAGGTGTACGAAGCGAAGGCCGGCGAAAAGCTGACGATTCCGCTCACGCAAATCCGCCGCAACGAGTTCTCCGGCGCGATCCTCAACCTGCAAACCTTTGGCCCTGGCTTTGAAGGGAACGCCGCGTTTGACGTTTCGCTGAAAGACGACGCGACCGAAGCGGTCGTCGATCTGACCAAGCTGAAGCCGCAGCCGGGCGACTACACGATCGCCTTCTACGGCAGCGCCGTCGCCAAGTACGCCGATCATCCGCAAGTCGCCGCCGTCGCCGACGCGGAAGAAGCGTTGGCCAAGGCCCAAGCGAAAGCGGCCGAAGCGGCCAACCTGGCGCCGGAAGCTCCGGCCGTTACCGAAGAAGAAAAGAAGGCGGCCGAAGTGCGAGCCAAGGAAATCGCCGACCGGCAGAAGAAAGCGGCCGAAGCGGTCGTCGCCGCCGAAAAGAAACTGCAGACCGCCCAAACCCAGGCGGCGCCCAAAGATATCGTCGACATCGTCGTCTCCCAACCGATTCAAATTCGTGTCGTTCCCGCCGTGGAGGTTACCCAGAAATGACTCACCCCTTTAACGCTGCGTCGGCCATTTGCCCTGGCCCTGTTTCGCGTCGCGGTTTCATGCGGATGGGATTGGCTGGCTTCGCCTCTCTCAGCTTGCCGGGCGTGATGCGTCTGCAAGCCGCGACTCCGGTCGCCGAAGCGAAGAAAAAGAACGCCGTGATCATGGTCTGGAAGCCAGGCGGCTGTTCCCACATCGACACCTACGATCCGAAGCCGAACGCCCCGGTCGAATACCGCGGCCCGTTCGCCACCATTCCGACCAAAGTCCCCGGCATGCACTTCACCGAACTGCTGCCGCGACAAGCCGCGATCGCCGACAAGTTCACCGTCCTCCGCTCGATGCGTCAAAACGCCGGCGGTCACCCGGCCGGTTCGATGCAGCTCCTCTCGGGCGATCCCGACACGCGCGACAAACCGGCGCCGCGCCTGCCCGACTGGATGTCGGTCGCCAACTACATCCGTTCGCAGCAAGGCCCGCGCGATAACCCGCTGCCGATCTACGCGGGGGTGAATCCTCCGGGCAATTACACCGGTCCCGCTTATCTGGGGGACGCCTACGCGCCGTTTGCGGTCTCCGGCGATCCCAACAACCCCAGCTTCTCGGTCCCCAACATCGGCGTCTCGGATCCGCGTGAACTGTCGCGGCTCGAACGTCGCGCGACGCTGCGGCAAAAGCTCGACTCGCTCCATCGCGCGTTCGACAAAGCGGGCGAACTCGAAGCGCTCGACGAATTCGAGATGCAGGCGATGACTCTGCTCACCAATCCGAAAACCAAGATCGCCTTCGACCTGAGCCTGGAAGACGAAAAGACTCGCGATCGTTACGGCCGCAACACGTGGGGCCAGCAGCTGTTGCTCGCTCGCCGTCTGGTCGAAGCGGGCGTCGACATTCTCACCTCCAGCTTGCACGGTCCGCTTTGCGGTCGCGTCAGCAACTGGGACGACCATGCGGTCAACCATCACGTCTTTGACGCGATGCGGTTCCGCGCTCAAGCGTACGATCAGGCGGTCTCGGCGCTGATCGAAGACATTCATGAACGTGGCCTGCAAGAGCGAGTCCTGGTGGTCGTCACCGGCGAGTTTGGTCGCACGCCGAAGGTGAACTACCAACCGAGCACCGGCGCCGGAAACGCCAGCGCTCCGGCCGGAACGAAGCAACCGGGCCGCGATCACTGGCCGCGAGCTTTCTCCAACATCTGGTCGGGCGGCGGCATCGAAACGGGCCGCTTCATCGGCGCCACCGACTCCAAGGGAGAAGACTCGGTCGACCGGATCTGCCAACCAGGCGACTTCCTGGCGACGATCTATCACCACCTCGGCATCGACGGCCGCAAGGTCTTCATCAAAGACCTCAACGGCCGCCCGACTCCGATCGTCGACCACGGCGAGCCGATTCCGGAATTGATCTCGTAACGATCAGAGGAAAATAGTAGCCCGAGGCGCAAGCCGAGGGAAAGCGTCCGGATGAATGAATCCGGACGCAGCTGTTTCTTGGCAGCCTACTTCTGCCCGCACGATACCCGGCGTATCACTAGCCCGCAGCGCAAGCGAGGGAATGCGGCCGCCAATCGCCACGGGCTCGCGTGCCTTCCGACGGCGCGTGACTGCAAATTCACTCGCTCTACGGCGACGAAGAATCTTTTAGTCTTCGATACGTCTGCTCTGAGCTCGGAGGGAAGCAAGCGTCGCTCCCTTTTTCTGCGAGGAAGGCGAAAAATGCGTCCTCATCGGCGTCGATGCGAGCTCGCTCGTATTCCTTTTCGCGGAACTTCTCGGTAACGATCTCACCGCTGATCTTTCCTTCCTTCACGCCTTGTCGAAAAGTCTCCGGATCGGGGCTGCGCAGCGTAATGACGTCGTCGCCAAGTTGCGTCACCTCAGAAAAGAAATACTCGTCCGTTTTGCCGGTCCCGCAGACAAACAGAAACTTACGATCCGCGTTGGTCGTAATGATTCCTTCCAGCGTCTGGGCTTTAAACGTCCGCTCATTTTCGTCGAATTGCAGGACTCCAAAGTAGAGTTGACGCTCGACGTTCTTGATTTTGATCAAGTCGCCGTTGGGCATTTGCCAGACGCCGGTTAGCTTTTCCAAAGAAGGCTGTTCGAGCGGCGTCCCCAGCGGCTTCGTCACGCTCGGAGCGACGCAGCCCGACAAGCAAAGTGCGATAGCTGTGATCCATAGTCGCATGGTTTCGCCTCCCTTGGGGATTTGTGCGGTGCGGTAGAACTCCGCCTATGCGATTCATTTATTATGACGCAATCGCCAAAGGTTGCGAAGTTTTTTTTGGGGGGGCGGTCGGATCTAGCAACGAAATAGCTGCCCCTGGATGGAGTTGGAATTGCAAGCTAGGGAATGCGGTTGGGAAGAAGAATAGAACACGGACGCCACGGACGAGTCACCGTAAGACCACGGCCAGAGAAAGCCCCCAAGCAGCAAGCGCGCCCAAATAGTAGCCCGAAGCGCAAGCGAGGGAATGCGGCCGCAAGCAACCAACGCAAGCCGCAGCGCAACAATTCCAAATTGCCAAACAGCGCACGCTCTTCCATCCGCCCCAACGGGGCGAACTAACCTGGCCCGGGGTAAGTCGCCCCTGGCGACGCAGCCCTGGGTCACGATCTTCCATTTTTTCCGAAGCCCCAAAGGGGCGCGCTAAACGGGCGCCGGCGTTCGGTCAAAACCAACCGACTGGACCGCAACGACGATTTTTTTAACGCGACGCGAATGGAGCGTTTCCATTTAGATCGCCCCGTTGGGGCTACCATTTCAAACGCATGCACTTACCCAGGGCTGCTTTAGGTTGCCCCGTTGGGGCATTTTTAAGAGCGTCGGTTGAAGGTTGCGGATCGACTGGACCGCGAGTGCGATCTTTTTCGGCGCGTAGCGCATCTCCCGTAGGGTCCGCTGTGCGGACCGCAGATGCGTCGATCGATTTGGCCAATCCGTTTGCGCTTCCCATGGTCCGCACAGCGGACCCTACGAGCGGAGTGGACTCGGACGCGTCATTTTTTTTCGCGACCGGTTTGGCTAATCGATAACTCGGATAGTAGACCTGTTTCTCGTTGACGATCTTTTGGATCTCCCCTTCCGCAACCATCCGATCCCACGCCCGGGCGAACTTCGTACCGTTCATGCCGCAGTTTTCGCGGACCCGCAGCTTCGTCGCGTGCGCCTCGCCGAGGTCGGTCATCGCGAGGCGAATTCGTGAACGCATTCGCTGATCGAGCGCGGCGTCTTTCCAGCGTTCCGCTTCGTCTTGCAGCGCATCCGCGTCGTGCACGATCGTTTGCCAATGTCGCCCATTTGGGGTCGTAGGGCAGGCCGTGCCTGCCGCTCTGCTTGCGGACGCATTTCCCTCGCTTGCGCTTCGGGCTACTATTGGGCGCGCTGTGGGCTACTATTCTTGCCGTGTTCTTACCGTGACTCGTCCGTGGCTTCCGTGTTCTATTCTTTGTCCGGACGAATTCCCTTGCTTGCCAGCTTTTTGCGCCAGCCGCGATAAGGTATTGCGCAAAAAGAAGTTGGCGTTCATGTTAGTCTCTTTCAAATACCACTAAGAACGAGACCGAGCATGGAACGCCAACTCTGGAGATCGATTCTCGCTGCGTTTCGCGAGATTGGCAAGCCGCGGTTTGATCCGCGCAGCACGTTTACCGTCATCGAGGTCGTGCGGGTTTGGTTCTGGGCGGTGATTCATGACCGCCCGATTAGTTGGGCCTGCGAACGCGAGAACTGGCCGATTCATGAGCGACGTCAACGGTTGCCGTCGAACGCGACGATGTCGCGTCGTATGCGTTCGCATGACGTTCGTGCGTTTCTTAAAGAGGTTGAAGATCGCGTGCTACGGCCGAATTCGGCCGCCTGCGATACCTGGTTCATCGACGGCAAGCCGCTTGCGATTAGCGGCTGTTCGAAAGACAGGCAAGCGACGTACGGGCGAGCGACTGGCGGCAAAGCGAAAGGCTACAAGCTGCACTTAATCTTCGGGAAAAACGGCATGATCGGCGACTGGAGAATGGCGTCGATGAAGGACGACGAACGGGAGATGGCTCGCCGAATACTGCGTACCACAACCATCCAAGGACGTCTGGTCGCGGACGGCAATTACGACTCGAATAAGCTGTTCGCCATCTGCGATGAGCGGGGCGACATCGAGCTGATCGCACCGCGTCGTTACGGACCAGACAAAGGGTTCGGGCATCGCCCGCAAACGGCCGGACGACTGCGCTCGAAGGAGATTCTGGAAGACTCGGATCCGCAAATCGCGCAACAGATTATGGACGAACGCGTGGCGATCGAACGCTTCTTCGGCAACTTGACGAACTGGGGCGGCGGTCTCGCATGCCTACCGGCCTGGGCCAGAACCTACCGCCGCGTCCGCCGCTGGGTCCAAGCCAAACTGATCCTCAACGGCCTCAAACGGCGACGAACGAAAAGAACTTAGGGCGACTCGTGCAAAAAGCTGTTGCGCTGCGGGCTAGTTGGGGAGGACTACTCTCCGACTTTGATTACGTGCAGCTGTTTTGCATTGGTTCCGTCCCACAGGAAGAGGCGGCCGTCGTCGCTGCCGGCGGCGATTCGCTTGCCGTCGGGCGTCGTCGCGACGCAGTGGAGCCAGATGCCGGCGGCGAAATTGCGGACCGTGCTGCCGTTGGCGGCGTTTTGCAGGCGGACCGTGCCGTCGCCGCAGCTGGAGAGGACCTGGTCGGTTTCGCCCACGTAGGTAACCGCGGTATTGTCGCCGGCGAAGCCTTGGACGGTACGCTGCAGATCGCTCGATTCGGCGTCCCAGATTTTCAGCGTCTGGTCGGCGGAGACGGTGGCGACGGCTGTCGCGTCCCCTTTCCAGGCGGCGCCCAAAACATAGTCCCCATGTCCTTCAAACCGGCGGATCGCTTCGGTTTGGTTCACGTCCCACAACTTGGCGTACTTATCGGAACCGGCCGAAACAAATTCGGTTCCATCGGGCGAAAACTGAACCGAGTAGACCGTATCGGTATGAGCGGTCGCCCAATGATGGAGGCGTTTGCCGTCAGCGACGTTGAAGATGCTCAGCTCACCGCTACGGGAAGGAGCGCCCCCGCCGACCAAGAGTTGCGTCCCGGCCGAATTGAAGTCGAGCGAAGTGGCGCGATCGGAGATCAGTTCCGGCTGCTCAGCCGATCCAATCGTGCGAAGCAAATGCCACGACGGATTCAGGTTCCAGATGACCGCTTCTGTTTCGCCAAAAGCGGAAACGACGCGATCATCGGCGAGGAACGCCAGCGGGTAGCAAGGGGACGCTTGCTGTTTGAAGGCGTTGATCGCGGCGCCGGTTTCGGCGTTCCACGTTTCGACGCTGTGGTAATCGCCGGAAGTGGCGACGACCTGGCCGCTCGGCGAGAAGCGAACCGAGCGGAGCGGCTGCTGCGACTCGGCGACCGCTTGGTTGGCGGCTGCGACGCTCGCGACGGCCGCTTTGACCCGCTCTTCGGCGGCGGCGACCGACGCTTTTACTTCGTCGACATACTTCTGCGCGTTCTTAACGGCGATGTTGGCCGACTCTTGTTTCTGAAGAGCCAGCTTCTCGGCCGCTTCGGCGTCGGCCAATAGCTGCGCGGGGTCGGTTTTCGGATCTTTTTCCGCCGGCGGATCGGCCGGAGGCGTTTTGGCCGCTTCTTCGGCGGCGGTCTTTTGCTTTTGGGTTTCTTCTTTGGCGGCGGCTAGGGCGGTTTCGGTCTCTTTTTGCGCCTCGGTTCGCCCCTTCAGCGCTTCGTCGGCCGTGGTGAGTCGATTCTTCAACAACACGACGCGCTGCTCCGTCGCCTTATGATCGGCCGTCAGTCGGGCGACCTCCGCTTGTTTGGCGACGTCCCCCTTCATCTCGGCGATCTGCTTGCCGGCGTCGTCCCACAGCTTGGCGGTTCCGTTGTCGCTGACCGAGGCGATGCGTTTACCGTCGGCACGAACGTCGATCGCGAGAACCGGCGCTCCATGCGTCAGCGTGACGGTCGCTTTTTGCGTGGCCAGATCCCAGCGGCGAACCGTTCCGTCGAGGCTTCCGGAGTAAACCTGCGAAGGTTGTCCAGGGACCGCGACCAGCGAGGTGATCGCGTTGTCGTGAGCCGGAATCGTATGGATCGGCTCGGCCGGCTTCTCGGCGGTTGGCGCTTCTGCCGGAATCGTCCAGACGCGTAGCGTTTTGTCGGCGCCGCCGGCGACGAGTTGTTGCTCTTCCGGTTTGGCGGCCGGCAGCAGCGTCAGCGCATCGATCGGCGCGGGGGAAGTCAGGGTCATGGCCTGGGCGCCATCGCCGCTGTTCCAGACGCGGATTGTTCCATCTTGCGAAGCGGAGACGACTCGTTTGCCGTCGGCGGTAAACTCTACGGCGGTGACGCGAGCGGTGTGTCCGGTCAGTTTGGCGGCGGCTTGAGCGTTATCGGCGTTGTAAAGTTGGATCTCGTTGTTGGCGGCGGCGATCGCCAGTTGTTTGCTGTCGCTGCTGACGGCGATCGCGGTCGTGGCGGCGGAGGTGGTCAGCGTCGACAAACGCGCTTCCCGCGGCTTTTCCCACAGCTTCACTTCGCGGAAACCGCCCGAGGCGAGCAAGCGGCCGTCGCGGCTCCAGGCCAGCGCCTTCACCAGGTCCTGATGGGCGGCCGCCGGATTGAGCGACGTGTCTTGCAGCTGCGCGACCATCTTGCCGGTGGCGATGTCGTAGACGAAAAGCTGGTTGGCCCGCGTCACGGCGGCTTGCTGGCCGTCAGGGCTGACGACCAGCGCGTAGATCGGATTGAGGACGCCGGGGAGCGATTCCCATTTCAGCGGCGGCGCCGTGACGGTCGACGGTCCTCCTTTGGCTCCTTGATCAATCCAGAGACGGAGGAGTCCGAGCTGTTCGGAGGTGAGTTGCGGCGCGTTGACGTCGTTCTCCGGCGGCGGCATGAACGACTCTTCCTGATGCGCGGCGAGCTTCAGCAGCAGACTATCAAGTCCCTTGCCGGCGACGATCGCGGGACCGGAGTCGCCGCCGAGCAGCATTTGCTGCGGCGTCTCGAGGGCGAGTTCTCCCTGCTTTTCGCTCTCGCTGTGACAGGCGAGACAGCTCTGCCGCAAGATCGGCAGCACTTCCTGCTCGAACGAAACGGGAGCGTCTCGTTTGACGTCGGCGATCGTAATCGCCTGAGCGTACAGGGCCGAAGTGGAAAGGAGCACGACAAGCGAACAGAGCGCGATGCGTCGCATATTTCGATCCTGGCGGTCGGAAGAAGCAAGCGCCCAGAAGGGACTGGCTCATCCCGGGAAGGTTGGTAGGAAGGAGGGCTGGGGAGGCGGGGCACGCCGTAAATTATATAAAAACGGCGCCCTTGAATTCTAACACATCGCCTTCGCACTCCAAAGCAACCTTTTCGTGCATTCCGCCAGATCGGTCCGCTGTTTGCGCTCGCTAGGCGGTTGTTGCCGCGGCGTCTGGTTTTTCATCCCCCTTCAGGTTTTGGCGGACGATGGTCAGCAGTTGATCGAGCAACGTGACTTGCTCTGGGGTCATGCCGCGCGTGATGCGAGCACGCATCGCTCGGCTGGTGTCGACCACTTGTTCCCACATCGGCATCACTTCGGTGCGGGGAGCGATCCGGCGGATGCGACGGTCCTTCGGGCATGGCTGCCGCTGGATCAAACCGTCTCGTTCCATCCGATCGAGGATCGCAACCAGACTCGGCGGTTCGACCCCCATCCGATCGGCGAGCTCTACCTGGGAGAGATTCCCTTCGAGGGCCAAAGAGCCGAGAACTTGCGCCTGGCGAAACGTGATGCCGCGCGGCGCCAGGGCGGCGTTCATCTCACGCTGAATCAGGTGGGCCGTACTGCAGACCCAATGGCTGATGCTGTTGTGAAAGTCGTATTCAAGCACAGGCGAAGATCACAAAGATGGCAGGCGAATGATTTGCTCATGAAGCATCTTAAGGGGAGGCGGCGTTTTGAGAAAGCAGTTTTTGATGTAGCCCGGCAGAAACGGCCGGCTTTCGCCGTTTGGCGGAACGCAAGTAGCGAAATGGCCGAAGCTTACGAGACTAGCTGCGGATAGTCGCGATCTGCGCGAGAATCATGCGTTCGCGCCGGAAGAGCAACCCGCGGAGGCGACGTCGGTTGCGATTGGTTGACCAGCGGGTTAGCGAATCGGCGGGCCGGTCGGGATCTGGCTCATCCGGTAGACCGGGTTGTTGGGGGCGAGCTGCGCGGCTCGTTGGAACTGCTCGTTCGCTTCGATCACTTCCCCTTCAATCTCAAGAGCGACCCCTAACAGGTGACGCGTTTGGGCGTCCGCCGGTTCGAGTTCTACCAAGCGACGATAATAGGCGATCGCATCGGCGCCACGATCTTCGGCCAGCGCGACTTCGGCCGCCATGCGGAGCGCTGGAATCGAGTCTGGGCGGAGCGCCAGCGACTCTTCGACCAGCGGCCGACATTTGGCAGTTTCGCCGGAGGCGAAGTGGGCCTGGGCCGCTTTGAGGCGTGTGTCGGCTTGTCGCTGCGAAATGGATTCGGCCATTTCGGCTTTACGCTCTTCGATGTCGCGACCGGGATGCAACAGCGGCTCGCTCCAACTCGGCAGGTGAGAGCAGCCGACGGCGCCGGAAAATGCGAAGGCGAGAAGGCAAAATCGGCGGATCATCGGTTCACCTGCGGCGTTTGGGGCGCGGGAGCGAAGTGTTGCGGCGTGACTACCGGCGCCGGGGCGAACTCTTGCGGCCCGGCTTCAGGACCCGGACCGAACTCGGGCGGCGGCATCATCATCGGCGGCGGCGTCTGCACTTGCTCGATGTGCCAAGGGGAGACCTCGGGAAGGTGCGGCGGACTTGGGGGAACCCATCCTTCGCGGAGATGGGTGACGACGGAGCGATCTCCCAATCCCGATTGTTGCGTGATCACGTTACGCAGTTCGGCCGCCTCCAGGCTGCTGGTATCAAAGTGAATCGCCAGGTTGCAGTAGCGGAGCGCCGAGTAAGCGTCGCCGGTGGCCCAAGCGGCGGTCGCCATGCGATAGTACTTGCGTCCCAGGTAGCGTTTGCCGAGCGGCGACATTTTGTCGGCCAGGTTTTCATGCTGTTGTTCGAAGACTCCCTGCAACACTTCGCCGTCGCTGGGGATGTGGGCGGCGTCGACAATCCGCGGCGTCAGCAGCACGATAAGTTCGTCGCGCGAGGTCTCTTCCTGTTTTTGACGAAACGCCGGACCGATCAGAGGAATGCTGCCGAGATACGGAATCTGCGACCCGTTGCGACGGAGATCGCTCTTGATCAAACCGCCGATGATGATCGTGCGGCCGTCGGGACAAATGACGTTGGTCGTCACTTGCGTCACTACCTTGTTGGGCAACGTGATCTGGTTTTCGACTTTGACGTCCCCGTCGGAGATTTCGGGATGGACTTCCAAGCGAATCATCCCGTCGTCGGTGATGAACGGACGGAGACGAAGTTGCGTACCGATTTCGAGGAATTCGACCGATTGGGTCGACGCCGTTTCGGTGACGGTCGTGCTGATGTAACCTTTTTGTTCGCCGATCAGGATCTCGGCCCGCTGCTTGTTCAAAACGAGCAACTGCGGCGAAGCGATGACGCTGGTGTCGCCGAACGTTTCGAGGGCGTCGATGAAAACGGCCAGGCTCGAATCGAGGAAGCCGAACTTCAAACCGCCGTCGGTCAGTTTCAGGTTGTCGAGCGCCGAGAGCGGAAAGCCCGAGACGAGGCGAACCGTGTTCTTGTCGCGGAGCGCTTCAAAGTTGACGCCGATGTCGACGCCGTCATCGAGTTTCACCGAGAGGATGGTCGCTTCGATCGCCACTTGCAGCGGACGTCGATCGAGCTCGCGGACCGCCTGATCGATTTCGACCAACTTATGTTCGTAGTCGCGGACGATGACCGCTTCGGTGCCGGCGAAATCGTCGCCGCCGGCGGTGTTGCTGTTGGCGGCGATGCCGATCTGGGCGGCGGTCGAAACGCTGATCACGCCCACTTCCGGCGTGAGGAGCGGAGTAAGCAGGGTTTGCAGGTCGACGGCGCGAATGTAGTTAGGGCGATAGATGCGGGTCTGAACCCGGTCCCCCATGTTGTTCATCGCGTGTAGTTCAGCCGGCGTGCCGACGTAGATGAAGCCGCTCTCTTCCAACGTGATGTAGCCGGTCGAACGGAGAATTGCGTTCAGCGCGGTCCGCACGTCCACCTTCGTCAGCGACGCCGAGACGGTGCCGCGAACGTTGTTGGTCGGCAGGATGTTCAGGTTCCCCTGCTCGCTCAGCATTTCCAGCACTTCGCGAATGTCGGTGTCCTGGATGACGATCGTCAGGCCGTCGTCCCCTTCCCCGCGAATGATGCGGGGGCCGGTCGGCAGCGGATTCGGTTCGGGGAGTTCGCTCGGCGTCGGCTGGGCGTTGGCCAGCGGATCCAAGGCTCCGGGAGCGGCGCCGGCGACCGGCGGCGGAGCGAAGAGCCCGCCGTTCATCGGAGCGGCAGGGTTGGCCGGATTGACCAGCGGGTTCGCCGCGTTGTTGTCTTTTTGAGCGTTGATGCTGGACTGCGCGACGTCGCGGATCGAGTCGATCGCCTTGGTGAAGAACTGCATGTTCTCGTTCTGGCGATCGTTGGCCGCTTCGATCGACTTCTTCAGGCTTTCGATATCGACGTCTTGGGTGACGGCCGGAGCGTAAGCGGCGATGGCCGGAGCGTTTGCGAGGGGCGAAGTCGGCGCAGCGGCGATCGGCGAAGCGGAATCAGCGGCGTCTGCGACCGGCGGAAGCGCGAAGAGGGAACTGTCGAGCAGGTCGTCCGAATAATGAACCAGACCGATCGCCGCAGCGACGCCAGCGATGGCGCACAGAACGAAGACCGTCGTTCGGATTAAGAATTGCATTCGACTTCCATGTCGTTAGGAAAGTGACTTCCCGCGTTACGGTTGCAGCGTTCCCTGCCGCAACACCAACGTTTTGTCCGATTCGTTCACGTCGTAGGTTTTCAGGTGGAGATCAAACGTCTCCCCGTCGCGAGCGAGGATCACGCCGTTCGGTTCAATCGCGCTAATCACGAAACTGACCCCTTGGGCCGTCTGCACCACGTCTCCCACTTCGTAGTTCGCCTGGTTGATCCGCGCGATTGCTCGCGTGCGGCCGACAATCACCGAGCGAACAAACAAGTCGTCCGGCGTCGGTTTCACTTCTGCAACCGGCGCCGCGACGTTCTCTTTCGGATCTTCCGCAGCGGCGACTTGGATCTTACGGAACGGGTCGAGGCTCCCCTTCGGAAGTTCGGCCGACTTCATCCGAGGATTCTCTTTCATCCGCTTCGACCAGGTCCGCCAATTCATCTCGTTCCCGGCGCTGGACGCCTGCGGTTGCGGCGTCGCGGCCAACGGCTGCTCGATCGCGACGTCGCTTGGGGCCGGTCTCGATTTGCTGGCCGGCAGCCACTTTTTCACCAGCGGCGCCCAAAACCAAAGCGCGACCAAAAACAGTCCGGCAAGCACCGCCGCCTTCTGCGGGCTCTTCTGGACCTCTTTCTTGATGCGAGCAACCAGGGATTGCGATTTCATGGTCTCTACGAAACGTTTCCGCTCCGTCTTTCTATGTATCGGACGCTGATAGCGTCGAGCTAACCGGATTTGCCGTCAAAATCGACAAAAAACTCCAAGGTTAGCTCGCATTGCAGGGTGTCTTCGTTTGGTGCTAGCGGTGAGAGTTCGATGCTTCTCACCCAAAGGACGTAGGGAAGCTCTTCGAATCGCTTCAGCATCTCATGGATCTGGGCGAACTTGGCTTGGCAGCCGATCTGAACAGGCTGGGCGACCAAGCTGGCATGGCGTTGCTCGGGCATCGGAACAAGGCTCAACTTTTCGGCGCCAGCGGCGCGAGCTTGCGCCGTCAGCAAGTGGTAAACGCGTCCGGCGTCGATATCTTTTTCCGAGACCGCATGCCACGGGGCGAGAAACTCTTCGACCTGATCGACCTCTTCGCCGACTGCCTTCAATTGGGCGTCGAGGGCCGCTTCCGAGTCAATCGTCGTCTGCATCAGGTTGATCTCGTCGCGCAGCGCTGAAATGTGCTGCTGACGCGGCAGATAGACGAACGCGGCGTACGCCACGGCGACGCTGCCCAGCAGGACGACGTACTTCCACTTGGCGGTCTGCGGTTTTTTCGGAGCTTTTGCGGATTCGGCCATGTCCCTTGCTTTCCCTATCGCGAGGCGGTCGTCGCAGCAGGAACCGCATCGGCTCCCGGCGGCGGAGTCAGGACGACTTGCAGTTGAAATTCGGAACGTCCCGAGTCGTCTCCATGGGCGACCGGTTCGACCGATTCGATAATCGCGCGTTGGATCAGCGGGTGATCGTTGAGCTTCACGAGATACTCGTAAAGTTCTGAGACCTCCATCACGTCTCCATCGACGTCGATCTTGGCGGTCCGAGCCTTGCGTTCCGAGCGAAAGAACTCGAAGTCGCGCAAGGTAGGCGCCTTCGCCGTGGCGTTGGCCTCCTCTTCCTCTTCGCGACGTCGCGCGACCGACGCGATCTCTTGATACATTTTCAATTCGCGGAACGACAGCGACTCAGGCGTCGGCGCCGTGATGCAGACCAAGAGTTGCGTCGCCGGCCAATGGCTGCGGAGCGCGGCGTACAACTGCGCTTCGTTCCGATGTTCGGTTAGTTTCGACTGGAGCGTCACCAACTGATCCCGTTTGGCGACTGCGGCCAGGTATTGGGCTTCCAAGCGGTTGCGATGCGCCTTCAGCTGATGCTGTATGCCAAGTTGCAGCAGCGCCGCGACGGCCAGTAGCACGCCGATTCCCGCCGCGCCGACCCAACGATAGACGTTGGCTCGCCGACGGTTTCGCCGATCGCGGAATTTCTTCGGTAGGAAGTCGATGTCTTGCATGGTCGTATCCTGGCGGCGCCGTTACGTGGCTCGCAGAGCGAGTCCGACGGCGACGTCCCAGATGCTGCGCCGGGTGATTTGTTGCGTTTCGTCGTAGACGCGAAGCGGGTCGCCCAGCTCCGTGTCGAGCGACAGTCGTTTGCCGAGCGTTTCGGCCAATTGTTCGTTCGCTTCGCCGCCCGACAGAACCAGTCGGACCAGCGGCTTGCCGCGGAAGGTGACGCTGTGGTAGCGGACGCACATCGAAAGCTCGGTCAGCAGCTTCTCGACGATTGGCCGCATCGCTTCGGCCAAACTACGAGCGATTTCGGGGTCTTGTTGCGTGCGGCGGCGATCGCCGTTGTGCTTGCGGAGGTCGGCCGCTTGCTGGGCCGACATGTCGAGCCGCTTTTCGACCGCTTCGTCAAACTGACGCCCGCCGAGGTCGAGGTATTTGATGAACAGGATCTTGTCCCCTTCGGCGATCACGACGACGGTCGTGGTGTTGCCGATATGGACGTAGAGAACGCGATCGGTAGCGTCCGACTCGCGGCGATATTGATTGCAGTAGCTGCGCAAAATGGCGGCCGGTTCGACGTCGACGGCCAACGGACGAAGGCCGACCGCTTCGATCGTTTCCAGGCGTTGCTCGAGCGTCGGACGATGGCAGGCCATCACCACCACCTCTTGAGCGGCGACGTCTCCCTGGCGGACGTCGCAAGTGGCGAAATGGCGGATCTCGGCGTCGGTCACCGAGTAAGGAATGCGTCCCGCCGCTTCCTGCTGGACAAGCAGTTCGAGCGGCTTCGTTTCGCTTTTGGGAATGCGGATGTTTTGCAGGAACAGATCGCGTCGGCCCAAGCATACGACCGCGTCTTTGCCGCGAAACCGTCGCCCTTCCAGGCAATGGTGCAGCGCGGCTTGCAGCTTTTCGCCGCTCGGTACGCTATCAGATCCGCTGGGCAGGTCATACGTGGCGTATTCGTGCAGCGTCTTTCGATCGGCGCTGAATTGCACCATCTTGATCGAGCGCGAGCCGACGTCGACGCCGATCGGACCAGTCGAATTGAAGGGGAGGCGAATCATGCGAGCTAACGAAGGCGATTCCGGAAGCGTTCCGCCGCCGGTCGGCCGCTCTCGTGCGGTCGTTAGCTGGCGGGAATGTCCGGAGGGGTTTGCGTAGGATCTTCCAACGTGGCGACGCCCGTAATCGGATGAATCCGTACGGCCGCGTATTTGGAATCTACGCCACTCCCTGCGCGCAGCCAAATGATTGTCGGCTTTGTCGCGGTAGTTTCTCCCAGAGGACCGAATTCGACGAAGGTCGTACGAGTATCGGTATTGCCGGTTACGACGGCTCCAAGGATCGTAACGCTTACGCCGACGTGCGGCAGGTCGGAAAGAGAGGTGACCTGCTGTTTGCGATTCGCTTCGTTGTTATGAAACGGCGAGCGGGGCAACGTATCAAGCGTCGCGTTCGTGCCGACATGGGTCAGCGTGTAGGTGTTGGCCGCATCGTCAAACGTAATTCGATAGGTTGATCCGTTGGCGATCGCCAGGCTGCGTGCGTAGTCGAGATCCGAGACGACGATCTCACCGCACCCTCGTAGCTGTTGATCAAAGGTCGGCGCAAGCTGCGGCAGCACGACTGCGGTGACGATGCTTATCAGCGCCACCACCAGCAGTAGTTCAATCAGCGTAAAGCCGCGCTTAAGAGCCGTCGAGCGCATCGATCTACTTCTCCGCCAATTCCACTTTCAACTTGCCGCTGCGGAGAATCGCGTTTTGCTCTTTCAGCAGTTGATTCGATTCCTTCAGCAGTTGGATCATCTGTTCGCGCTGCGCGACGGCGTTGGCGAACGGCATGTTTGCGGCCGGCGCTTGGGCCTGCGATTGCCACGCAACCATTCCCACGATCGCCAGCGCGTTCAGGCCGAGCAGTGCGAACCAGCGTTTTTCGTTGTTCATCGGACGTAAACTCCCATAGTCGTTCGGTTTAGCCAGCGCCATTTTCGCTGCGGCGCACATATTCCCAAGCGAGACCCTCGTCGGTTGGATCCGCTACGTATATCGGTTGCGATAAATCCGGCCAATAGTAGCTTCTCGCCTCGGCCGGGGGGGCGATCGACAAATTGTCGTTCGGCTGCAGCCCTCGTTGTTCGGCCAGCCACTGCGGAAAGTAGTCGTCGGCGTCGCCGCCGGTCGCCGCAATGAACTGCGAGAGTTGATTGCCCCAGTCGCCCGAATAGGCGTCCCAAGCGGCTCGCGTTCCGATCGTCGCTTGTTGAGCGTGGAGCATGCCGGTCAGCGCGAATTTCGCGTCGTCGGCGCCCGCTTGAACTTCAAATGCGTTGCTGGCGATGACGGCGCCCTCGATCGTAGCTTGGGCGTCGTTGATAAAGACGTCGTCGCGGCCATAGATCGCCGGCAGCTCCCAGGTACCCGTTTCGTGGATCAAGGCCGGCAGGGTCGGCGCCTTCAATTGGACGTTGTCGCCGCTGATGGTCAGGTCGATGCCGTCCCCCGGCGTGATGCACATACCCTCGAACTTAATGTTGCTGCCGAAGGTGGTGTTCCCGGTCAGACGGACGACTCCCAGCGGATTGTCGGTCATGCTAGGAGCGTACGAGCGATTGCTGACGGTCCCGCTGACGGCCGGAACCGTGTAAGCCTTGCCGCCGGGATAAAGTTGGTACGTGGTCGCCGCCGCGGTGATCTCGGTCGGCGTCGTTATGTTGAAGGTTGCAAAGTTGACGCTCAGGCCAAGCATCCGCGCCAAGGTGAGCCAACCGGCGTACGCGTTCGTCGACTGGTTCAAACGAACGCTCCCTTTTAGCGGGCGAGCGTCGCCCAGGCCGGCGGTATTCATCTTCTGCAAGTCGCTCAGATAGCGCGTGCGTGCGCTCCCCGGCGGGTTATCGCCGATCCAAACGCTGGCCGCACTGTTGGTTCCCGGCGTCCCGCTGACCGAATAGCCTGAGTAATAGCTGCCGTTCTTGTAGAATCGGAGCGTGCTGCCGTCGTAGGTGACGGCGACCAGCGACCATTGCCCCGGCGTCACGTCGCCCCCGCTGGCGACATGCGTGTAGGCGCTGCCGCCGAGTTTCATATGCGTTCGAAGGCGTGGAGTGCTGCTGCCGCCGTTATTGAGACCGAGCATAAAAACATGATCGGAAGCGTTCACGCTGGTCGCTTTCGAGATGATGCGTGCGTACGTATTGTCGGCGTCGCCGGAAAACGGCGCGACCCAGGCGAGAATGGTGAACTTTCCCGTCGCGGGCAATTCAAACTTGCCAAGATCCAAATGCCCTGTCTTGCCGTCGAAAAACGCCGCACGATTGGTGCCGTTGACGGTCACGCCGGGCAGCGTTCCGCCGATATAGGTTCCGGTCTTCCCTCCCGCTTGCGCTGCAGCCGTGGTCGAAGCTGAAGAGGATTCGTTGAACCGCCACCAGTAGCTTGGCGATTGACTGGCGATCTGCGAGTAGACGGTAGCGTTGTCCCCGTTACCGTTTTGATAAATTTGATTGATGTTATACCAATCAACCTGTCGGTCGAAGATCGCCAGCTCGTCGATCAGGCCGTAGAAGGGACGTTCGGCCGTCGGCATCGAAGGCAGCAGATCGAGCGTTCCCTGGATATGGGCCGAACCGCTGATCGCAACCGGCATATCGATCGAATTGGTCTGCGTTCCCCACAGGTAAGTCGTATAGGCCTGGGAGGAAGTGAAGTGGCTCGGATTGGCGGTTCGTTTTTTGCGAACGAGTTGGACGACCGCTTCGGCCGAATACTCCGACTTGTAGGTCGTATCTAGCGGATCGAACGCAACGCCGGTCGCCTTCACGGTGACGCGATACGGGTATTCGCTCCAATCGGGATCGGCGGCGGTTAGTTTCGCATCGCCGGTCTCGTAGGTGACGATGTAGCTTTCGTTGTCGCTGAGCGTTCCGCTCAAGGGGACGTTGACCCCTTGCCAATCGGAGGCGTGCATCTTTCGCACGCCGATCGCCAGGCCTGATAACGCGGCGTGTCGCGCTGAACCGGCCCGGTGCATGTTCCGCTCGATCTGGCTGGCGCTCATCTGCGTACGCATCATCGCGTACGACATCGCCAGCGTGATCGACAACAGCGCAAGGACGATCACGACGGCGATGCCGGATCGTCGCTGGCGAATAGGTCGGCGTTGGCGGCGAACGGAACTCATTTTTCCAACAGATAAAAGATGGCGGCGGAACCGAAGAACGGCGCGGCTTCAGGATCGACTGAAGATTCTTGCGCGGCGGTCGCATCGGGGGCAATTTGAAATTGAAACGCGAGCCACGATTGCCGCGTGCCGGAGGTGAGTCCATAGGCGCGTTGCGGCCAGCGGAGCGTTTCCCAGGTTTTAGTGCCGCCGCGCATGTCGGCCATTTCGGCCGCGTCGGGGCGGACGCGCATTTCAAACCGGAGCGTGCTGTATGACTTCACGGCGCCGGAGACCAGTTTCGGGGCGGCCAGCTGATCGGTCAGTTCCACCTTCTCGACGTTTTCGTCCGCGATTAACTCGTCAATCAGGGTTTGCCATGCGGCGTTGGAGGTGGGAGCGGTTCGCGTGTCGCCGGTCGCTTGAAATTCGAGGAGGCGATTGGGAGCGTCGGGATCGGCGGCGAAGAACTTGATTTCGCCGACCTGCGGCAGTCCGTCGGGATCGGCCGCCGTGGCGGTCGGACTCCAGATGGCGATCGCCTGCGGAAAGGGATAGGTCGAATCGTAGTAAGTGACGACTTGGGCGCCGGGAAACGATTCGCTGGCGGTCGCGGTCGAGAAACTACGCTGGATGCGGTCGATGATCACGCGAGCGTGCTGCGCCATCACTCCTTGTTCGGCGGCGTATTCGTGCGCCATCTGCACCGCCAAAGCGATCGTGCTCAGCGCAGCGGCCATCATGCCCATGATGGCGGTCGCCACCAGCATTTCGGCCAGCGTCATGCCGCGGCGCGTCGTGCGGTTAGGTTGTCGGCGGGACATACGTGAATACGCGGCGGCGAGTCAGAACTTCCCGCCACGTCGTGCCGTCCAGGTGAAAGACGGTCGCTTCGATCGCGCGGTAAGGTCCCGAATTGCTGTCGTCGAGCTCCAAGCTGAGGTCGTTTTTGTCGACGTAATACACTTCGCACTTGCAGCGCCACCGCTGCAAAAACGAGCCGCTCATCTGAAAGCTGGCCGGCAAGTATCGCCCTGCCCCATCGCTTTGTCCAAGAGTTATTCCGTCAATCGACGTGGGGGGAGTCGACGTATAGTCGTTGTAGTCGTCGGTATCGTCATATTCGGACCGGCCGGCCGCGCTCGCTTCGGCGGTAGACGCGCTGAGCGACGTCGGATAAGGATCGCTCATCGTCGGATCGACCCAGTCTTGCCCGAGCGCTTCGTCCAGCATTTGATCAGCCAGGCCCGATGCGATGGTCATCTCCTGCGCGTCCATCGTCGCTTCCAGCGTGCTTTCGACGCTCAGCAGCAGCGCAGCCGAAGTGATCGTGATCACGGTGAGGCAGATGAGCGCCTCGATCAGCGAGAATCCGCGGCGTGGGAGTCGGGTGCGAAGACGCATGGCAGGCTGCAAAGTTAGAGCAATAAAAAAGCGCGGCGAGGTCCCCTCAAGCTCCTAGCTTCCTCGCCGCGCAACGAACTTCACCCCTCCCCAAGGCTTCAGTTCATCTGAAAGATAGGGTCTGTCCGACCAGAGTCAAATCGACCCCAAAAATCTAGAATTCGTCCCGGAATTGTTGCGAAAACGCCACGTAAGACGGCACTACTAGCCCGAGGCGCGAGCCGAGGGAGTGCGGAAGGACGCGATTAAGAGCGACGCCATGCGCTTTGCGGCCCGGAGTACGATCCCAGCTTGTACGATATTGCCATACACATTCCCTCGGCTCGCGCCTCGGGCTAGTATCGCGTCTCGCGTTAGTGGCGTCGTACTACGCTTTCCAGTCGAGGCCGAGGTCGAGCGATACGGCGCCATGCGTTAGCGCGCCAACGCTGACGCGTTCGACGCCGGTTTGCGAGATGGCGCCGATCGTTTGCAGATTGACGCCGCCGGACGCTTCCAGTTCAACGCTGGGCGCCAAGCGATTGCGCATTTCAACCGCAGCACGCAGCGTCTCCGGCGGCATGTTATCGAGCAAGATGATGTCGGGCTGCGAGGGGAGGACCGCTTCGAGTTGCTCCAGGCTATCGACTTCGATTTCGACCAGCTTTTCGGCGGCGGCCGCTTCGCCGAGTTGCGCCGTGAGGAACTGCCGCACTTGCGGCGTGATATCGGCCAGCGTCCGCTGCGTCTCGCTCCACGCGAGGTGATTATCTTTGGCCATCACGGCGGCGAACAGACCGACGCGATGATTGACGCCGCCCCCGCACCGGACGGCGTATTTTTCCAAGCGTCGCCAGCCTGGGGTCGTTTTCCGCGTGTCGTAAACGCGGGCCGAGCCGGTCGCCGCTTCGACGTACGTGCGCGTCAGCGTTGCGATGCCGGTGAGCCGGCAGATGAAGTTGAGGATCGTTCGTTCGCTGGTCAGCAAATCGCGGACGCTTCCCGAGAGCGTGCCGACGACGTCGCCGCGAGAAATCGCGTCCCCATCTTGCTTTTGCGGAGTCCAGGTCAGCTCCAACTCCGCCTCTTCGATGATCAGCGGAATCAGTTGGGTGCCGGCCAGTACGCCGCTAGCGCGGGCGGTGATGTTGGCGCTTCCCTGAGCATCGGCGGCGACCAGCGAGACGGTCGACCAGTCTTGCTCGTTGTCGAGGTCCTCGCGAAACGCCAGACGGATCAGGTGGCGGCAATCATCGGCGAGTTGGGCGTCCCACTCCACCTGGCGGTATTCTTTGGGCATGACGGCGATCGGAAAAACGGGCGAATTAGTGACAATCTAAAGTCTCGCTTGGCGTCGCCGTTTTGTCGATAATAGGCGACGCCCCTGGGAGCCCGAATTCGCCATGTCCCCTGCTTCACCGCCGCCGAAATCGAACCGTCGCCTGCGGTGGACGCTGCGCCGGGGGGATCAATTGGCGGCGGTGATCGTGCTGCTGGTATTGATCGTGGGGACTTCGATTTACGCGTGGCGCGACCAGAATCGCCGCTCACGATCGATCCATATCGAACATGTTGAGCCGCTCCCCGCCGCATTCGTCGTCGATATCAATCAGGCCGACTGGCCCGAACTGACGCAATTGCCGGGGATTGGCGAAACGCTGGCCCGGCGGATTGTCGAGTCCCGCGCGGCGGAGGGGCCGTTTCTCGATCATAACGACCTACAGCGCGTCCGCGGGATCGGACCGCGAACGCTGGAGCGTCTCAAACCGCATCTGCTGCCGGCGGCCGACGTCGAGACGATCGCCGGCGATCTTTCTCCGGCGGAGGAAAGCGGCAGCTAGTTCTTCGTGCCGCTGGCGGTTTCGTAGGTTGGGTGCAGCGCAGCGAAACCCAACAATACGCTGGCAAGCGAAAGGTGGATTACGCAAGCGAGCGACGTCAAGCGAGAGCGTTCGTTTTCTTCGACGCTTGCTCCACCCACCCTACGACAATGACGCTAGTTGGTCTTTCCGCCGTTTTCGGTCGGCGAAGTGGAAGAGCTGGTTGGGCTATGCGGCCCTTCCATGTGCTTGCCGTTGCCGTTTCCGTTCCCATTACCAGAGCCGTTCGCGGGGCGGAGCGAATTCTTCCAGGCCTGCGTCAATTCTTCCGGCGCCGAGCGGATATGGAGATCGGTTTGCGGGAAGGCGATTTCGATGTTCGCTTCGCGGAACGCGTCGTCGATCTGTTGGTGAAGCGAATGGATCGTATCGAGTCGATGCTCGAAGTTCGCCAGGTAAACGCGAACGACAAACGACAACGAACTGTCTCCGAAGCCGGAGAACGTGACCAGCGGTTCCGGGTCTTTCAGCACGTAGGGATGATTGGCGACGATCTCACGAAGCGTCGCTTCCGCTTTGCGGGTGTCGGAGCCGTAAGCGATCCCGATCGGAATTTCGATCCGGTTCAGCGTGCTGCTCAACGTCCAGTTCAGCACGCGACCGGTGATGAACTCTTTGTTGGGAACGATAAACTCCTGGCGATCCCAGTTCAAAATGGTCGTCGAACGAATTTGAATTCGGGCGATGGTGCCGGTCACTCCTTCAATCGTGACGATGTCCCCAATGCGGATCGGCCGCTCGATCAACAGGATCAAACCGGCGATGAAGTTGGCGAAGATTTCCTGCAAGCCAAAGCCAAGACCGACCGACATCGCCGCGACGAGCCACTGGATCTTGTCCCATTGCAAGCCAAGCCAACCGGCCGTGATGATCACGCCGATCGCCACCACCAGGTATTGGAAGATGGTCGAGACGGCGAATCGCCCGCCGGCGTCAAGATCGAGTCGCGGCAAGACGAACAGTTCCAGCACGCCAGGCAAGTTGCGAGCCAGCACGAAAGTCGTGAACCCTGCCAAACAGGCGAGGGCGAGCGCCCCCAGGGTCAGCCGATATTCGGTCGACGTCGTCGACGCGGGAGGCGCCGGTTGCAACGAGAGAGCGGGCGCTGGCGCCGTCGATCCTGGATCGCCGCTTGCGTCTCCCGCGGGCGGAGCGGTCGGCGCCGTCGCGATGGCCGAGGGAGCGACTGCCGCGTCGGCCGACTCGCCGAATTCGATCAACGGGTAAATTGTCGTGCGTCCCAGACTACGCATCGCCGGCAAGACGTCTTGCCAGATGATCGCCAGGCCGACCAGCAAAATGCCGCCGAACATCACTTTGACCAGGTGCCGCGTTTGCTCGCCGATGATCGACGGATCGAGCTCCGGCGTTTCTTGGGCGGCGACGGCGACCTCGCTCGAAAGCGTTTCCTTCTCGCTCTTTTGCAACTGCGCCTTCAAGCGTTCGCGGAGCAGCAGCGTTCGCTTCAGCATGATCCAGCGGAAGAGGAAGCCTTGCCCCACTCCGATCGCAATGACCAGGTAGAGAGTCGAGTTGAGCGTTTCTGCGATGCGGACCGCGCCGTAGTAGTAGCCCCACATGGCGGCGACCGCCAACGCAACGGGGGTCGCGATGAACAGCAGGAACAGCATCGGCGCCAGGTAGCGAAAGACGCCGCTGCTGTAGTTCTCCATGATCCATTTGCGGGGAGCGCTTTGGCTGCCGAGCGCTCGCCACAAAACGAACGTGACGAGGGCGATCGAGACGATAAAGACGGCCCGCGCGAGCGGATCGTCGACTGCCGAACCGCTATGCTCTTCCGCAGCGGCGTTGACGCCTGCGGCGAGCGGCAACAGATATTTCAGCGTCCCACTGGTCCAGCGAATGACTTTCGTGACTTCGTCGGGCACGCGAAAGTGCGCTGACATCACGCCGTTGGGCCGAGCCAGTTGCCGCAGCATCTCCAGCGGAAACAACACGAACGTCGTGGCGTACAAGCCGGCCGAAAGGGCCGCGGCGAACGCCGATTCGGTGCGCAGCAGCGAAAGAAAATAGCCGATCGACAGAAAGACCAGGGGCCATATCATCGCCGTCAACGTCGTCAGGATGAGGGCCTCGGTCGTCATGCGGAGCGGCGAAAGCCGTTTCCATGCGAGCTCCGATCCGATGTCGTTCAGGCGATGCCGCATTCGGCGTTTGTAGAACAACAAGGCGCCAAAGAAGATCGCCGTGAACAAAAAGCCGTACGGACTCTGTTTGAATTGGGCCAGCGCAAGGTTGATGAGGCTGTTCCAGTTCGCGGGCGACAGGAACCAACTGGCGGTTCGCCACATCTGCTGGAACTCTTCCCAGTCGACCGTATTGGGCGAGCGAATCCAGAGAATTCGTTCGTCGATAAAGTTCTTGAAGTCGTGCGTCAGCGACGCGAGTTGCTGTTCGTCTTCCTCGAACTCAATCGTCTTGTCGAACAGCTTCTTCGTCGCGGCCGCATAATCGTCGACAATCGTCAGACGGCTCTCGTAGGCGGCTGCAATCCGCTTGACGATTTCCGGATCGTTCAGATCAGGCGTACGTAGCGTCGAATCATGCGCTTCCATCCTGGCGAAGGCGAACGCATCGTTCATCTGGGCCAAACGATTCAGGCTGCGCGATAACCGGAGGCGAATCCGCCCTGCCCCTTCCATGAAGACCGACGGCTCAATCACTCCCGCTTCGACGTCCGATTTGAGCACCAGCAGATCTTTCGCGGCGTCGCGCACGTCAATCAGGTTTAACTGAAGCGTTTTTCGCTCTTCATTCAAGTTCTGCAATTCGACTTGAAACTGACGTTCTTCGGTCAACTGAGCGCGGGCTTCACGCAACATCACGCCGATGGCGTCGGGCGGAAGATCGAGCGCCGCCTTGTTTTCGGTCTGCTGTTTCAGGGCGCGTAGATTGTCAAGCCGCGTTTTCATCGCGGCGACTTCCTCCTCGCGACTCTTCAGGACGTCCAAGAGCTTGGTCCGAACTTCCAGCAGTTTGGTGTTCAATTCCAAAAACTGCGTAATCGCGGGGGACGCTTCGGTATGTTCTTTCTTAGCTTCCTCCAACTCGTCCTTCGCCGCTTCCAATTGCATCTTGGCTTCGGCTTCGCGTTTTTTCGTCGCCAGTTGGCGGACACGCTCCAACTCTTTCTTCAGGAACGCGTTTTTCTTGGTGGCGAGCTCCTTCCGCAGCCCTTGCGCTTCGCTGGAGGCTTCGTAGGCGGTGAGTTCGATCTTTTCGGCGTCGAGTTGCGCCTGGATTTCGACCAGTTTCGCTTCGATCTCGGTACGGCGAGCCAATTGGGTTGGATTGGCGTCGATCGCCGCGGGCAAGGCGCCCAATTCGGTCTGCAAGTCGGTCGCTTGCTGGGTGAGATCGGCGATCTCTTTGGGATTGGCGACTTGGCGTTCGGTACGGCGGTTCGCTTCGGCCGAAGAGTTGAGCAATTCGTTCTGCAACTGCGTCTGGTCACGCTGCAGTTTTTCTACGGACGCTTCAACGAGCGGAAGTTTGGAGTTTTCGTCGACCGGAGAGCGGATTGATTGTTCGGCCGTTTCCAGCTGGCTTTTCAGCTTCGCGACTTGCTGGTCCGGCTGGTCGATCATCGCCTGCCATTCCGCTTTTTTCTCCAGCCACGTTGCGGCCGCTTTCAAGCTTTTGGCGGCGGTCTCAAACTGTCCCGCCAATTTTTCTTTTTCGGCGTCTTCAATTCCGCCGAAATTGGCGACCGCTTTTTGCCGCACGTCGACATCTTCGGCGGTGATTGGGGCGCTTTGGGTGGGGGGAGCGGTATCCTGAGCCAGCGCACTACCAGGGACCATCATGGTCGCCAAAGTGAGCGCCACCGCAAGAAATAGGTCGTTTTTCAGCAATCGATACGGCATTTTCGTCTCCTACGGCAACGATTTTACGGCAATTTGCCGGTTCACGTGAAGACGAGTCAGCGATCGTAAAGGTCGTGGGGATGTCATTTACCGCTCAGAAGGCGATAATGGAAAGATTCGACCTGCGCTATCCATGGATTGATGGCGCCGCTTCCCCCCGAGTTGTACGAGATTGGTAATGCAGTTCGAGCTTCAAGCCCCTTTTGCGCCTGCTGGGGATCAGCCCGCCGCTATCGAGCAGCTTGTCGAAGGACTTCGCGCACAACGTCCCCACCAGTGCCTGATGGGGGTGACCGGTTCCGGTAAGACATTCACCATCGCCAATGTGATTCAGCAGTTGCAGCGGCCGACGTTGGTGATTTCGCACAATAAAACGTTGGCGGCGCAGCTTTACAGCGAATTCAAAGAATTCTTTCCCCACAACGCCGTCCACTACTTCGTCAGCTACTACGACTACTACCAGCCCGAAGCGTACATCCCGCAGCGCGATATCTACATTGAAAAGGATGCGTCGATCAACGACGAGATCGATCGTTTGCGACTCGCGTCGACCAGCGCCCTGGTCAGTCGCCGCGACGTGATCATCGTGGCGAGCGTTTCCAGCATCTATGGTCTCGGTTCGCCGTCCGACTACAAGGCGATGATGGTCAGCGTCGCTCGGGGGCAGATTATCGACCGCGATGAAGTTTTGGGAAAATTGGTCGGGATTCTGTATGAACGAAACGACGTGGCGTTTGAACGCTCGAAGTTTCGCGTTCGGGGCGATTGCATCGAAATCTGGCCTTCCTACGAAGAATTCGCCTACCGCATCGAACTGTGGGGGGACGAGGTCGAACAGCTGTCGATCATTAACCCGCTCACCGGCGAAGTGATCGCGCCGCAGGATCAGCTCTATATTTATCCGGCCAAGCACTTCGTTTTGCCGGAAGAGCGAATCGGCAAAGCGGTGATCGAAATCAAGCACGAACTGGCGGCTCGGTTGCAAGAGCTTGAATCGGCCGGCAAGTTGCTCGAAGCGCAGCGGCTCAATGCGCGAACCCGCTTCGATATCGAAATGCTGCAGGAAGTCGGCTTCTGCCCCGGCGTCGAAAACTACAGCCGTCCCCTTTCCGGCCGACCGCCCGGTTCGGCGCCAAGCACGCTGTACGACTTTTTCCCGAAAGACTTCCTGCTCTTCGTCGACGAATCGCACGTCACCGTCTCGCAGATCCGCGCGATGTACCATGGCGACCGGAGCCGCAAGATGAACCTGGTGGAACATGGTTTCCGCCTGCCGAGCGCGCTCGACAATCGCCCCTTCAAATTCGAAGAGTGGGAAAACATCCTTAACCAGACCGTTTTCGTCTCGGCGACCCCCGGTGATTACGAGCTGGAAAAGACCGGCGGCGAAGTGGTCGAGCAGATCATTCGTCCGACCGGGCTGCTCGATCCAGTCGTCGAACTCCAACCGGCTCGCGGCCAGGTTCCGCATCTGCTGGAGCAAGTCCGCGAACGGGTGGCGATGAAAGAACGCGTGTTGGTCACCACGCTGACCAAGCGACTCGCAGAGGATCTGGCCAACTATCTGTCGGAACAAGGAGTCGCCTGCAAGTGGCTCCATAGCGAACTTGACGCGTTTGAGCGGGTCGAGCTGCTGCGCGATTTGCGAGAAGGCAAGTTCGACTGTCTGGTCGGGATCAACTTGCTTCGCGAAGGTCTCGACTTGCCGGAAGTGTCGCTGGTCGCGATTCTGGACGCCGACAAGGAAGGCTTCCTCCGGAGCGAAACCTCCCTCATTCAAACGATCGGCCGCGCCGCACGTAACGTCAACGCCAAGGTGATTCTATACGCCGACAAGATGACCGATTCGATGCAGGCGGCCATCAGCGAGACCGAACGTCGTCGCAAGATCCAGCAAGAGTACAACGAGAAGCACGGCATCACGCCGGAGA